>JAINDL010000019.1 GCA_019931245.1 Bryobacteraceae bacterium CoA2 C42
ACTACAACGCCTTCTCCGCCAAACTCACCCAGCGCCTCACCAGCCGCATGACCGCCATGTTCAGCTACACCTGGTCCAAGGCCCTCGACGAAAACTCCGCCATCCGTGGCACCGGTTCCGACTTCACCCTCATGAACCCCCGCTGCCGCTCCTGCGACTACTCCTACGCCGGCTTCGATGTTCCCCAGCGTCTGGTTGTGTCTCTCCTCTACAACCTCCCCTTCGGCAAAGGCCAGCCGATGCTCAACAACAACGCCCTCGTCGATGCCATCGCCGGCGGCTGGCAGCTCTCCACCATCACCAACATCCAAAGCGGAACCCCCATCAACCCGGAATCCTGGGACTCGGCCGGCATGGGCGCCGGCTTCCCCCACTCCAACCGCCTCAACTGCGTCTCCGGCGTCGACCCCGTCGCCTCCACGCCCCATCCGGACCGCTACTTCGTCCGCGAAGCCTTCACCAATGTCACCGCCGGTCAGTTCGGCAACTGCGCCCGCAACGCCCTCCGCGCCCCGTCCAACTGGAACGTCGACTTCTCCGCCATGAAGGATTTCAAAATCCACGAAGCCCACACCCTCCAGTTCCGCATGGAGATGTTCAACGCCCCGAACCACCCCGCCTGGGGCCGCCCCTCGGCCGCGTGGGGAACCCAGGGCGCGGCCCCCAATGCCGCCTTCGGCCGCATCCGCTCCACCAGCCAGCTCCGGCAGATTCAGTTCGCCCTCAAATACTCTTTCTGAGCCGCTACCGCCACCACTTGCCGAAAACAAAAACGCCGTTCACGAACATGAAGATCAGAAATCCATGCAGCCACCCCGACCACGCGCGGCCCGGAAACAGAATATCGAGCGGCCAGAGCAGCGTGAAAGCGTAGTTCCAGTAAATGCCGCCGCCCCAGTCCAAGCCAAATAGCTCCCGCGTCTGCCGCGCCGTCTCCGCATACGCCGCCGCGTGGCTCCACCCGTAGCGCTGGTCAAACGCCAGGTAAACATGGGCCAGGTAAAGCCCGTACGCCGCCCCTGAAAGCCACCGCGCCGCGCCGGGGTGCCGGCGGCGGAGCAGCAGAACAACGGCGTAGAGCAGGGCGCTCATGCGAATGGTCCAAAGCACTGGGCTACGATTGTTGCATGGATCGTGGCTGGCTCGTATTGGGCATGGCGGCGTTGGCCATGGTGGGCACCCTGCCGGGGCGGACGCAGGGGTTGGGCCTCGTCACCGAACCGCTCCTGCGCGACTTCGGCCTCGACCGGATCACCTACGCCACCATCAACCTCTGGGCCACCCTCCTCGGCGCGGCCTGCAACATCCCCTGCGGCCGCCTCGTCGACCGTTGGGGCGCCCGTGGCGTCATGACGGCCCTGCTCCTCCTGCTGGGACTCACCGTGCTGGTCATGGCCGGCGCCACCAGCGTTGCCGTGCTGGCCGTCACCATCACCCTCACCCGCGGCCTCGGCCAGAGCGCTCTCTCCGTGGTCAGTCTCGCCGTGGCCGGAAAATGGTTCGCCCGCCGCATCAACTTCGCCATGGGGGTCTATGCCCTGCTCGTGGGCCTCGGGTTCATCGCCACCTTCCCCGCCGTCGGCCAGGCCGTCCTCCTCTACGGCTGGCGGCCCGCCTGGCTGGGCGTCGGCGGCGCGCTCGTCGCCCTGTTCGCCCCGCTCGCCTGGGCCGCCGTGCGCGAAGCGCCACCCGCCGTACCGGAACTCGCCGGCGCCACCGGCGGCATGCTCTTCCGCGATGCGCTGCGCACCCCGGCCTTCTGGGTGTTCGGACTCGCTAGCGCCATGTTCGGCCTCGTCTATTCGGGCATCGCCCTGTTCAATCAGTCCATTCTCGAACAGCGCGGCTTCGACGCCAATGTCTACCAGATGGTCCTCGTGGTCAGCACCCTGCTCGGCTTACTCGCGAACTTCGGCGGCGGCTGGCTGGCTATGCGCTGGCCTATCCAGCGGCTGATGGGCTTGGGTATGGGGGGGCTGGCCGTCGCGCTGGCGGCGCTGCCCGAGGTGACGACGCTAGCCGGGGTCATCGGCTACGGCGTAGCGATGGGGGTGGCCGGCGGCGTCGTTACGGTAGTCTTCTTCTCCGTCTGGAGCTCCGTCTTTGGCCGGGTCGAACTCGGCCGGATCCAGGGCGCGGCCCAGATGATGACGGTCGTTGCCTCCGCCGTGGGGCCCGTCCTGCTCGCCGCGGCCCTCGCACGGACCGGCTCGTACGACGGACTGTTCCGGGTGCTGGCCGGGTTGACCGCCGCTTTGGGTTTGGCCTGCTGGCGCGTTAGGATGCCGGTATGAACAAACTGCTCGGCGTTTTGCTGATCCTGACCGGCTGCGGCGGAACCAGGGTCGCCACGCCGCAGCAGCAGTTGGATGCTCAGCTGACGGCCATGCTCACCGGGGCGGCGCTCGTGGGCCATTCCACCACCTGGAAAAAGCCGGGGCTCTCGGCCGAAGAGCGCTACTCCATCGACGGCATGACGAAGCTGGCCGGCCACACCTGGCTGCTCCGCACGCGCATGAAGCTTGGCGAACGGGAGTGGCCGCTGCCGGTACCGGTCACGATTGAATGGGCGGGCGACACCCCGATGATTCAGCTCACCGGCGTGGCCATGCCCGGGGGCCCGTACTCGGCGCGTGTCGTGCTCTACCAGGATCAGTACGCCGGCACCTGGCTCGGACCCGGCCGGGGTGGCCAGCTCTTTGGCCGGATTGTCCGCTAACCCCGTCCGCCGCCCGCCGGAACGCTAAAGCCCCTCCCGAAGTTCGCCGCGGTGGTCCACCGCAAACCTCCGCAACCGCGTCCCGTCCCACACCATCGCTCCCCAGTCGGTCGCCATGACGATGTCCGTCCCCACCCGTTCCATCTCCCGCACAATCAGCCCCCTCCCGCCCACCCGCTCCATCTCCTCCCGGATCCGGTCAAACCGCCAAACCCCGCCCCCGCCGGATCCCCACTCCCCATACCGCACCAACGCCAGCCAAACCGAGTCCCGCTCCACCAGCATCGTCCCCACCGACCAATCCACTAACTCCGGTGGCGAATAACTCCTCCTCTCCCCCGTCCATTCGTCGAAATACCCAAACCCGCCCACGCCCGTCCATCCCTCCCCGTCATAAAACCCCTTCGCCCACCAGGTCCGTCCATCCAGCCGCTGCCAGGCTTCCACCCGCTCCTCGATCACAGGCGGCCGCGGCCCCCCGTTCCTGGCCGCCTCCGGTCGCGCCTTCCGGAACTCCGCAAGGCTGCTCTGCCGCAGCCGGATCTGCCTCGGCGCCGGCGCCGTCTTCTGCTCCCGCCCCCCGCCCGCCGCGCGCCGAAACCCTCCGCCCTCGTAAGCCCATTGCATCTGCCGTTTCCCATCGCTGAGCAGCACCACGCCGTGGCGCACCCCCCGCCCCTCCCATCCCGGCGACTCCGTCCGCGACAGAATCCGCTCCCCGCGCGCATCCCAGACAAACCGCAAATCCGCCACCCGCGCCACCACCCGCTCCCCCACCCGCAGCTGCCAGCTTTCCCCGCCCTCCTCCACCAACACCGCCGCCACCATCCATCCCAGCAGCCACATCATCCCATCAGCCTTCACCCATCAGCCCACAAAAAACCCGCCCGTTCCGCCCTCTGCCCCTCCCGCTGTAGGCTGATTTCCAAGAGGTTGAATCCCGGAAGGCACTCGAAGGAACCTTCTCGGCTGTCAAAGTACCGTCCTGGTTGAGTTTGAACTTGGGTCGGACTTGCTTGAGACGGAGGCGTCGAATAGCGTCATCCGAAATCTTCCGATCGCCGACCAAATCGCCAGTTCCGATTTGAAGGGCACACCCGTAGAGCGTCAGAGTTAGAACAATTACAGACTTGACATTCTCCCTCATCGACAACCCGGTGCCAACGGGCGAGGAACGGGCGAAGAACTCGCCCATCCTGCCGGGCCGAAGCGAGTCCATTGTGCGCGGGTTCAAAAAAAGCGCACAGGCCGCATAGGTACGGCACCAACAGGCGAGTTACTCGCCCCTGGAGTTTCTACATGAATTCAAGCGGCGGCGGCGCGAGTCATTGCTGGCGCGGAGATTTCGAAACCAAATGGTTCTAGCAATTGGGGTTGTTCGGCCATTTCGATTCGGAGCAGAGCAATGAGATCGAGACAGGACGGGCGGCGAGCGCGGCGTCTCCACTTGGGGAGTTTGGCGTACACTGGTCCACGGCCGGCGCCGAATGCGAGAATGGAAGCAGGCAGCAGAGCGCGGTAAGCCGCAACGGCGAGGACCGGCTGTTTGGGCACCGCAGTAACATCCCCAAGCTGCGCTTGGCCGACGCCCAGAGTGTCCTTTTCTTCGCGGTGATTGACGTGTCGGTTAACACTACTGTGTCATGCAATGTGATGCACTTTTCGCGTGGGCCTGGCGCGGGGGGAGGTTGCGAGGGCCACGCCCAAAGTGTATTCTATGTCATGACACAGTAGTATTAAGTGCTCAGGTACTGCATATCCCCGTGGCAACCCGCGAAGTGCAGAAAGTAAGCGCGGCTAAGCGAGGACTGCATGCAAAGTCTGGCGAGTTCGGCATAGCCCGGCCGTTCCGGACGAAGAAAGGGATAGTGTAAGAACCGGTCGCGCGCCCAGCCAAAGTTATACCTACTGTCAATGGGATAGACGAGACCGGCGTCGAACAGATGCCAGGCTAACGGCCGCTGCTCGTAATGCCACTCGGGGCCCGGGCGGCCCTCGTAATTGTCGTAGACGTACTGAAAAAGCTCCGCATGCAGCCGCGGCGTGATGGTCAGCACCCCAGTGTTCATACCGCTACCCCAGTCGGAGGGCAATCCCCATTCGGTGTAGTAGTGGGGATGGTAGACCCGCCGCCAGCCAGGAGTTATGAAAAAGGGTTGGGAAGCGTCGACCAACGCACCCACCTTCTCCGCCGGGACTTCACTCAGTAGATCGCCGGCACCCGCTGTGTTCACGACGATGTCGCTATCGACCCACAGAATGCGGTCGTATTGGGCCGCCCACGGCTGATTGGGAATCAGGCACTTCTGCCAGGCCGGGCTGCGGAGGCCCGCGCGGGCTGAGCGGTCGATTGGCTCCGTAATTTCAATCAGATCGAGGTCAAACCGTCGGGCGTACTCTTCCCAACCTGCCCTGGCAAATTCACGCCACGGGCCAAGATAACGCTCTTCGATGGCTAGGGTGACAAGGGCGCGCTTCATCGACACTTGATTTTACCACCCGTGCTCTCGAGAGACGGCCCGGCTGATACAATCGGGACCAGGATGACACGTCGAACATTGGCTTATCGCGGTGCGGCATTGTTTACAGCCGCTTCTTACGGACGGATTTTGGGCGCCAACGAGCGGATCAATCTCGGATTGATCGGCTGCGGCGACCGAGGGGCGCACGTTAGTACAGTGTTCACCGACACCAAACAGGTGGACCTGACGGCCGTATGTGACATTTACGGCGCCAAAATCGATAAGGTCCAGACGAAGGCCCCCGCCGCCAAGGGCTTCAACGATCACCGCAAGCTGCTTGAGCAGAAGAACGTCGACGCGGTGCTGATTGCGACGCCAGACCACTGGCACGCAGACACGGCAATTGACGCCCTGAACGCGGGCAAGGATGTGTATGTCGAAAAGCCGCTGTCGCTGACGATTGAGGAAGGCCCGCGGATTGTCAAGGCGGCAAGGATCAACAATCGGATCTGCCAGGTAGGCATGCAGCAGCGGAGCGGCCAGATCTATCTGCAGGCCAAGCGAGAGTACTTCGATACGAAGAAACTGGGCAAAATTACTCTGGTGCGGACGTGGTGGCACGGCAACTCCTACCACCTGCGGAAGGCGCCGCCGGCGCTGTCCCCCCTGCCGTCCAACCTCGATTGGGCAAAGTTTCTCGGTCCGGTCAAGTGGCGCGACTATGATCCGCAGCAGTACTTCAACTTCCGCGCCTATCTCGATTTCGGCGGGGGCCAGGTGACCGACCTGTTCACGCACTGGATCGACGTCGTCCATATGTTCATGAATCAGGACAACCCAATTGCGGCAAGCGCGGCGGGCGGCGTCTATCACTATAAAGACGGGCGAACAGCGCCAGACACAATCAACGTGCTGCTCGAGTATCCGAACGACTGGACCGCAACGTTTGAGGCCACCCTCGCGCCGGGCATCCGCGGCGCTGCGATTGAGTTCTGCGGCACGGAGGGCAAGCTCTACATCACCCGCAGTGAGTTTATCTTCACCTCCGCCGAGCGGAACGCCGTGCCGGTGACCGTGAAGAGTCCGCGCGAACAGACGATTGACCACGTCGAGAACTTCATCGACTGCTGCCGGACGCGCAAGCTGCCGAATGGGGACGTTTACATCGGCCACCGGTCGGCGGCGGCTTCGCACCTCGGCAACCTTGCGTACCTGCAGAAGCGCCGACTGCGCTACAACCCCGAGCGGGAAGAGATTCTTCCCTTGTGATTGCAGGTTCGTGCGCCTGGATTCCGCGTGTTACCTTTGAGGCGATATGAGGCAACTGCAGCCGGTGATCTGGATGAAGGGAACGTTGCTGAGTCCCCAGCATCTCCAGACGCAGGATCGATTCATTGAATCCACCCTTCGATTTCAGACTGAGGCGCTGGCGTTTGCGGCCTGGGGTTTTGAGGATGTGCGGATTGACCACGAGCAGCTCTCCAATGGCAACCTCGCCGTGGCCGAAGCGCGCGGGATGCTGCCGGACGGCTTGCTGTTCGAGATTCCGGCGGCCGATCCGCCGCCGCCGCCCAAGCTGTTAGCCGAAGCGTTTGATCCGGATCAGAAAGAACTCGACATCTACCTGTGCATTCCCGAGTCGCGCGTGCCCGGGATGAACATCTCGCTGGCAACCAAGCGGGACGCGGCCACGCGCTACTACGCCGATGTGGCAATGCTGCGGGATGAAAACAACGGCACGGTGGAGAAGCCGGTGCAGATGGCGCGGAAGAACTTCCGGCTGCTCACGGGCAATGAGGCTCGCGAGGGATACTCAACAATCCGGGTGGCGCGGGTGAAGCGGCACGCCACCGGAACGCTTGAGTTGGACCAGCGGTTCGTGCCGCCCCTGCTCGATGTAGCCGGCAGCGAGTATCTCCTGGCGATCACACGGCGGCTCGTGGAGATTCTGGCGGCGAAAAGTTCGATGCTGGCCGGGGGCCGGCGGCAGAAGAATCTAAGCCTCGCCGACTTCGGGACGGCGGATATTGCCAATTTCTGGCTGCTGTACACAATCAATTCGCACTTTCCAATTTTTCAGCATCTGCTCGAAGTCCGGCGGGGCCATCCGGCCAAATTGTATGAGACGATGCTGTCGCTGGCCGGGGCGATGACGACCTTTTCGACCACGCTGCATCCGCGGGATCTACCGAAATACGACCACGATAATCTGGCCGGCTGCTTCACCGAACTCGACGAGATGATCCGGAACCTGCTTGAGACGGTGATTCCGAGCAACTTCATTTCGCTGCCGCTAAAGTTCTTGCAGAGTTCGATTTGGGGTACGCCGCTGGCCGAGGACCGGTTCCTCAAGAACACACGGCTGTATCTGGCGGTAACCGCTGAGATGAACGAGGCTGAGCTGATTACGAAGGTGCCGCATCTGATCAAGCTCTGTTCGGCCAATCACATTGAGCACCTCGTTCGGCAGGCGCTGCCGGGGGTGCCGCTGACGCATGCGCCGCGGCCGCCGAGCGGAGTGCCGGCCAAGCTGAACTCGCAGTATTTCAGCCTGGATCAGACGCCGGGCGGGGTGGCGTGGGAGGCAATTGCGCGTTCACGTAATCTGGCTGCGTATGTGCCGGCGGATTTTCCGCAACCGCAGTTGGAGTTGATTATTCTGCTGCCGGAGAACGCCAAATAAAAAGCTAGCCGCGGAGCGCGAAGTAGGCAACGACGAGGACGGCGATGACGAGCAGGCCCCCAAACAGGACGAGGGGCAGGACGTTCGATTTGGGCGTGGCGGCGGGCAGTTCCGGCATTTGTGGCATCTGGGGCACCTGCGGCATCTGCGGAATTTGCGGCATCTGGACGTAGGGAACCTGCGGGGCCTGCGGCATCTGGGGCACCGGAGGCATCTGCGGCATTTGCAGATTGGGCAAGCCGGGGGTGGGGCCGGGGGACGCGGGCGAGATGGGTGCTCCGGCGATGGACGCCGGGGGGGCGGCGAAGATCCGGGTATATTCGCTGGGTCCGGCGGGGGCGACGGGGCCAGCGGCGCCTGCCGAGGGAGAGGGGGTCGTGAAGACCTGGGTGGCGCTGGCGGGGGGTACGGCCGGCCCTCCCGCGGAGGGGAAGGCTGCCGGGGGGAAGACCGGAGATGGTGTGGCGGGCGGGGCGGGGGATGGTGGGGTTCCGGCCATACCCGGGGCGCCGAACATTTGAGTGAACTGGCCGGGGCTATCGACCGGTTTGACGGGGGGGAGACCGGCGGGAGGGAAAGGCGAAGGGTCGGGGAATCTGGCAACGGCGGGGGGTGGGGCGGCCGGGCCAGCGGAGAACATGCGAGTAAATTCGCCGGGAGCCTGCTGGGTCGGCGGAGGAGCGGGGGTGGCCGGCGGGTTGGTTGGCGCTGCCGGGGGGGCCGTAAACATCTGGGTAAAGGCGCCGGGGGCAGGGTTGGCCGCTGGTGGGGGAGTGGCGGGAGCGGGCGTTGGGGCGGAGAACATCCGAGTGAACTCGCCGGGGGCCGGGGCCGGGGCGCTGGACATGGAGGTACCGGGTTTATCGCGCGAGGGGACCTGGAAGAGTTTCATGAAGTCGTCGTCGCGGTTACCAGTGCCGGCGGGAGGAGCGGCGGAACCGGGGCGGTCGGCGAGGATGGAGTGGGGATCGAACATCCGGGTGAATTCCCCCGGAGGAGGTGGGGTGGGGGTGACTTCGGGGGCAGAGGCGTTAATGCCGGCGGGGACGCGGAAGGGGGGCAGCGTTTCACCGCGCTGAAAGGCGGAGGTCGTGGGATCGGGGAGCTTGGGGACCCGGAACGGAGGTAGGGTTTCGCCACGCTGAAAAGCCGGAGGGGCCGGGGCGGCGAGTTTGGGTGCCTGGAACGGCGGTAGGGTTTCGCCGCGCTCGAATGCTGCAGAACGGGCGCCGGGCGCTGGGGGCGCTGGGGTTGCCGTCGGGAACATGGCGGTGAAAGAGGAGTGCTCGGCGGGTCGGGCGGGAGGTGGTTCGGGGACAGGCTGGGTCTCAGGCGCCGGGGGGGCCGTCTGAAACATGGCGGTGAACGAGGACGGTTCGGCGGGTCTGGCCGGTGGCGCCGGGGAGGCCGTCTGAAACATCGCCGTGAACGACAGCGTCTCAGCGACCGGCGCTGCGGGGGGTGGTAGCGGGGGGGCTACCGGCAACGACTCCAACCAGGTCCGAAATGGTTTCCGGTCGGGAAGTACCTCGGCAACCACGTAGGGAATCCCGTCGAGGTCGCCACGGTCGACGACGATGCCGGCGGCGGCGCGGTCGAGCCGTTCGAGGAGCGCCACGTTCTCCGGCGTAGGGCCGGCGACGAAATGATGGGCCTCCAGTGCCCTGCCCGTGGCAACCTCCCGGACGATATCAGTCTTAATGCCATCATCCCGAAGATGGGCCAGCAGTTCGTATTTGTCGTGGAAGGTCATCGGCCAAGGCGCCCTTTTGGTAGGTCAAGCTTATCATGTAACGCGTAGTTTGACGCCGGATTCCCTCACGGAACCGCGCCGGAGAGGGTGGGGGATTTTGCGGTCCGGCCGCGGGTTTTGGGCCGGAATTCCGCGTACCATTAGGGTGATGATGCAAAGTGGCTATGGTAGAGTGAATGCTGCCAGAAATGGCAAGGGTTTCAAATGAAACAACTTTCCCGCGTCGTGTGGTCGGAGGGGATGTATCTCGGGCCGCACCATTTCCAGGTGCAGGGCCGGTACTTTGAAGACTCGATCCGGTTCGTTACCTCCTCGCTTTGGTTCGAAGCCTGGGGGCTGATCGGTTGTGAACTCGATTCCGAGGCTCTGCTCAACGGCAATCTGGCGCTGCTGCACGCGCGCGGGGTGTTTCCAGATGGTCTGGCGTTCCACATGCCCGACCACGATGCCCTGCCCGCACCCCGCGCGTTCGCCGACGCCTTCCCGGTCACACGGGACACGGTCACGGTACTGCTCACCGTACCGCCGATGAAACCGAACGGGCTGAACTGTGTGCCGGCCGAGGAGAACCCGGGGGCGAACGTCCGGTTTGCCGCCCAGCCGGTCTCCTTATTTGACGAGACCACCGGCCGGGACGAGAAGGCGGTGCGACTGGGGCGGAAGAACGTTCGTCTCGTCCTCGATACCGAACCGTTTGACCCGACCCAGTCGATCGCCCTGGCCCGCGTGCAACGCGACGGGAGCGGCGGGTTCGTTTTCGACCCCACCTTTATCCCCCCGTGCATTCAACTGGGCGCGAGTGAACGGCTGCTGTCGATTCTGGTCCGCTTGATTGAGATCCTCGAAGAGAAGAGTTCGACGCTGAGCCGGGGCAAGACGGCGGGGGCAAGTCTGTGGACAGAGTACTCGACGAGCGAGATTGCCAGTTTCTGGATGCTGCACAGCGTCAATGCGGCGGTGCCGGAGCTGCGTCATATTCTTCGGGTGAAGAAAGGCCACCCGGAGGAGCTGTACACGACGATGGCGCGCCTGGGCGGGGCGCTGTGCACGTTCGCGCTCGAATCGCATCCGCGCAACGTGCCGCTGTACGATCATCGCCATTTAGACAAAACTTTTGAAGCGCTGGACCTGCATATTCGCACTCATCTGGAGACGATTGTGCCGACCCGTTTCGTGGAGATCCCGCTCGAGAAGACCGCCGACTACTTCTACACCGGCGACGTGGCCGACACGCGCGCGCTGAACAAGTCCCGGTGGATTCTAGCCGTGCGCTGCCGGATTGGCGAGGCGGAGGTGATCCGGCGTACGCCGATGCTGGCCAAGCTCAGCTCGGCCGATTGGGTTCCCAAGCTGGTGGAACGCGCGATGGCCGGCATGGCGCTCACGCATCTGCCGGTGCCCCCGTCGGCGATTCGCAGCCGCGTCGATGCCCAATACTTCTCGGTCACCTGCGCCGACCCGCACTGGTCGCAGATCAACCGGACGCGGCAGGTGGGCCTGTACATCCCGGGCGACCTGCCGGACCCGCAACTGGAACTGTTCGCCATCCTGGACGCCTAAACCCCCGGAACCCGAGGACCCGATGCACCCCACCGCCAATCCCACCCCCCCCGCCGCCTACGGCACGGAACGCCGTGCGGAGAACCTCGCTTTTGTCTTTCAGGAGCTGTTCACGGTTGCCGAGCGGCTGCGGTCGAACCGTCAGCCGGTGACCGATGCCAACGTCTTCCGCCAGCAGGTCCGCGAGGCGATCAAGAGCGCCGATGCCGAGGCGCGGAAGCGCGGCTACGACCCGCAGGAGATCCAACTGGCGATCTTCGCCGTGATCGCCTTTCTCGACGAATCGATTCTGAACCTGCGCAGTCCGGTCTTTGCCGATTGGCCGCGCCAGCCGCTGCAGGAGGAGTACTTTGGCCACCATGTGGCCGGAGAGGTGTTTTTTCAACACCTGAACAACCTGGTCCGGATGAACGATTCGCAGTCGCTGGCCGATCTGCTCGAGATGTTTCAGTTGTGCATGCTGCTCGGGTTCGCGGGCCGCTACTCGATCGGCAATCGGGGCGAGATCACGCCGATTGTGAACGCCGTCGGGGAGAAGATCCACCGGATCCGCCGCTCTTCGCCGCTGCTGTCGCCGGAGTGGCAGCCGCCCCCGTCGACGGTCGCCCCGCCGGCGACGCACGACCCGTGGGTAAAGCGCATTCTCTACGCGGCGGCCGGGTGTCTCGGGGTGGCCCTGATCGGCTACGGCGTCTATTATTTTCTGCTCGACGGGGGCATTGCCGCCCTGCAACAACTGGCCTTGGGCCGCTAACGGAGCCTTGTGATGTCCCCTCTTGTCGTCGCTCTTATTGGACTTCTCCTCTGGATTGGCCTGTCGGTAGGCCTCGGCTTCCTGCTGGCACTGCACGGCTCGACGCTCTACATCTTCATTGGCCTGCTCAGTATTCTCGGTATTCTGGGCGCCGGTTTCTTTGTCTGGTGGAAGAGCCGGCAGGAGGCGCAGAGCGGCGCCAAGCCAAGCGGAGACCCGGAGATTGACGGTCTCGTCAAGGAAGTGGACGCCAAGCTGGCGGCGGCCAAGGCGGTGCCGGGGGCGCGCATCGGCAACCTGCCGCTGTTCTTTGTGATGGGCGAGGCGGCGAGCGTGAAGACGACCTCGCTGCTGCACTCGGCGCTCGAGCCGGAGCTGGTGTTCGGGCAGGTGTATCAGGACACCAATGTCGTGCCGACGCGCCTGGCCAACGTGTTTCTGGCCAAGAACACACTGTTTCTCGATACCGGCGGGCCGCTAGCGAGCAACGCCGACCGCTGGCAGCGGCTGGTGCGGCGCATGGCGCCGGGGGCGCTCAAGAGCGTGGTGGGCGGCGGGGCGCAGGCGCCGCGGGCGGCCGTGGTCTGTTTCGATATCGAGCGGTTTCTGGCGCCCGGCGGGGGCGAGGCGATTACGGCCTCGGCGCGGAACCTGAACGCCCGGCTGGGCGATATCGCCGAGACGCTCGGGATCAATTTTCCCGTTTATGTCCTGTTCACGCGCATGGACCGGCTGCCGTTTTTCCACGATTTTGTCCGCAATTTCGCCAACGAAGAGGCCTACCAGGTGTTCGGCGCGACGGCGCCGCTGCCCGGCGCGGCGCAGGGCATCTACGCCGAGGAGGCGACGCGGCGGATCAGCGAACTGTTCCAGAATCTGTGCCACTCGTTGAGCGATAAACGGCTGACCTATCTGCCGCGCGAAACGGATCCCGAGAAGCTGCCGGGGGCCTATGAGTTCGCCCGGGAGTTCCGGAAGCTGCGGGGGCCGCTGGTGCAGTTTCTGGTGGATCTGTGCCGGCCCAGCCAGTTGCGCACCTCGCCGTTTCTGCGCGGGTTCTATTTTTCGGGCGTGCGGCCGGTGGTGGTTGACGACAGCGGCGCTCTGCGCTCGGCGCGGGAGCAGCACCAGCCGGCGCTCGATGCGGGCGGGAGCGCGACGAAAGCCTTCAAGCTGGGTCCGGGCGGAGTGATGGCGCAGGGGGTGCAGGGTACGCCGCAGGTGGGCGCCACGCGCAAGGTGCCGCAGTGGACGTTTCTGGGCCGGCTGTTCAACGATGTGCTGCTGGGCGACCAGGATGCGCTGATGGCGTCGAGCGCCTCGACCAAGACCAGCATGGCGCAGCGGATTCTCCTGGCGACGGCGGCGGTGTTGGGGCTGGCCGCGTTTACGGGGTTCACGGTCTCCTATGTGGGCAACCGGGCGCTCGAGAGCGACGCCCTCGAAGCGGCCAAGGGCATGGCGAGCGTGAACGCGACCGATCCGGCGGCGCTGCCCGAGGCGGCGGCGCTCGAGAAGCTGGAAACGTTGCGGGGGACACTCGAGACGCTTGATGGCTATCGCGTGAACGGAGCGCCTTACCGGCTGCGCTGGGGGCTCTATGCGGGCGATGCGGCATATCCCGAGGTGAAGAAAATCTGGTGTCAGAAGTTCAACCAGCAGCTGCTGGGCCCGACGGTGTTGAACCTGCAGAGCCAGATGCGGCGGCTGCCGGCGACGCCCAACGCGGGGGATGATTATTCGTTGCACGTGTCGCACCTGCGGACCTATCTGACGGTGACGGCGTATCCGGATAAGGCGGTCGAGGAGATTACCGGTCCGGCGCTGCTGGCGGCGTGGACAGCCGGCCGGGGCGTGGATGAACCGCGGCAGGAACTCGCGCGGAAGCAGTTTGCCTTCTACAGCAAGTTCCTCGAGACCGGCGGGTGTCCGCTGCCGTTCGATGCCGAAGCGGTGAGTAACGCGCGGCGCTATCTGGCGGGCTTTTCGGGTGTGAACAGCATTTACGCCTCGATGCTCGCCGCGGCCAACAAGGCCAACAAGCCGGTAAACTTCAACCGCGACATCAAAGAGACAGCCGATTTCGTGATTAATAACAAGGACGTGCAGGGGGCGTTCACCCGGCCCGGGTTTGCTTCGATGTCCGGCTACATCAAGAATCCGAAGCCGTTCTTTGGCGGCGAAAGCTGGGTGCTCTGCGGCGACCCCGCCGTGGGGAAGGACACGGCTCGCACCCGCTGCGACACGCAGCAGAACTATGATCTGGCGCAGTTGGCCCGCGACCTGACGGACCTCTACAGCGCCGACTACATTCGCGCCTGGCAGGCCTACGTTCGCAATTCGAGCGTGGTGAAGTTCAAGGACCTCGAGGACGCCGCCGCCAAGCTCGAAGTGCTGTCGAACAACACAACGCCGCTGATGGCGCTCTTCTGGCTGGCAACGCAGCACACGGCCGTTGATAACGACAAGATCCGGACGGCGTTTCAGCCGGTGCAGGAGGTGGTGCCGCCGCCGGCCACCCTGGTCAAGTACATCTACGAGGATAAGAACGGCACTTACATCGACGCGCTCACCAAGCTGCAGAAGGGCGTCGCCGACGCCGTCGCGGCCAAGGCCGACGTGAACATCGCTAACCAAACGGTGACCATGGCCGGCGATGCGCGGATGACCGTCAAGGGCGTGGCCCGGCGCTTTAACCCGGACCCGGGCGCGCAGGTCGATCAGATGGCCGCCAAGCTGCTTGAAGATCCTATTACGCAGGTGGAGAAGATGCTCAAAGGCGTGGGCGCCGATGAGCTCAACGCCAAAGGCGCCGGCATGTGCCGCGGTTTCAACGCCCTCGCCAACAAGTTTCCGTTCAACCCGGCCGCTAAAACGGACGCCACGCTCGACGATGTGAACCGCGTCTTCCGTCCGGCGGATGGCCTGCTGCCCGCCTTCTACAAAGAGAACCTGCAGAAGTATCTGAAGAAGGAGGGCGACGAGTACAAGCCGACCGGCGAGCCCGGGCCGATCCAGATGAACCCGGCGTTTGTGCGGTTTTTTAGCGAAGCGATGCGGTTTGGCGACATGATGTATCCGAACAACGCGGCCGCGCCGGCGCTACGGTACACGCTGACGCCGGTGCGGACGGATGTGGTGCAGGGCTTCAACCTGTCGATTGACGGCCAGAAGGCGTCGCTCGGGGCGAGCGGCGGCGGCAAGCAGTTCACGTGGCCGGGGACGGGAGAGGCGAAGATCGGCGTGAAGGTAAGCGGCGGGACGGAGTTTTCGGCGGCTGAGGAGCGGGGGCTATGGGCCGTGTTCCACTTCTTCGCCAACGCCGACAACCAGACGCCGGCCGGCTCGAACTACGTGATTGAATGGTTCCTGCGTTCGGGCCGGAACAACGAAACAATGAAGATCGAGGGCAAGGAGGTGCGCTACAAGTTCCAGGTAGACGTGCCGGTGTTCTCGAAACAGTTCTTTAACCAGCTTCGCTGCGTATCGAATCCGGCGAAATAGTACTATGAGGAGGCAGTAGTCGAACCCCCATGCAGCTCCCCTCCCGTGTCGGCAAGTACGAGTTACAAGAGTTCCTCGGCGGCGGCATGTCCCATGTGTACCGCGCGCAGGATACGGTTCTGGGACGAACCGTGGCGGTCAAAATTCTCACCGAGCAGGGCTGCGCGGACGCCGAGGCCAAGGCTCGCTTTCTGCAGGAGGCGCGGCTTGCCTCGGGCATTTCGCACGAGAACATCATCAGCGTCTATGACTTTGGCGAGGAGCAGGGCAAGCCGTATATCGTGATGGAGTTTCTGCGCGGGGAGAGCCTGCGCGAGGCGCTGCGCAGCGGGCGGGCCGGGGATGCGCGCAACCGGTTGCTGCTGGCGGTGCAGACGGCCAAGGCGCTCGATTACATCCATCAGAAGAAGATTGTCCACCGGGACATCAAGCCCGAGAATCTGCAGGTGGATCAGTCGGGCCGCATCAAGCTGATGGACTTTGGCATCGCCAAGTCCGAAGGGATGCAGTTGACGCGGGCGGGTTTTACGTTGGGGACGCCGTACTACATGGCGCCCGAGCAGGTGCTGGGCCAGCAGGTGACGGCGGCGGTGGACGTATACGCCTTCGGAATTCTGTTGTTTGAGATGCTGACCGGGTTGAAGCCGATCAACGGGGAGTCGATCGATAAGATTTTCAACCAGATTTTGTATGAGCCGCTGAATCTGGAACCGCTCCGGCAGGCGGGCGTGGCTGAGCCGGTGGTGCAGATTGTCGCGCGCTGCACGGCGAAGAAACCGCAGGATCGGTACGCCAAGCTGTGGGACGTGGCGGTGGATATTGAGCGGTTTCTGGGGTTGACGCCCGCGGCGCCACGTCCGGCGACGGGGACGGCGGCGATGCCATCGGCGTCTCATCCCGTACCCGCGGCGTCGGCAACGCGTCCGGCGCCGGTGGTGGACGAGAGTTTGCCGGCATTCCTGCGGGCTCTGCCGCCGCCGTTGCAGAGCCAGACGGGGCTGATGATTCTGGTGGCCGTGGGGGTACTGCTGCTGATCCTGATTCTTTACGCCCTGCTCTCGCTGGTTGCGTAAACTAACTCTATGCAGCTACCGGTGCGGTTCGGTCGCTATGAACTGCAAACGTTTTTGGGTGGAGGAATGTCGCATGTCTACCAGGCGGTAGACACGGTGATGGGCCGGGCTGTGGCGGTGAAGATCCTGACCGAGCAGGGCATCCGCGACGCGGAGGCCAAGCAGCGTTTTCTGCACGAGGCGCGGCTGGCGGGGTCGATTCAGCATGACCACATTGTCACCGTCTATGACTACGGCGAGGAGCAGGGCTACCCGTTCATGGTGCTCGAGTTTCTGCGCGGACAGGACCTGCGGGACGCCATCCGGAACGGTCACGCCGGGGATGCGGCGAACCGGACGCGGATTGCTCTCGAAGTGGCGCGGGCGCTGGGGTTTATCCACGAGCGGGGAATTATTCACCGCGACATCAAGCCCGAAAACGTCTTCCTTGAGCAGGGCGGCCGGGCGAAACTGATGGATTTCGGGATTGCGAAATCCGAGGGGCTGCACCTGACGCAGGCGGGCCAGTCGATGGGGACGCCTTTCTATATGGCTCCCGAACAGGTGATTGGCGCGGCGGTGACGCCGCTCGTGGATGTTTACTCGTTCGGGATGGTTCTCTATGAACTGTTCAGCGGGGTGAAGCCCGTGAACGGGGATACGCTGCAGCGGCTGTTTTATGTGATTCTGCACGAGACGCCGGAACGCGGGCCGTTGGTGACGGCCGGGACGCCGCCGGCGTTGGTGGATCTGATCTATCGGTGTATCGCCAAGAAGCCGGAGGAGCGGCTGCAGAGTTTTGGGGCGATTGCGGAGATTTTGCAGGGGGTGCTGGCCGGGGCGACGCAGGCGGCGCCGGTGCCCGTGGCCGCGGTCAGCGGCAGTAAGGCGGGCAAGGGCGCCCTGGTGGCGGGGGCGCTGAGTCTTGTGTTGCTGCTGGGCGCGGGAGCAGTGTGGTACCTGCGACGCCCGCAGCCAGTCGCGGCCCCGGCGCCACCCCGGGCGGTGCGCGGGGGCGCGGTGGTGCCGGTGGCGGCGGGAGAGTTCCTGTTGGGGCCGGACCGGAAGAAAAGCAGTCTGTCTGCGTTTTCGGTGGACCGGACGGAGGTTTCGCATCGGGCCTACACGGAGTTCGCGCAGGCGACGGGCGCGCCGGACTCGCCGGGCGCGCCGGAACTGCCGGTGGTCGATGTCAGCTTTGACGAAGCGAAGAAGTTCTGCCTCTGGGCGGGTAAGCGTCTGCCAAGCGAGGAGCAGTGGGAAAAGGCGGCGCGGGGTACCGATGGCCGTAGCTATCCCTGGGGCAGCGAGATGAAGGCCCAACTGGCGGCGGTGAAGGAGAATCCGGCGGCGGCGAAGGGCCCGCTGGCGGTTGATTCGCTCGCGGCCGGGGCGAGTCCGGCGGGGGCGCTGCACTTGGCGGGCAACGTGTGGGAATGGGTGGAGAAGCCCCACACCCCAAGCGCGCAGGCCGTTGAGAGCCTGCAGAGCCTGCTGCAGCCGCCGCCGGTGGCGGGGGAGGCGTGGCACCGCATCAAGGGCGGGGCGTACGACCGCGGCATCGCCGAGGCGCTGGCGTTTGAGTTTGTCAGCATGCCGGCGCGGTTTCGCAGCCCGAACATCGGCTTTCGCTGCGTCCTGCCCGCCGAATAATGCGGCGGGCAGGCACGACCCATTACACTGGCTAAATGGGAAATATTCTGCAGTCCCTGCCGCTCGGCGAGAAGGTGGGCATCGCTTTCTCGGGCGGTTTGGACACAAGCGCGGCCATCTACTGGATGCGGCAAAAAGGCGCCGTGCCGTACTGCTACACGGCGAACCTGGGCCAGCCGGATGAGCCGGATTACGACGAGATCCCGAAGCGGGCGATGGAGTGCGGCGCGGAACAGGCCCGGCTCATCGATTGCCGCCCGCAACTGGTCCGCGAGGGTCTGGCCGCGCTGCAGTGCGGGGCGTTTCATATCACCACGGCCGGGGTGGCTTACTTCAACACGACGCCCATTGGCCGGGCGGTCACCGGCACCATGCTGGTTGGCGCCATGAAGGAAGACGCCGTCAATATCTGGGGCGACGGCAGCACCTACAAGGGCAATGACATCGAGCGGTTCTACCGCTACGGCCTGATGGTGAACCCCAAGCTGAAGATCTACAAGCCGTGGCTGGACCAGACCTTCATCGACGAACTCGGCGGCCGGAAAGAGATGTCGGAGCTGCTCGAGAAGGCCGGCCTCGGCTACAAGATGTCGAAGGAGAAGGCCTATTCGACCGATTCGAACATCTGGGGCGCGACGCACGAGGCCAAGGATCTCGAATTTCTCAACGCCGGCATCAAGATTGTCGAGCCGATCATGGGCGTGGCGTTCTGGAAAGAGGACGTGGCCGTGCCGGCCGAGACCGTGACGGTGGAGTTCCACGAGGGGCTGCCGGTAGCACTCAACGGCAAGCATTTCGACGATCAGGTGGAGCTGGTCATGGAGGCCAACCGCATCGGTGGGCGCCACGGGCTCGGGATGAGCGACCAGATTGAGAACCGGATCATTGAGGCCAAGAGCCGGGGGATTTATGAGGCGCCGGCGATGGCGCTGTTCTACATCGCCTACGAACGCCTGCTGTCGGGCATTCACAACGAAGGGACGCTCGAGCAGTACCACACGATGGGGCGCCGGCTGGGCCGTCTGCTCTATGAGGGCCGCTGGTTCGATCCGCAGGCGATGATGCTGCGCGAGACCTTGCAGCGGTGGGTGGCCAAGGCCGCGACCGGCGAGGTGGCGATTGAGCTTCGCCGCGGCAACGACTACAGCATTCTCGACACGAAGAGCCCGAACCTGACTTATAAGCCCGAGCGGCTGACGATGGAGAGCGGCAAGGGCGAGTTCACCCCGCTTGATCGCATCGGCCAGTTGACGATGCGCAACCTGGACATTACCGACAGCCGCGACAAGCTGTTTGTCTATTCAAACGCCGGCCTGCTGGGGCCCAACGCGTTTGAAGGCATGCGCCTGCTCGACGGCGAGAAGAGCGAAGACTAACGTGGTGATCTCGCTGTTCATTACCTGCTACAACGACGCGCTGTTCCCGCGGACGGGCAAGGCGGTGGTGGAGGTGCTCGAACGGCTCGGCCATACGGTCGAGTTTCGCGCGGCGCAGACCTGCTGCGGGCAGATGCACTATAACACCGGCTACCGCGAGGACTCCTACGCGCTGCTGCGGCAGTTTCTCGACGTGTTCGCCGATGCCGAGGTGATCGTGTGTCCATCGTCATCGTGCGTGGCGATGATGCGGGATCACTACCCGAAGATGGCCGCGCAGTTGAACGATCCGGCGCTGCAGGCGCGGGTGGAGGCGATTCTGCCGCGGGTGTTTGAGTTCTCCGAATTGCTCGTCGATAAGCTCGGGGTGACGGACGTGGGCGCTTTTTACCCGCACACGGTGACGCTGCACGCTTCCTGCCACGCGCTACGGTCGCTGCACATTGGCGGCAAGCCGGCGGAGCTGTTGCAACAGGTGAAGGGGCTGACGCTGCTCGAGCTGCCGGATGCCGACCAGTGCTGCGGGTTCGGCGGGACGTTTGCGGTGAAGAATCCGGATGTCTCGGCGGCCATGCTGTCGGATAAGGTGCAGTGCGTGCTCGGCACCAAGGCCGAAGCCTGCACGGGCGCGGACAACTCGTGCCTGATGCACATTGGCGGCGCGCTGAGCCGGCAGCGGACCGGGGTGCGGACGATTCATCTGGCCGAGATTCTGGCCGCGACCGAGGAAAGCAGCAGGGAGAAGACCGTATGAGTGTTCGGGTTGGAGAGGCCGCCAGCGCCCCGCCGTTTCCGGAAGCCGCCAAAAAGATGGTGGCCAACTCGCAGCTGCGGCGCAACGTGCGGCACGCGACGGATGTGATCCGGACGAAGCGCGGCCGGGTGGTGGGCGAAAAAGAAGACTGGCAGGCGCTGCGCGACGCGGGCAAGGCGATCAAAGATCATACGCTCGCGAACCTCGACCGCTATCTGCTGCAGTTTGAAGAGGCGTGCACAAAGGCCGGCGGCCAGGTGCACTGGGCGCGGGACGCCGATGAGGCCAACCGGATCATCGTGGACCTGATGAAGCAGTACAACGCCGATGAGGTCATCAAGGTCAAAACGATGACCTCGGACGAGACGCGGCTGAACGTCGCGCTCGAGGCTGCGGGCATCACGCCGTTTGAGACCGACCTGGCCGATCTGATTGTGCAGTTGGGCGAGGATAAGCCGTCGCATATCGTGGTCCCGGCGCTGCACCGCAACCGCATGGAGATTCGCGAAATCTTCATGAAAAAGATGGGTCTCGACACGCTTGGCTATCAACCGGAGGACCTGGCCGGGGCGGCGCGTCAGTATCTGCGCGAGCGCTTTCTGCGGGTGAAGGTGGGTATCAGCGGGGCGAACTATCTGGTGGCGGAGACCGGTTCGGTGGTGGTGGTCGAGTCGGAAGGCAACGGCCGCATGTGCCTGTCGCTGCCCGAGGTGCTGATCAGCATTGTGGGCGTCGAGAAGGTGATTCCGCGGTTTGAAGACCTGGAGGTTTTCCTGCAACTGCTGCCGCGTTCGGCCACGGGCGAGCGCATGAACCCGTACAACTCCATCTGGACCGGGGTGACGCCGGGCGACGGGCCGCAGGCGTTCCACATCGTGCTGCTCGATAACGGGCGGACGGAGGTGCTGGCCGACCCGGAGTCCCGCGAGACGCTCGATTGCATCCGCTGCGGGGCCTGTTTGAACGCCTGCCCGGTGTACCGGCAGACGGGGGGCCATGCGTATGGATCGGTTTACGGCGGGCCGATTGGGGCGATTTTGACGCCGCAACTGCAGTCGATGGAGCATTCACAGACGCTGCCTTATGCCTCGTCGCTGTGCGGGGCCTGCTATGAGGTCTGTCCGGTCAAGATCAACATTCCCGAGATTTTGATTCACCTGCGGACGAAGGTGGTCGAGAGCGGCCATGCGCCGCTGGCTGAGCGGCTGGCGATGAAGGGGGCGGCGTTTGCGATGTCGAAGGCGAGCCGGCTGAGTCTGGCGCATGCGTTTGCGCGGCTGGGGCAGTGGCCGTTTAACGACGATGGGAAGCTGGACAATCTGCCGGGTCTGCTGGCCGGGTGGACGGAGACACGCGATCTGGATGCGATTCCGGCGGAGTCGTTCCGCGAATGGTGGGCCAAACGATGACGGCCCGGGAACAGGTGCTGGCGCGGATCCGGAAGAGTCAGGGCGGTCCGGCGAATCAGACGATTCCGCGGGAGTATGCCGAGGTGTCGCCGCTTTCGCGCGAAGAGGTGGTGGAGCAGTTTGCGGACCGCCTGCGGGACTATAACGCCACGGTGCACCGCTGCGCCGCTGCGGCCGTGGCCGAGACGGTGGCGGGAATTCTGCGGGCGCGCGGGAAGTCCGGGTTGCTGGTGCCGGCCGGGCTGCCGGCGGCTTGGCTGCCGGCCGGATTCGAGTTCCGCGTTGATGAGGGGCTGTCCTATGCCGAGCTCGATGCGAGCCAAGGGGTGCTGACGGCTTGTGACGGTGCGATTGCGCTAACGGGGACGATTGTGATTGCGCACACGCCCGGGCAGGGCCGCCGGGCGCTGTCGCTCGTGCCGGACTACCATTTGTGCGTGGTTCGTCTCGAGCAGTTGGTGGCGACCGTTCCGGAGGGCATGCGCCGGATGGCGGGGCTGCTGCCGGCGCCTTTGACGACGATTTCGGGGCCTTCGGCGACCTCGGATATTGAGATGATCCGGGTGAAAGGGGTGCATGGCCCGCGGACGCTCGAAGTGATTCTGGTGGACTGAGGCAGGGGGTCAGCGGGCGGGCTGGGCGTGTTCGCTCAGCCAGTGGAGGGCGGGGGCGAGGATGGGGGTCAGCCCTTTGTAGTCGGCCATAGCTGGCGGTGTCGTCTCCAAAACCCCGCGTAACAGTTGCTGCTGGGCCGGGCTCAAAGTAGCGAGAGTCTGCTGGTAGGTATGGATGGTAAACAGCACGCAGCCGGAGTCTGGCAGCGCGGTAAGGGTTTGCCGCTCGACGCGGAGGTAGCAGCGGTCACCCGCGTTTTCGGGCGTTACTTCGCTGTTTGCGAAACGAACCCAATCGTTCCAGCGGGAGCTGAGGTCGAGCCGGCCCGTGGGCTTCATGCCCCAGTTGAGGCGGCCGACGGGGCGGCCGGGCTTGAGGCGGGCGAGCAGGTTCCGGGTGGGTTCGCCGAGCGTTTCCGCGTAGCCGGGCACGGGGTCGTGTATGGCGAGCAGTGGGCGTCCCATCTTTTCGTTGAGGCACCAGCCGTTGGGGAAGCAGAGGTGGCCAGCAATGAGTTCCTGATCGCCGGAGGCGCGGAGGATCAGCAGATCTTCGGCCACCTGGGCACCCACTTCCGCTAGGGTGGCGGCGGGCCGTTGCAGCACGGCGGCGGCTTCCCGCTGGGCTGGCTCCGAGCCCGGCAGCGCCTGTTGATAGTAATCCGGCCACTCCGCCAGCAGCGCCTTCTTTTCCTGCAGCTCCGCAGGGGTGGCGGCATCCTGTTCGAGGATCGACTGTTCGGCCGTCAGCGGCGTTACGCCCAGACGGAGTTCGAAGCGGGGAGACAGGAAGGGAAAGTGCCAGGACGGGATCATTTGAAATCTCTTAATGATGGTAGACTTAGCATTTCCCTTATGCGTGTACATCTGGTCAATCCGAGTGACATGGCTTTCGGCACCGCCGTCATCACTCCACGCTGGCTCTACGTCCTTGCTGCCGCGACGCCCGAGGAGTTTGGCGATCCCGTCATTTGGGACGAAACGCTCGAGCATTTTGACCCGCTGCAGGTGCAGGAGGGCGATGTGGTCGGTATTGGCGTCCACACCGGGAACGCGCTGCGCGGCTACGAAGTAGGCCGGCTGGCGCGGGAGCGCGGCGCGTGGGTTGTCTACGGCGGCATCCACTCGACGCTCTATCCGGAAGAGATCCTTGAACGGGGCAGCGCCCATGTGGCGGTGAAGGGCGACGGCGACCAGATTTGGGCTAAGGCGATCCGGGATTGCGTCAAGGGTAGTCCGGAGCGGATCTACGAGGGCGGCCGCGTGCCGCCGGAGCACTTCCTGCCGGCCCGCTGGGACCTGTTGCCGAAGGGTGCCTATATGTGGGCGTCGGTGCAGACGGTGCGGGGCTGTCCGAAGCACTGTTCGTTCTGCTCGGTGTGGCGGACGGACGGGCAGAAGCCGCGGCAGCGGACTTCGGACGTGGTGATTGACGAGATTGTGCAGTTGCGCCGGCTGGGCTTCCGTTTCATCGCGTTGGCGGATGATAACTTCTATCCGGTGAGCTTCACCGACATCAAGCTGGCCGAGCGGCAGGGTAATGCGGAGAAGGTCGCCAACTACCACGCGATTCGCGAAGAGCGTTATGAGTTGATGGCGCGGCTGGCCGACCTGCCGGGCGACATGAACTTCTTCACGCAGATCACGATGGAGGCGGCCGAGGATCTTGAGTTCCTGGCGGCGATGAAGAAGGCCCGGATTCGCGGGGCGCTGGTGGGGGTAGAGGCGGTGACGCCGGAGGGGCTGAAGGAGGTCTATAAGGACTTCAACTACGCCGGCGAGGAGCTGGTGCAGCGGCTGCAGGCGTTCCGCGATAACGGCGTCCATGTGCTGGGTTCGTTTATCTTCGGCCTGGCGTCGGACCGGCAGATTACTTTTGAAGCGACGCAGGCGCTGGCGCGGCGCGCCAAGTTGACGTTTGCGCAGTTTGTGATGCTGACGCCGTTCCCGGGCACGGTGGACTTTGACAAGTGGGAGAAGGGCTTCGGCGGCAATCCGCCGATGGTGGAAGGGATTCCGATCACCCGCTACTGGCTGATTCCGGCGCACAAGCGGCCGAAGATGTTCATGCCGCACCCGACGATGAGCTCGGAAGAGCTGCGGCAGCGGACGCAGGGTGTCTGGGACGAGTTCTATAGCTTCAAGGCGATCTGGGAGCGCTCTTCCTGCACCCCGAACCTCCGGGCGCGTCTGGCGTTTATCTTCATCTCCAAGCTGTACCGGCAGATGTATGCCTCGACGGGTATTGCTACCGACAGCGCGCGCCGTTCGAAGGCGAATAACTGGGCCCGGTGGCTCGCCAAGCCGACGCAGAAGCTGTTCCAGGCCAAGCCCATGCCGGAGTTGCAGGCGCCGGCGCGGCGGCCGAAGCAGCAGCCGCAACTGTCGAACGATCCTCTGCGGGTGATCTCTTAACGTAAGCTGCCGCCGTGACACTCCCGGATCTTTTTGATTATTCCTTTATCGGTCGCCGCGACGAGGTGGCGATCGAATGGGACCGGGAGTACACGTTTGGCGAGATGGACGACCGGGCGTCGCGGATGGCGGCCCTGCTCGTCTCCCGTGGTTTGGCGGCGGGGGACCGGCTGTGCGTCTACCTCCCGAACTGTCTTGAGTTTATCGACCTGTTTGTGGCGGCAACGCGGCTGGGGGTGATCTTCGTCCCGGTCAATGTGCTTTACCGCGACCGGGAGATCCGGCACATTGTGACGGACGCGGATCCGGTGGCGCTGATTACGACGGCGGAGTTGCAGACGCACGTGCCGCCGGGCGGGACGGTGTGGACGGTTGAGGAGTTGCGGTCGGCGGTGAAGGAGTTTCCGGCGAGGCGGCGAGTGGCCGTGACCGATGGGGAGACCCCGGCGGCGATTGTCTACACCTCGGGCACCACCGGGGCGTCGAAGGGCGCGGTGCTGACGCACAACAACTTCATTGCGAACGCGGTGAATATTGTCACCTGTTGGCAGATTACGGCGGCGGACCGGCTGCTGCTGACGCTGCCGCTGTTTCACGTGCACGGCCTCGGCAACGGGGTGCACGCGTGGCTGCTGAGCGGGTGCCGGATGCGTCTGGCTGAGCGTTTCGCGCACGAGCAGGCGGCGGGCTGGATGCGGGAGTTTGCGCCGACGCTGTTTTTCGGCGTCCCGACGATGTATGTGCGCATGCTCGACTGGCCGGCGGCGGAGGCCCGGGCGATTGGCGGGCGGATGCGGCTGTTTGTCTCCGGGTCGGCGCCGCTGCCGGCGCCGGTGCTCGAAGAGTTTCGTGGTCTTTATGGGCACACGATTCTTGAGCGTTACGGGATGAGCGAGACGCTGATGAACCTGTCGAACCCGCTGTACGGGGAGCGCCGGCCGGGTGCGGTGGGGCTGCCGCTGCCCGGGGTGGCGGTACAGAACCGGCGGCCGGATGGGACGATTGCGGCGGATGGAGAGGTGGGGGAGCTGTTTTTGCGGGGTCCGAATGTGTTCAGCGGCTATTGGCGGAAGCCGGAGCTGTTCACGCCCGGGGATTGGTTCCGGACGGGGGATATTGCGGTCCGCGCGGCCGATGGCTACTACACGCTGCAGGGCCGACGCAGTGATCTGATCATCTCGGGCGGGTTCAACATCTATCCGCGGGAGATTGAAGAGTTTTTGGCCGAGCAGCCCGGGGTGACGGAGGTGGCCGTCGCCGGGGTGCCCGATGCGCGGCGGGGCGAGGTGCCGGTGGCGTATGTGGTGGGGGAGTTTGACGCCGGGGTGTTGGCCGAGGCCTGCCGGCGGCATCTGGCATCGTTCAAGATTCCGCGTGGGTTCGTTTCGGTGGAGAAGCTGCCGCGGACGGCTCTGGGGAAGGTGCAGAAGCATCTACTGCCGCGCTGGGAGGCCTGATGTTTGGCGCTGCGGGCCAACTGTTTCTGACCCTGGCCGGGGTGAGTTTGCTCTTTGCGTGCCTGCAGGCCAACGGGGCGATGGAGGGGGCGGCGCAGTGGGTGCTGCGGTGGTGCCGGGGGCGGGTGGCGCTCTTGCCGCTGCTCTTTTTCGTTTTGGCGGCGCTGCTGGCGATGGTGGGGCCGGGGGCGATTTTGAGCGTGGCGCTGCTGGCGCCGCTGGCGATGCGGACGGGGGTGCCGGCGGGGATTCCACCGTTTCTGATTGCGTTGATGATTGGCAACGGGGCGAATGCGGGCAATCTGTCGCCGTTTTCTTCGGTGGGCGTGATTGTGCACGGGCTGCTCGGGCGGGGCGGGTTGGGGGGACACGAGCTGCGGGTTTGGTTTTTCCATGCGGCGGCGCATTGGGTGGTGGCGCTGGCGGCGTATGCGCTGTTTGGCGGGTTGCAACTGGGCTGGCGGGCGGTGGCGGGAGAGCGGCGGAAGGGGGAGCGGCTCGAGCGGGCGCAGATGATTTCACTGGTGGCGCTGGGGATATGGATGGTGGGGGTGATGGGTTGGCGATGGCCGTTGGGTTGGTCGGCGCTGGGGGTGGCGGTGGCGCTGCTGGCGACGGGGCAGGCGGGTTGGCGGGAGGCGGCGGGGAAGATGCCGTGGCGGGTGATTGCGCTGGTGGTGACGATCAGTACGGGGGTGGGGCTGCTCGAGCGCGCCGGGGGGTTGCAGTGGTTTCAGTCGGCGGTGGCGAGGTGGTCGACGCCGGCGACGGTGCATCCGGTGCTGGCGCTGCTGACGGGGCTGATTTCGGCCTATTCGAGCACGTCGGCGGTGGTGCTGCCTGTGGTCCTGCCGATGGTGCCGGGGTTAGCGGCGCGGCTACCGGGGACCGACCCGTTGGCGCTGGCGATTTCGGTGAATATCGGTTCGGCGATGGTGGATGTTTCGCCGCTGTCGACGCTGGGGGCGCTGTGCATTGCGGCGGCGCCGGAGGGGGTGGACCGGGGGCGGCTGTTTACGCGGTTGATGATCTGGGGATTTGCGATGGCGCTGGTGGCGGCGGGGATCTGCTACGTGGGCGCGCCCTGGTTTGCGGCTTGAGGGGTTTGCGGCTTGAGGGGTTTGCGGCTTGAGGGGTTTGCGGCTTGACGCGGGGGGCGTTTAGCGCGTGACGCAGAGGAGGGATTGGGCGAGCAGTTGGTGGGCGTCAGCGCGAGAAAGGGGTTTCGAGAAGTGGAATCCCTGGCCGAACCGACATAGCAGAGACCGCAGATGCTCCACCTGGCCGGTAGTTTCGATCCCTTCGGCCACCACGCCGATACCGAGGTTGTTCGCGAGGCTCATGATGGAGTTGACGACCTGGAAGGATTGGAAGCTTCCGTCGATGCGGGCGATGAAGGAGCGGTCGATTTTGAGGGCGTGGAGCGGGAAACGGTGGAGGTAGCTGAGTGAGGAGTAGCCGGTGCCGAAGTCGTCGATACTGAGCTTGACGCCGAGATTCCGGAGTTCGAGCAGGGTGGCGATAGCCTGTTCGGGATTGCCCATGGTGGCGCCTTCGGTGATTTCAAGGGTGAGGGCGGACGGCTCGACTCGGGCGTTAGCGAGGGCCTGCCGCACCTGTGCGACAAAGTTCGGCTGCCGGAACTGACGGGGTGAGACGTTGACGCCGATAGTAATGGGCTTTTCGCGGGGGAATTGATTCTGCCAGTCGCGGAGCGTCCGGCAGGCTTCCTCGAGAACCCAGTGCCCAATGGGGACGATGAGCCCCATTTCATCAGCAATGGGGATGAAATCCGAGGGCGGCACGATGTCGCCGGCGCGCCGCCAGCGGATGAGGGCTTCAAAGCCGATGATCTCGCCGTTGTCGAGCGCCACAATGGGCTGGTAGTTGAGGAGGAACTCCTGCTTGGTCAAAGCGCGCCGGAGATCGTTTTCGATGGTGAGCCGCCGGGCCGCTTGATCCCGCATGCTCCGGTCAAAGACGATACAGCGGGACTTGCCGCGGGATTTTGCCTGGTACATGGCCAGGTCGGCATCGCGCAAGATCTCGTCCCCGGAGTAGTATCCGGGGGCGGAGAGGGTGATGCCGATGCTGGCGCCAGTGAAGACGTCCTGGCCGTTAATCTGGAACGGCTGTTTGAGAGCCTCCTGAATCTGTTCGGCGACCTGGAGCGGGGCGGATTCGGTTATGACGTTATCGAGCAGGATGGTGAACTCATCGCCGCCGAGCCGGGCTACCAAGGCGGCGGCGCAAAAGGGCTGTGCAGACTGGTCGGGAGACGTAGGCAGTTCCAGCGGCTGCAGGGAGGACCTTATGCGGCAGGCGACTTGAACGATGAGTTGATCACCGGCGTGATGCCCCATGCTGTCGTTGACCAGCTTAAAGTGGTCGAGATCGATAAAGAGAACGGCGCATTGGGTGTTGCGCTGTTGGGCCTCGAGGAGCGTCTGCGCCAGGAGTTGCCGGAAACTCTTCCGATTGGGCAGGCCGGTGAGAGCGTCGTGGGTAGCATCGTAGAGGAGCCTATCCTGGGAGATTTTCCGTTCGACGGCGCGGCTGAGCTGGATGCCGACCTGGGACAGGAGCAAGAGGAGGGAGTGATCCTCGTCCCGGACCCTGGTGCAGTAGAACTCAAGCAGGGCGACGACATCGTCGCCGACGGTTACCGGAAAGGCGAAGGCAGCGCGGATCTGGCCGGCGGCGCTCAGTTTCCGGCACTCGGCATCGGGCTCGGCGGCGAGATCGCGGATCCAGGCCGGTTGCCTTGTGGCGAGGACGCGCCCGGGCCAGCCGTTACTGGCTACCAGGGATCGTTGTTCGGTGAGGTCGCGGAGTTCCGCGAAGAGCGGGTTGATGCTGTCATTCCAGATGCGGGCCGACCGAAGCGGACTGGCGGCGGGGAGGTGGTGATTCAGGTAGGCGTGCCCGACCTCCCAGCCGGTATGGTTGCAGATGCTCGTGACAGCAAAGCGCAAGACCTCAGTGATGGAGGAGGCTTGATTGGCGGTATCGGCAATGGAGACGAGGAGGCGCAACTCCTGCTGGGTCTGGTAGAGTTCGCGGAGGCCCCGCTCGGCGAGGACTTCGGCGGCGAGCCGGGCTCTGTGCTCGCGCTCGAGGCGGCGGGAGAGCAGGGCGAGTTGTGCAACCGTGGAATCGTTGGCGTCCGGCGGCATGCAGTGGCTAATCCTTTGCGAGCGGGCTCTTGGTCGGTACCAGTTCTCGGAACCGGATGTCGAACCGGCACTGATGATCTCCTCGTAACTTACAATGCGGATGTTCGACAGTGATCTGCTCCTTGAAGACCAGGGCCGTACCTTCAATGAAGCCCTGAGCCAAGTCGCAGAGACTGCGCGAGGAGTGATAGACCATGCGGAGGGTATCGGCGGGAGCGTCTTCGAAGGAGAAGTCCGGCAGCAGGGCGTTGGGATAGAGCTTGCGGACCTCGGCGTGAATCACCCGGTTGATGGTCGGCAGCAGCGTACGTGCCGACGAGTGCCCGTCAAAGAAGATGCGATAGCGCTCGGCGAGCATAGTCATGGATTCCCGGCCGAACCAGCGGAGAACCTCGCCCGGAGTCAACTGGAGTGTCTCAGCCGCGGCATTGACGATGCGGAAGGCGTCGGTGTCTGGATAGTTGCCGATCGCCGTGTACGCGCCGTCGAGCCCTGCCTTATCGAGCAGTTCGTACCACTGGGCTTCGCCGTAGGTGCGACAGACCGCCGCTTCGAGCAGATTGAAAACGACACCCATCATTTGCTGAAAACTCCCCGGCGGAATACTCTCCGAACCACAATTCAACTTCCGGTGGACCAGTTGCCGGAATGATCCTTGGCCAGGAACTCACCCATTCTAGTGCATATCGGCTCCGGCTGTCGTTCACTGAGCAAAAGTCAGCCGAAAAGCCGAAAGCTCAGACCCCGTTGCGGTGAAACTTACCCAACTTCTTGATGGGAACTTCCCTTCAAGAGTTTCGGTGGTGCGCCCGGAAGGATTCGAACCTCCGGCCTTTTGGTTCGTAGCCAAACGCTCTATCCAACTGAGCTACGGGCGCACAAAAGGGCGTAACAATCACCAGATTAGCACAGCGGCCACCGATTTGGGGGCTCGGCCCGCTCTTTATTCGCTCCTATTTCACTCAACGATGCGCCCGTCCGCCCGCAGGCGTAAACGCCGCCCGCCCCACTCCACCGTATCCCCCCACAGTCCGTTGACCCACACCGCGGCTCCCCACAGATCCCGCAGAGGCACAAAACCCAGGAGCCACAACACGTTCCGGTCCTCAAGGCCCATCATGCCCGCCACAATGGCCACGTTCAGCCGCATCGCCAGCAGCAGGAACCCGAGGGCCCACTCCCCGGCCAGCAGGGCGACGATCGCCCAGACGGTGGCAAACGTGACGGGCATACCGAGATACCCGATCACGCCGCCACGGGAGACGCGGATCGTGCGGGCCCAGCGCAACTGATGCTGGTGCGCCTCGCGCCAACCGCGCGCTCCCAGGCTCGTTTCTACCACCGCGGTGCTGAGATGCACCCGTTTTCCCAGCTTGCTGATCTCGAGCCCCAACTGGTAGTCATCGGCGATCCGGTCGGCGAGGACCTCCATGCCGCCGATGGCGGCGAGGTCGGCCCGGCGCAGCAGCAGCGTCGAGCCCATGGCGAATTCGGCCACGCCGACGAGCGGGGCTACCAGCGCGCTGGGGGCGAAATCGGTGGCGACGCCGAGCGCCTCGGCCAGGCCTGCGACACTCTCGGCCCGGCCCCGGTAGAGCGCCGTCACCAGCCCGACCCCGGGCTGTTCGAGGCCTCCCACGATCGTACGCAGGTAGTTGGGCGGCGCCAGGATGTCGCCGTCGTTGATCAGGAGTACGTCGTACCGGGCGGCCTGGACGAGGTCGATCAGCGCCCCGACTTTGCGGTTGGGGGTGACGGTTTCGCGGGACAGGAGGCGGATCGGGCGGTGGGGGAACTCCGCCATCAGGCGTTCGATGTGCGGGACGGCGGGGTCGTCCGGGCTGGCCACCGAGAAGAGAATTTCAAAGTGCGGATAGTCCTGGGCAGCGTGGGAGCGGAGGGCGGCGTAGAATTGGGGGTCGGCGCCGTAGACGGGTTTGAGAATGGAGATGGGCGGGAAGGCGGTGGGCGGGGGGTCGGTCTGGAAGAGCCGCTTGATGCTGGCGAGCAGGGCGATGAGCTGGTAGGCGAGCGGGGCGAGCAGGAGGTACGCCATGGTTAGTGGGCCAGCAGGTAGACGCCGAGGGCGACGAGGGCGGTGCCGGCCCAGCGAGCCGGCGTGACCGTCTCCTTCAGCAGAAGACGGGCGAGGATGGTCTCAGCCACCAGGCTGAGCGCGGTGGCCGGAACCGCGAAGCTGAGGTCGGCCACCTGCAGCAGCGCGAGGAAGGCGTAGAAAGAGATGGCGAGAAAGATGACCGAGGCGACGAGCGGCGTCTTTGATAGCAGCGTGCGCAACAGGCTGCCGATGCCGAAGTCCATCACCTCGCCCTGGCGTTTCATCTCCCAGCTCTGGAGGACGTCGCTGGCTACGGTGCTTACGACGATGATGGCAACGTAAACCCAGGGGCTCATGGTTCGGTTTTCGGCGCCGTCAAACCGACGAGCACCGTTCCTCCGACGATACAGAACGTGCCGAGCCACCGCAGCGGGCTGATGGTCTCCTGCAGGAACAGGGCGCCCATGATGGCGTTCAGCACGAAGCCGATCGAGGTGACCGGGATCACGTAGCTGAGGTCGGCCCAACTGAGCAGGGCCATGCGGGAGAGAACCCAGCCGGCCAGTAGGCCGATGCCGACCAGCACCCACGGATTAAAAACCACCAGCACAAACGAAAGGGGACTGCCATCAAAGGCAGCCCCGTGCTTCATACCCCAACTGAGGGCGAAGTTGCCCAGCACATTGGTGGCGACAACGATGGCCGCGAACCATCGCGTTTTGCGAGCCAGCCGACTATTTGACACCGGCAAGCGAAGCTTCTTTCTGGTCTTTGACAAACTGCTTGCGCTTGCTGCGGAGGGCCATGTACTCGCGGGCTTCCTTATAAAGCCGCTTGCGTTCGGTCGAGTCGAAGATGGACTTTTTCACGATCCGCCACGCGGCTTTCGGACGGAAGTAGTATTCGCTGTAGAACCGCTCGACGGAGTCGACCAGTTCGGCGCGGTCGAGGCCGGGATAGATGATATTGGGCAGCTGGTGGCCCTTTTCATCGGTCATCGCGTCGAGGGTGATGAGATTGTTCTTCTTGACGTAGTCGAAGAACTCGGTGCCGGGATAGGGGTGGGCCAGGGAGACCTGAATGGTTTCGCAGTCCAGTTCCTTGGCGAAGTTGATCGTGTTGCGGATGGAGTCGCGGGTTTCGCCGGGCAGGCCGACGATGAAGTCGGCGTGGATGGTGAGGCCGAGTTTGTGGGCGTTGGCGGTGAAACGGCGGGCCATGTCGATGGTGGCACCCTTCTTGATGTTCTTGAGAATCTGCGGATCGCCGGACTCGTAGCCGACGATCATGAGCCGTCCGCCGGCGTCCTTCATCGCCTTGAGGGTGTCGAAGTCGGTGGTGACGCGCGAGGTGCAGGACCAGGTGACGCCGACCTTGCCCAGCTCGTTGCACAGGGCGATGGTGCGGGCCTTCTGGTAGTTGAAGGTGTCGTCGTCAAAGAAGATCTCTTTGAGGCCGGGAAAGTTATCCTTGATCCACTTCACTTCGTTGACGACGTCTTCGACCGAGCGCAGCCGCCAGCGGTGGCCGGAGTGGGTCTGGGGCCACAGGCAGAAGGTGCACTGGGCCGGGCAGCCGCGGGAGGTGTAGAGGGCGACGTAGGGATTGTGGAGGAAGGGGACGTTGTAGCGGCGGAAGTCGAGATCGCGCTTGTATACCTTCGAGGCCCAGGGCAGGGCATCGAGATTTTCGATGACGGGTCCGTCCGGGTTGTGCATGAACGACCCGTCCGGCCGGCGGAAGGAGACCGACGGGATCTCTTCAAGGGGCTTGCCCTTGGCGTAGTCGACAATGGCGTGGTCAAACTCTTTTCTAACGATGAAGTCGATGGCAGGGGCGATGCGCAGGGATTTTTCGGGTTCCACCGTGACGGGCGGACCGACGAAGGCCACCTTGAGCTTCGGGTTGACGTCCTTCATCATTTCGGCCATGTGGACGTCCACATGGAAGCCGGGCGTCGACGTGAACAGAACCAGGAGTTCGAACTCCTTGGCCATCTCCACGGTCTGTTCGATGGAGATGCCGTGCGGCGGGGCGTCGACCACCTTGCTGTCGGGCAACATGCCGGCCGGGTAACAGAGCCACACCGGATACCAGTACGACTCAATCTCCCGCGAAGCGGGCCAGCGGGAACTGGCTCCGCCGTCAAACCCTTCAAAGGAGGGAGGATTTAGAAAAAGCGTGCGCATATTGCCTCTATTTCACGGTACGGCACCGTGGCTGGGAAGTACAACTGTGGTGCGGTAAACAGCGCATTCCGGCTACTGACCGGTCCCGGGCGGCGGGTCAACGGGAGGATCACCGCCGGGTTGGAAATTCGTGTAATTGATGACGAGTTCCGCCTTGCCAACAATCCGGGTTTCGATGAGGGATTCAATCCGGGTGGGCAGGGCAACGCCGTCGACGATCAGGTAAGTCCGGGTGAAGCTTACCTTTTTCAAAAATATCGGGGAGGGGGATTTGACGAACTGGCCCGCCTCCTGCACGGGCAGGGCGGTCTCTTCGTCAATCCAAAACTCGCCTTTATATAGCCCGACCCGCTTTTTGCGGGGGGAGATCTCGTAGAGGTGCACGCGGCGGCCATCGGTTTCCGCCACCCGTTTGAATTTGAACTTATAGTTCCTGTCGTTGATACCGCTGTCGAGCTGCCGGGTGCTGTTTTCCTGCTCCCCGGCCAGATAGCGGGCGATGACGTGTTTTTTGACGGTATCTTCGCCCGTGATCGACTTGATGGTGAAGGCCACCTGACCGCTTTTGGCGACGTAGCGCATGCCGGTGAGATGCCCTGCTTTTCCCAGTTTCAGGAGGCGGGCGTCGAAGTCCATCTCCATGCGGATGTCACGCGTGCGGTCAGCCTGGCGCGCCACGGCCTCGAAGTAGCGCTGCAGGAGGTCTTGGGCGAGAAGGACGGGAGCGGCGAACAGGAAGAATAGGAGGAATCGAAGACCCAAACGCTACCTCAAAATTGCGGCCATCGTGCCATTGTACCAACCAGGGTCCGCGGCCTATTGCAACATTTTCAGACCGCGATGTGGAACATTCACCGCTTCGTCATCGCGTTGTCACCGCCTCGGCCGTAAGGTCAAGGCAGGATGCTTTGAATTATGTCCCGACTCCGCTTCCAATTCTGGTGGCAGGACGCGTCTACACCGTCCTGGGCGCAATCGGCGGTTTCGCTGCACAGTCATACCTCGCATTCGGAAGAGGGGCTCGACATCATTCTGCAGCATACCGACTGCGCGGTCGTGCGCACTTTGGCCCGCTGGGTGGCGGGCCGCTATGCGAAACACAACGGCGGGGCGACCCTCGACTGGAGCCGGGCGTTCTGGACGCCGCCGCTCGATCCGGCCGCCGCGCTCGCCGTCGAGCGGGGCCAAATCGCCGGGCTGCAACTGCATCCGCTGGTTTCGCTGACCGATCATGACAACTGCGACGCCGGTCTGCGTCTGCAGGGCCAGCGCGGCTGTACCGATGTTCCCATCTCGGTGGAGTGGACGGTCCCCTTCGGCCGGACGATGTTTCACCTCGGCGTCCACAATCTGCCGCGAAACGCCGCCCGGTCCCTCATGGTCGAGATGGCCGACTATACCGCCTCGCCGCAACCGGCGCGGCTGGCGAGTCTGCTCGATCATCTCAACGGCCTGCCCGAGGCGCTCGTGGTCCTGAACCATCCCCTCTATGACGAACTGCGTCTGGGCCCGGCCCACCATGGACTACTGCTGGGCGAGTTCCTGACGCGGCACGGCGGCAGCCTCCACGCGCTCGAATTGAACGGGCTCCGGCCCTGGCCGGAGAACGAAACGGTCCTCCGCATGGCCGCTGATCTTGGCCTGCCATACGTCAGCGGCGGCGACCGCCACGGCAGCGAACCGAGCGCCAATCTCAACCTGACGGCCGCCCGCAGTTTCCCCGAGTTCATCGAGGAGGTCCGCTTCCGCCGGCGCAGCCACGTGCTGTTCCTGCCGCAGTACCGCCGGCCGCTGGCGCGGCGGCAGGCGCGGGCCGGTTGCGAGGTGGCGGCCCGCTGGACCGAGCGCTTGCACTACCGCCTGGCCAGCGGCGCGGCGGCGCCGCTGCTGCCGCTGGTTTCCGGCAGCGGTACTCTAAATCATGCGTTGGGTGTTCGCGGCCACTCTTAGTGCGCTGTTTGTTCTCGGCTGGATGGTCGCCAACTCGTGTGGATTGCAGCAGGACGAGGCGTTGTTTCTGAAGGCGATCGACGACCCGGCGCACTGCGCCTTCCCCGTCCGCGAAGGCAGGATGGCGCTGATGATCATGCCTTACGTCGGCGCGCTGAAAGCCGCGCTGTATGTGCCCTATCTGAAGCTGGTGCCGGCCGATGCTTTTACACTCCGTTTGCCCATGGTGGCGCTGGCGCCGGTGCTGGCCGGGTTGATGCTCTGGCTGTGGCGCCGCATGGCGGCGGGTCCGGCGGTGGCCTTCACGGCCGTCTTGATGCTCGGGCATCCCCACTTCACCGCTCCCGTCGTCCTGGACTGGGGACCGGTAGCGCTCCAACTGCTGCTGACGCTGCTGGCGATGCACGCCTACCGCCGGCAGTGGTTTGCCGCAGTGGGCTTGCTGGCCGGTTTGATGGTGTGGGACAAAGCGGTCGCCGTCTGGGTGTTGACGGCCGTAACCGCGGCGGCCGCGGTATTCTATCCGGCGCGGGTCCGTCCGCTGTTGCACTGGCGGGTGCTGGCCGCCTTCGCGCTGGGCGCCGCGCCGTACCTGGCTTTCCGGCTGATGAGCCCGGAGGCGATGGCCGGGTTTCGCACCGACATCGACTTCGGCAGCCTGGCGCCAAAGCTGGCCGCTTTGCGCGGCACCCTGGACGGCACGGCGCTGGCGGGCTACATCTTCCCCGTGCCGGCGGCGCCCCCGCCGTTCGGCCTGCGGCTCGTCTTTGGCGCGATGGCTCTGCTGGGATTCGTCGTTCGCCGCCGCCTTCCGGCCTTCCTTTGGACCGCGACGCTGGGCGCGCTGGTGGCCATGCTGTTGACGGGCGGCGCCGGGGGCTCGGTGCACCACCATGTCCTGGTCTGGCCGCTGCTCGGCGCCGCCGTCTGCGCGACCGTGGCGGAGCTGCCGCTGCCCCGGTCGGCGATGGTAGGGGCTACCGCGGTCGTGGCGCTGATGCAATTGCAGGCGTGGTCGTTTTACCGCGATGGCGTCGCGATGGGGACGCGGCGGGAGTGGAGCGATGCGACCAACCCGGTGGCGGCGCATCTGGCCCAACCCGGCGTCTGCCCCGCCGGCGTCTATGCCCTGGACTGGGGCTTCAGCGAGAATCTCAACGCCCTTGGCCGCGGCCGCTACCAGGTCACCACCATCGCCGACGAATGGTGGCAGCCGCAGCTGCCTGCCCCGCAAGCGGCCATTGCGGCGCAGCGCGCGCAGGACCCGCGCGCCTGTCTGCTCGAGTGGGCCGACGGAGCCCCGCCCTTTTTCCCCGGCATCCGCGTCGCGGCCGGAGAGGCGCTGCGGACGCGCCCCAGCCGGGTTTTCCTCAATCGCCGCCACCAGCCGGCGATTCGCCTTTACGAGTCCCCGTAGCGGCCCGCGTTAGCGCGGCGAGCAGCTCCTGTTCGCCCAGCGTGGTACTGATGAACAGCTCCTGGCGGGAGCCGCTGCTGAGAGCAATGGCTTTCCAGCCGTTCATAACGGGCACGGTGATATGGACCTTCAGCGCGCCGCGGGCGTCGCGCACTTTCGAGATCCGGCCGGGTACAACGGAGCGGATTACCTCTTCGGGGTAGTCGCGCAGCAGACGCTCGAGCATCTCGCGCACGCCTTCGATGATCGAATGCTCGATCTTGAGCCGGTTGTTTTCGGCCCGCAGCCGCATGCGCGCCATGGCGTTACCCTCTCCGGCGGGCGATCAGCAGGTTGGAGGGCGCCCGGTTGTAGCCGTAGCCGATGTTGAAGGGCAGCGGCTTGGCCCGGTTCGGTTCGTGGTAGGCCTGCTGCAGATCGGGCTGGACCAGATAGCTGAACGAGCCGTAGGGCTTGCTGTAACTGCCGTAGAGCGAGACGTCCCATCGGGTGCCGGTGTAGTCGTGGAACGGGATGCCGGAATCGTCCTGGACGATTGCGAGGCTGCGGCTCAGGACCAACTCGCGGATCTTCGAAAAATCCTTGCGGTGCGGCATGTACGAGGTGGACTTGAACATGGTGACCACCCGCGCGGGCCGGGCGAGGAAGTTATGGAACGAGGTGTTGGCCGTGAACTTCGCGTCGGCCAGATTGAGCGAGAAGTAGTAGAGCCGCCGGGCGGCCGTCTGGCCGGGCAGGCGGAATTCGATGGCGACGCCCGGGTTGGCCGGCTTGGCGTCCGGCCCCCGCGCCACGACATCGCCGGCTTCGTTCAGCGTCACGGGAGCGACGCCCAGAACGGTGGCCTGCGCGCGCACCAGTTGCACCAGCATGATCGGTAGCAGTCCATCGGTAACCTGGCCGCGGAGTTGCTGGTCCATCTGCCGGGTGATGAAGAAGCTCTTGCCAAGTACGTCGCTCAGCGTCCGCCGCACGTGAGGCAGTTGGGTTTCAAGGCCGGTTTCTGACAGCTGACCGACTTTAGCCAAACTTCCCGGCGGTTCGAGACCCACCAGAATGTACTCCGGGTTGTCGGGATAAAAGGTCATCACATGCACGACGTCCGGTCCGCCGAAGGGGTAGAAGGCGGTGGCTGAGGCCATCTCCGGCCCCGCGAGTTCCGTCTTCTGAAAGGCCGCAATACGGGCGCGCCGGCCTTGGTTCCAGCGGTCGAAGGCGGCATCGAAGCTGGCCGCATGGGCCCGCCACTGCTTCTCTTCCTCGAACTTTTTGAAGGGGCTTTCGGCCCGCCCGGGCAACCCGGCCAGAAACCGCGCCGCGTCGTCCGGATAGGGGTCCGGAGCCACCGTAAATACGGGCCGCACCACCGCCGGCGCCGGGTCGGAAACGCTCGGCGAGGAGCATCCCGCCAGTCCTCCCAGCGCAATCAGTCCCGCCAGCTCAAGTGCCCACCGCCTGTTTATCACAAACACTATTCTAAATCCAGCCGATCGGGCGGGACCAGTTTTCGTAAGAAATCAGGCGTTTACTGGCCTTGGCCCACATCGTAGGCGTCTGTTGCGGTCAGTTTCACCTGGTAGGTCCCCAGATTGTTCTGCCAGTGGCGGTTGTCATTGATCGCCAGTCCCAGCCGCCCGGCGCCCGGCGCCCGCGGGCCGTAGGCTTTGCCGATGGCGAACGTCGCGCCCTTGGCCCCTAAACGCCCGAGCAGGGCGCCGAACGGGTGGCCGTCCACTAGGTTGGTCTTGTAGGCCGGGCTGCCCGGTTTGGTCAGCCCGTTGGGGTCGGTCGCCCAGCCGTCTTCCTTCCAGGACAGGCGCGTAAAGCCGCTGGCGGCCGCGGTCAGCTGCGACCCGCCGCCGAGGACGATGCCGGTATCAAAGTATTCAATCTGCGTCGAGTGCCGGATGGAGTGCACCTCGGCGGTTTTGCTCACCTTCTTCTGGCGTACGGCGAGGGTCCGGACCTCGCTCCAGGGGATTTCGCGTTTGTCCACCTTCACGCTGCCCGCCGGGGCGCCCACGCGGAGCATCTGCCCGTTGGCCAGGCGTAGCAGGCCCTGGGTCCGGTCGAAGCCGTCGGCCTGGCTGGAGATAATTTTTTCAAAGAGGCGGTAGAGGGGCCGGGGCTCATGCTGGTCGGTGTCTTTGTAGAGGTTCAGGAGCGGGGTCATCACCGGCAGGCCGATGGCGGTGAGCCGTTCGACGGCCTGGTCGCGGGCGGCGCGGTCCTTATCCGCCTGGACAACGGCCAGGTCCGCGGCAATCTGCTGGGCTTCGGCCGGGGAGGCTGTGGAGGCGCTGTGGAAGGAGAGAATCTGCGCAGCCCCCGTTCCCGCTATCGAAAACGAGGCCGGACCTTCCACCACCGACCCATCGGTCAACCGCAACATCACCGTCACCGCCGCAAATAAGAGCATCGCCGTTGTTATATCAGAGAATGGAGGAATGCGTTTAAAAAAAGGCCACGGCTGGTACCTGGCCGAAGAGGTTCTCGAAATCCGGGTGGAGGGCGACCCCCGCAACGTTGTCCACGTCAATACCCGCCTGCTGCAGGCCCGCGACGGCGAACATGCCTTCGCGCGGGCGTCCGAATTGGGCGCCGAGGCGGCCGACGAATATCTCAACCCCGAAGGCCGCAAGGTGACCATCGTCTTCCGCGGCCTCCGCGAGGTGATCGAAATCACCGAAGGCCTCGCCGATGGCGGCGAGATCCGCTGGACCGAGTCGGTGGGGGTGTCCGAGCGGAAGATCCGGGCGATGCTGAAGCCGGTCGAAGAGGTGGAAGCCGTGCGCCCGTTCGAGCCGACGGACCACCCGGACTACCGCTGCGGCGAGGTGGTGGCCGAAGCCATGGCCCTGTTCGAAAAAAAGGGCTAGCGGCGGCCCCCGCCCACAAAATGGACGATCTCCAGTTTGGCGCCGGGCCGCAGCACCGTCTCGCCCCAGGCGGCGGAGTTTAAGATGACGCGGTCCAGTTCCACGGCTACCCGCTGGGCTGGAATCCCGAGTTCGTTCAACAGAGTCAGTACCGTAGAGCCCTCGGGGATGCCCCGCGTTTCCCCATTCAAAACAATTTCATGCATAAATGCTTTGTTTTACCGCCTCCGTCACTAAACCGTTTTTTGACTCGCCACGGCTAAGGTCATTATAGTTTTAGTAGGGGGTGCGGTACGGCCTCTGTGCGAGGAACCTCTTTTTTAACCGATGTTGCCAACGTCCCTGCCCGAGTCCTATCTACCCGTCCTCCTGACGTGGATGTTTGCGATTACGAACGCGACCGGAATCATCGTCGCCGGTTACGTACTTGGCAAAAAGATCCGCAACAAAGCCAAGGACACCCCTTACGAGTGCGGCATCACCCCCACGGGAAGCGCCAAAGAGCGCTTCAGTGTGAAGTTCTACCTGGTGGCGATGCTGTTCATCCTGTTTGACATTGAAGCGGTCTTTCTCTACCCGTGGGCCGTAGTGTACCGCGACCTGAAGTGGTTCGGCTTCGTCGAAATGCTCCTGTTCGTAGTTTTGGTCCTCGCCGGATTTTTCTACATCTGGAAGAAGGGAGTGCTCGATTGGAGTCAAGCCGAAGAGGTGGAGCGGAAAGCGGCCGCCGGCCTCCTGCGGCGAACGAGCCAGACTCTTGAGCCCGAGAAGGTTACCCATGTTGGCTGAACAGCTTCAGGAAAATGAACTGGCCGCGGCGCTGGCCGCGATATATCCCGCCGCGATCACCGGCGGCGCGATGGCGCACGGCGAACTGACGCTGCACATTGAGCCGGACGACATTCTGGCCGTTCTCGAGTTTTTCAAACAGCAGCAGCAGTTTGAGCGCCTGTCGACGGTGACGGCGGTGGACCGCTACCCGCTCGAACCTCGCTTTGAGATTGTCTACCATCTCCAGTCGGTGGCCCGGAATCTCCGGGTGCGCCTGAAAGCATCAGTGACTGCCGAAATCGCCTCCGCCACGGCGGTCTATGCCGCGGCGAACTGGTATGAACGCGAAGTGTTCGACCTGTTTGGCGTCGTCTTCAGTGGTCATCCGAACCCCAAACGGATCATGATGCCGGACGACTGGGAAGGGCATCCCCTGCGCCGGGATTTCCCGACCCACGGATTCAAGTACAGCTACGGCGAGCAGCAATAGCCTTTCGAGGAATATGAGCGAAACCATCACAGAGCCCTTGTTGCATCAAGAGCCGGAGGCGGGCGCCACACGGCGGATGACGCTGAACATGGGCCCGCAGCACCCCTCGACGCACGGCGTCCTGCGGGTGGTGCTGGAACTCGACGGCGAGTTCATTGAGAAGGCGAGGCCGGAGATCGGCTACCTGCACACCGGCATTGAGAAGCAGTGCGAGGCGTTGAACTGGCAACAGGTGATCACGCTCACCGACCGCGTGGATTACCTCGCGAATCTGTCGAATAATCTTTGTTATTCGCTGGCCGTCGAAAAGCTGCTGGGGCTGGAGGTTCCACCCAAAGCCCAGTTCCTGCGGGTGCTGCTGGCGGAGTTGACCCGGATCAATAGCCATCTGGTGTGGCTCGGCACGCACGCGCTCGACCTGGGCGCGATGACGATGTTCTTCCTCACGTTCCGCGAACGGGAAGACCTGCTGCGGATTTTCGAGATGTTCAGCGGCCAGCGGCTGATGACGAGCTACATCCGCCCGGGTGGCTTGGCGCTCGATCCGCCGCGCGGCTGGCAGAAGCCCGTGCGGGCGTTTCTCGATGATTTCCCGAGCAAGATCGACGAGTACGAGTCGTTGCTGAACGCCAACCCCATCTGGCTGCAACGCACGCAGGGCATCGGCATTCTGCCGGTTGAAGAGATGCTCGAAATCGGCATCACCGGTCCGCTCATCCGCGCCGCCGGCATCCCGCTCGACGCGCGGAAGATGACCCCCTACTCGAGCTACGAGAAGTTCGATTTTAAGGTTCCGACCGAGACCGGCAACGACGTCTTCGCGCGCTACACCGTGCGCATGGCCGAGATGCGCGAGAGCCTGAAGATTGTCCGGCAGGCGCTCGAGGGGATGCCCGAAGGCCCCACGCGGGCCGAGGCGCACCGCGTGGTTCTGCCGGAGCGCGAAAAGATGAAGACGCAGATGGAAGCGCTCATCTACCATTTCAAGATTGTGACCGAAGGCATTGCCGTGCCCGAAGGCGAAGTGTTCCAGGTGGTGGAATCGCCGCGCGGCGAACTCGGCTACTACGTCGTCAGCGACGGCAGCGGCAAGCCGCTCCGGGTGCACATGCGCACGCCCAGCTTCGGCAATCTGCAGGGGCTGCCGAATCTGGTCGAAAAGCGCCAGATTTCGGACTCCATCGCCATCATGGGCAGCCTCGACTTCGTACTGGGAGATTGTGATCGATGACGTTTTCTCCGGAACTGGAAGCAAAGTTCGCCGACCTGATTACGCACTATCCGGAGGGCCGGCAGCGCGCCGCCCTGATCCCGATGCTGATGTTCGGGCAGGAGGAGGTGGGCTCGATCACCAACGAGTTCATGGCGGAGGTGGCCCGGCGGCTGGGTCTGACTCCGATGCAGGTGGACGAGGTGGTGGGCTACTACTCCATGCTGCACAAGAAGCCCATGGGGAAGTATCACGTGCAGGTTTGCACTAACGTCGCCTGCATGCTGCGTGGCGGAGCCGAACTGTACGACCAAGCCTGCCACAAACTGGGCCTGGGGCATAAAGAGGTGTCCGCCGACGGGCTCGTCTCGCTTGAAGAGGTGGAGTGCATGGGCGCCTGCTCCTGGGCCCCTGCCGTGCAAGTGAACTTCGACTTCCATCACGAAGTGACCGCCGATCAGTTGGACACGATCCTGGAGGGCCTGAAGAAGTGAAGCTGTTTAACGAACCGAGTCCGCTCGAAACCAAGATCATCTCGTTCCGCTTTGGCCTCGAGAACTCCGCCTCCATCGATACCTACCTGGCCAACGACGGCTACCAGGCGCTGCGCAAAGCGCTCGCCATGACCCCGGACGACATCATTAACGAGGTGAAGGCCTCGAACCTGCGCGGCCGCGGCGGCGCCGGCTTCCCCACGGGCATGAAGTGGAGCTTTGTCCCGCGCGCCTCGGAAAAGCCGAAGTACATTGTCGTCAACGCCGATGAGTCCGAACCCGGCACCTGCAAAGACCGGCTGCTGATTCAGCACGATCCGCATCAGTTGATCGAAGGCTGCCTGCTCGGGGCGCTTGCCGTCGGCGCCAAGAAGGGTTGGGTCTACATCCGCGGCGAGTACAACTACCTCATCCACATCATGGATAAGGCGATCGCCGAGGCCTACAAGCACGGATACCTCGGCAAGAATATCGGCGGTACCGATTTTTCGTTTGATCTCTACACCCACACCGGGGCCGGCGCCTACGAGTGTGGCGAAGAGTCGGCGCTGCTCGAGTCGCTTGAAGGCAAGCGGGGCGTGCCGCGGATTCGGCCGCCGTTTCCGGCTGTTTCGGGTGCCTTCCAGTCGCCGACGCTGCTCAATAACGTCGAAACCTTTTCTTCGGTCCCCGCGATTCTGCGGATGGGCGGGCAGGCCTACGCCGACCTTGGCGTGCCGAAGTCCGGCGGCACGCGTCTGGTCTGCATGTCCGGCCACGTCAACAAGCCCGGCGTTTACGAAGTGCCCCTCGGCTTCCCGATGATGAAGTTCATCAACGAAGTCGGCGGCGGGGTCTGGAAGGGCCGCGCGCTCAAGGCGGTGATTCCCGGCGGCTCTTCGAGCCCGCTGTTGAAGTCCGAAGAGTGCGATATCCCGATGGACTACGACTCGATCGCCAAGGCCGGCTCCATGCTCGGCTCCGGCGGGCTGATGGTGATGGACGAGACCACGGATATGGTGAAGGTAGCGCTCCGCATCATGCGTTTTTATCAGCACGAAAGCTGCGGCTGGTGCATCCCGTGCCGCGAGGGCACGACGTGGCTCAAAAAGATGCTGCAGCGCGTCTCGGACGGCCACGGCCAGACCCGCGACATCGACCTGATCGGCGACCTCGCGCAGAACATGATGGGCCGGACCTTCTGCCCGCTCGGCGATGCCGCCGCCATGCCCACCATCGCCATCGTCAAGAAGTACAGGAACGAATTCGAGGAGTACGTGGCCAGGAACCCCTTCGCCGCCCCCGAACTCGTTTCGATTGCTTAGGAGATCCATGGCACTCGTCAACGTCACTATCAACGGGGTCCCGGTGCAGGCCGAAAACGGCGCCCTGCTCATCGAGGTTGCCAGGCAGAACGGCATTGAGATTCCCGCATTCTGCTACTACGAAGGCATGTCGCTGCAGGCGGCCTGCCGGATGTGTCTGGTCGAGGTAGAAAAGGCGCCGAAGTTGATGGCCGGCTGCACGCTGCCGGTGGCCGAAGGCATGGTGGTCCGGACCGAATCGGAACCCGTCGTCAAGGCCCGCAAGACCACGCTCGAGTTTCTGCTGTCGAACCATCCGCTCGATTGCCCGGTCTGCGACAAGGGCGGCGAGTGCGAACTGCAGGACATGACCTTCAAGTACGGGGTCGGCGAAAGCCGCTTCACCGAGGTCAAACAGCACGTGCCCGAAAAGCAGTGGAGTCCGGTGGTGTTCTATGACGCCCCGCGCTGCATTCTCTGCTATCGCTGCGTCCGCGTCTGCAACGAAGGCATGGGCGTGGGCGCGCTCGGCATCTCTTATCGCGGCGTCAACGCCGAAATCATCCCCTCGCACGGCGACCATCTCGAATGCGACGAGTGCGGCAGCTGTATCGATATCTGCCCGGTCGGTTCGCTGACCTCGGGCATCTACCGCTACAAGACGCGCCCCTGGGAGATGGAGCACGTCGGCACCGTCTGCACGCACTGCTCGAACGGCTGCAAAACCACCCTCGGCGTCCGCAACAACGAGATCATCCGCGGCAACAACCGCGACAAGAGCGGCATCAACGGCGAGTTCCTCTGCGTCAAGGGCCGTTACGCGTTCGACTTCACGCAGCACCCCGAAAGGCTGCAGACGCCGCTCGTCCGCAACGAAGCCGGCGAGCTCGAACCGGCCAGCTGGAGCCGCGCGCTCAAGCTGGTAGCCGAAAAGTTCAAGGCCCTCGCCGGGCCCGATTTCGGTGTCATCGGCTCCACGCGTACGACCAACGAAGAGAACTATCTGCTGCAGAAGTTCGCCCGCACGGCGCTGGGCACCCACAGCATCGATCACCACCGCACCGGCGACGTTGTTACGCTGATCGACGCGCTGAGCGGCAAGACCGGCCAGCTTGCCGCCCTCGAAGATCTCTACACCTCGAAAGCCGTGCTGGTCGTCGCCAGCGACCTCGCGCAGCAGCATCCGCTGCTGGCCGGCAAGATTCGCGCCAACTTCCGCCATCACAAGGCGGCCGTCTACACCGTCACCCCCGGCCCGGTCCGTGAAGACAAGATCGCCCGCCGGTCCATCCGCATCGCCGAAGCGGACTCCCTTGCCGGTGTCGAGCAGTTGCGCGAGGCTTTGGCCAAGGAGGCCGAGCTGGTCATCGTCTTCGGCGATGCCGTCCAGGGCGACAAGGTGCGCCAACTGGTCGGCTTCGGCGAATCGCTCGGCATTCCGGTCAAATACATTGCGCTCGTCGACTACGCCAACTCTCGCGGCGCGCTCGACATGGGGCTGCTGCCTGGTCTCGCCCCCGGCTACCACGCCGCCGCCCCCGGCCGCAGCCTGCAGCAGATGCTCGACGATTCCTCGCTCGCCGCCCTCTGGGTGGTGGGCGCCAACCCGCTCAAGGGCGGCCGGAAGCTCGCCGCCTCCGGCGCCTTCGTCGTCGTCCAGGATCTCTTTCTCACCGAAACGGCCCAGTGCGCCGACGTCGTTCTCCCGGCCGCCTCGGCCTATGAGAAGAACGGCACGGTCACCAACGTCTGCGGCCAGGTGCAGCGCCTCAAAAAGGGCGTCGAAACGGTGGGGGCCAAGACGGACCTGGCCATCATCGGTCTACTGGCCCGTGGCATGGGCGTGAACCTCGGTAAAGTGGACGCTGACGCGGTTTTTGCCGAGATCGCCGCCACCGTCCCCGGCTACAACCAGTTGCCGATGCCCGTCATCCTCACCGGCGGCGCCGCGCAGACCCATCCGGTTAACGGGGGCGTCCCGGCCAGTCTCGTGCCTGGCCTCATCGCCAGCGCTCGCGATACTCTGTTTACCACCGGTTCGCTCACCCGCTATTCCAAGATTCTGAACGAAGTGCTTGAGAAACCCGGAGCCCTCTACCGCTAATGGACTTCATCCTTCTGTCGATTCTGAAGACGGCTATCGCCGCCCCCGTGCTACTCGGGACCCTCGCCTATCTCGTCTGGATCGAACGCAAGGTCCTTGCGCACGTGCAGCTCCGCATGGGTCCGTCCCGCGTCGGTCCGCACGGTCTGTTGCAGCCCATCGCCGACGCGATCAAGCTGCTAACGAAAGAAGACTTCATCCCGAGCTACGTGAACCACTTCTATTACTGGCTCGCCCCGTGGCTCGCGCTGATGTTCGCCGTCACAGCCATTTCGGTGCTCCCGGTCGGCCCGGTCATTGAACTGTTCGGCGTCAAGACCAACATGGGCCAGGCCGATATCTCCATCGGCCTGCTGCTGATTCTCGGCCTGACCGGGATGGGCGTCTACGGCATCGCGCTCGCCGGCTGGAGTTCGAACAACAAGTACTCGCTGCTCGGCGGCCTGCGCAGTTCGGCGCAGATGGTCTCCTATGAGCTTCCGATGGCTCTCGCCATCGCCTCCCCTTTGCTGATCGTCAATTCGCTGAACCTGCGCGAGATCGTCAACGGCCAGGCCGGCTACGTCTTCGGCATAATCCCCAACTGGAACGCCATCGGCGGCCTGCAGATCTTCAGCTTCCTGATCTATCTCATCTGCGCCTTCGCCGAAACCAACCGCATTCCCTTCGACCTGCCCGAAGCGGAAAACGAACTCGTCTCCGGCTATAACACCGAATACAGCTCCATGAAGTTCGCGGCGTTCTTCATGGCCGAGTACGCCAACATCATTACGGCCTGCTCGGTGGCCACCACGCTCTTCCTTGGTGGCTGGCACCCGATCATTCCGAACGAACTCGGCGGCCAATTCATCCCGACGCTCCTCTGCCTGTTCTTCGCCGGGGTGCTCTTCTACCACGCGCTCAACCCGGCCCGTCCGTCGGACCGGATCTCAATGGGGGTCATCGGTCTGGTCATCGCTGGCCTCGGCCTCGTCTTCCAGGTGCCGGTGGTGAAAGATCTCGCCCAGCCGCTGTTCTGGTTCGCCTCGAAGGCCGGCTTCCTGATTTTTGTCTTCATCTGGGTTCGCGGCACGGTGCCCCGTTTCCGCTACGACCAACTGATGCGCTTTGCCTGGCTGGTCCTGTTCCCGGCCGCGCTGGCTAACCTCCTGCTCACCGCCTTCGTGGTCGCGGCCCAATCGAATTAACCCCACTCGAACTTACATGGACGTCATTCTCTTCACCTTCTTCGCTCTCGTCGCCATCGTGGGCGCCGTCAGCCTCGTCCTGCAGAAGCATCCCATCTCGAGCGCCCTCTCGCTGGTTTCCGTCATGGTCGCCCTCGCCGTGCTCTTCCTGCTGCTGGGCGCCGAATTCATCGCCGCCGCGCAGCTCGTCGTCTACTCGGGCGCCATCATGGTGCTGTTCGTCTTCGTCATCATGCTGCTGAACGCGGGCGCGGAGCGGGAGAGTCGCAAAGGTGGCCTCGCCCAGTTTCTCGGCCTGCCGCTCACGGCCATTCTGCTGGTCTTGGCGAGCATGGTCATCACGCAGTCGATGGGCAACGCCAAAGCCGTCAAGTTCGGGGCCTTTTCGGGCGGCGGACCGCGCGAGGTGGGCTGGGAGCTGTTCACCCGCTACCTGCTGCCGTTTGAAGTCACCTCCATTCTGATTCTGATTGCCATCGCCGGCGCCGTCGTCCTGGCCCGCAAGGAGATCGACTAATGACGCACCTGCTGCCGCCGGAGTTCTTCACGGCCACCGTCCCGCTCAACGCCTACCTCATCCTCAGCGCCATCCTGTTCGCCATCGGCGCCTGCGGCTTCCTTTTCCGCAAGAACATCATCACCATCTACATGTGCATCGAGCTGATGCTCAATGCCGTCAACCTCAGCTTCGTCACCTTCTCTTATCAGTTCGGTAAGGTCGACGGCCAGATCTACAGCTTCTTCGTCATGGTGGTGGCCGCCGCCGAAGCCGCCGTTGGCCTCGCCATCATCCTCACCATCTTCCGCAATCGGAACACGCTCCAGATCGACGAGATCGACACGCTCAATAACTAGAACCCAATGCAACTTTGGCTCATTCCCATCCTTCCCCTGCTCGGCGCCGCGCTGAACGGTCTCACCGGCCGCCGGACCAGCCGGGGCCTCCAGTCGGCGATTGCCGTGGGCAGCGTTCTTCTCTCGTTTCTCTGGGTGGCCAAGATTCTGCTGACCGCGATGCCCGCGCCCGGCGCCGAGATCCGCGAAAGCTACTTCACCTGGATTTCGAGCGGTAACTTCTCGCTGAGCGTCGATCTCGTCGTCGACCGCCTGAGCGCCGTCATGCTGCTCGTCGTCACCGGCATCGGCACGCTCATCCACATCTACGCCACCAGCTACATGGCGCACGAAGGCGGCTTTTACCGCTTCTTCACCTACCTGAACCTGTTCATGTTCTTCATGCTGGTGCTGGTACTGTCCGGGAACTTCCTGCTGCTGTTCGTCGGCTGGGAAGGCGTCGGGCTCTGCAGCTATCTGCTCATCGGCTTCTACTTCCTGAAGAAGTCTGCCTCCGATGCCGGCAAGAAAGCGTTCATCGTCAACCGCATCGGCGATTTCGGCGTCCTGCTCGCCATGCTGCTGCTGATTCACACCTTCGGCACGCTCGACTTCGCCACCATCGCCGGCCGGGTGAAGACGATGCCCGTCGAGCTCTCCGCCGGTATCCTCACCGCCATCTGCCTGCTGCTGCTGCTCGGCGCCGCCGGTAAGAGCGCGCAGATTCCGCTCTACACCTGGCTGCCGGACGCCATGGAGGGCCCCACCCCCGTTTCGGCGCTCATTCATGCCGCCACCATGGTCACCGCCGGCGTCTATCTCTGCTGCCGCGCCTCGGCCCTGTTTGAAAAAGCGCCGATGGCGCAGGACACCATCGCCTACATCGGTCTCGCCACCGCCTTCTTCGCCGCCACCATCGGCCTCGTGCAGAACGACATCAAGAAGGTGTACGCCTACTCCACCGTCTCCCAGCTCGGCTTCATGTTCCTCGCCGTCGGCTCCGGCGCCTACGCCGCCGCCATCTTCCACGTCGTGACGCACGCCTTCTTCAAGGCTCTGCTCTTCCTCGGTTCGGGTTCGGTAATCCACGCCCTCGAAGGCGAGCAGGATATGCGCCAGATGGGCGGCTTGCGCGGCAAACTCCCCATCACCTTCTTTACCCTGCTTACCGGCGCGCTCGCCATTGCCGGGTTCCCGTTCTTCTCCGGCTGGTATTCGAAGGAAGCCATCCTCAGCGCCGCCCATGGGCACGCGCCCTGGATGTTCTGGGTCGCCGTGCTCACGGCGATGATGACGGCCTTCTACGTCTTCCGCACCATCTGGCTGACGTTCTTCGGTGCGTACAAGGGCCACGCCCATCCGCACGAATCCCCGGCCGCCATGTGGGTCCCCCTGGCGGTACTCGCCGGGCTTTCGGTCGCCGGCGGGTTCCTGTTTAACGTGCCGCACTTTCTCGAAGGAGTGCTGCCCGCGCACGAGCACGGCCACGATCTGACCCTCGAGATCATCGGGTCGGCCGCCGGCCTCGCCGGCATCGCCCTCAGCTATCTCTTCTACGTCGCCAGCCCCGGCCTCGCCGACCGCTGCGCCGCCTCCTTCGCGGGTCTCTACCGGCTGGTCTACAACAAGTACTTTGTCGACGAGCTTTACGATGCTGCCGTGGTCCACCCGCTCGAACGGACCTCGCGCAACGTCCTGTGGCGATTTATCGACCAGAACGTGATCGATGACGGCATGGTGCACGGCGCCACCACCGGCGCCCTGAGCCTCGGCCATCTCTTCCGGATGCTGCAAAGCGGGGTGGTGCGCAACTACGCCGCCTGGGTCGTCCTCGGAGCCGTCTTCATCTTCTCTGCGTTCTCGCTGTTAGGAGGTGGCCGGTGAACCTCCTCGCGATTCTCCTCCTGCTGCCGCTCGTCGGCTTCGCCGCTGCGCTGCTGCTGCCCGGCGCCGTCACCCGGCGCTTCGTTCTCGGCTTCTCGCTGCTGATCTTCGCCGTCTCCCTGCTCCTGATCGGCACCACCCAGCAGACCCCGGCCGGCATGACCTGGGTTACCGACACGGCCTGGATCGATACCCCCGCCATCCGCTTCCACATTGGCGTGGACGGCGCGAGCCTCTGGCTCGTCATCCTGTCGACGTTTCTCATTCCCCTGGCGGCCTTCATTTCCGGGCGGACCATCCTCCACCGGCAGAAAGAGTTCTACGCCTATCTGCTGCTGCTCGAGTTCGGCCTGATCGGGGTTTTCTGCTCTCTCGACCTGTTTCTCTACTACGTCTTCTGGGAGGTCGTCCTCGTCCCGATGTACTTCCTGATCGGGATCTGGGGCGGCGAGCGCCGCATCTACGCCGCGACCAAGTTTTTCGTCTATACGATGGCTGGCTCGATGCTGATGCTCGTCGCCATTCTCTACATCTACACGAAGGCCGGCACCTTTGACCTCCCGGCCATCCTCCTGCACATGGAGGCCGGTAAGGTCGCCTTTACCCAACCGGAGGAACTGGCCCTCTTCCTCGCCTTCTTCCTGGCCTTCGCGGTGAAGGTCCCCATCTTCCCCCTCCACACCTGGCTGCCGGACGCCTACGCCGAAGCCCCCACCGCCGCCACGCTCCTCATGGCCGCGGTGCTGTCGAAGATGGGCACCTACAGCCTGCTCCGCTTCAATCTGAACCTGTTCCCCCGCGCCTCGCACGATTGCGCCCCGTGGATTGTCACGCTCGCCATCGTCGGCATTGTTTACGGTGCCCTCGTCGCGCTCGTGCAGCCGAACATGAAGCGTCTGGTGGCCTACTCCTCCATCAGCCATCTTGGCTTCGTCGTCCTCGGCCTGTTCTCGGGCAACCAGTTCGGTCTCGACGGCGCCGTCTACCAGATGCTCTGCCACGCCATCTCCACCGGCGCGCTCTTCGTCCTGATCGGCTACCTGCAGGACCGCAAGCAGTCGCTCGCCATCGCCGACTTCGGCGGCCTCGCCACCCCGGCGCCGCACTTCGCCACCGTCTTCCTGATCGCAACGCTCGCCTCCATCGGCCTGCCCCTGCTCAACAACTTCGTCGGTGAGTTTCTGATTCTGCAGGGCGCCGCGCAGGCCAACATCTGGTGGGCCGCCTTTGCCGCCCTCGGAGTGGTGCTCTCGGCCTGCTACATGCTCTGGTTCTACCAGCGAACGTTTTTGGGCGAGTCGCGCGGCGAAATGGCGGACCTCCGCCCCTCCGAGTGGCTGGCGGTCACCCCGCTGCTGCTCCTCATGCTCTGGATGGGCATCTTCACCCAGACCTGGCTGCCCGGCATCAGCGCCTCGAATAAAGTGCTTCTCGAACGACCCACTTCCAAAATCGCCCTGCAGGTGGCAAAATGAGCCCCGCAGCCTTTTATCCCACCGCGACGGACTATCTCCGGTTCCTGCCGGAGCTGATTCTGACCATCGGCGGCGTTCTGCTGCTGGTGCTCGAAGCCCTCACCGGAGACCATAAAGACAAATCCAAGTTGGGCTACCTGGCCGCTGCCATCGTTGTCGGCGCCATGTTCGCCGTGCCTGTAGCCTTGGCCAACCCGGGCGCCTCGTTTAACGGCATGATCGTCTCCGATGGCTTTGCGGCCTTCTTCCGCATGGTCACGCTTCTGGTTGGCCTGTTCACCCTGCTCTGCTCGACCTCCTATCTCAGCCGCGAAAAAGCCAACACGGGCGAGTTTTACCTTCTCGTTCTGTTCTCGCTCGCCGGCCAGGGCATCATGGCCGCCTCGAACGAACTGATCATGGTGTTTCTCGGCCTCGAAATCGCCTCGATTTCAAGCTACGTGCTCGCCGGGTTCCTGCGCGACGACAAGCGGGGCAGCGAATCGGCCCTGAAATACTTCCTGCTCGGCTCCTTCGCCACGGCGTTTCTGCTCTACGGCATCTCCTGGATTTACGGCGTCACGGGCGTTACCAATCTGACGGCCATCCGCGCCGCCCTCGCCGCCGGCACCTCGGCGCCTTCGATGGTGGTCGCCGCCGCGGCCCTGATGCTGATCGGCCTGGCGTTCAAAGTCTCCGCCGCCCCCTTCCAGGTGTGGGCGCCGGACGTCTACCAGGGCGCTCCCGCCCCGGTCAGCGGCTTTCTCTCGGCCGGCCCCAAGGCCGCCGCCTTCGCCGTCTTCCTCCGCATCTTCCAGACCTCGTTTGATTCGCTCTCCTCCCGCTACGAACCCGTGCTCTGGATCCTAGCCCTCGGCACCATGTTCATCGGCAACTTCTCCGCCTTGTGGCAATCGAACGTGAAGCGCATGCTGGCCTACTCTTCGATTGCGCACGCCGGCTACGTGCTCGTCGCCGTCACCACGAACTCGAACGTCGGCACCGCCGCGGCCATGTTCTATCTCGCCGCCTACGCCCTGATGAACTACGGCGCCTTCGCGGCCATCACCCATCTGGCGGGCCGCCACGAGACGCACGTCACCATCGACGATCTCCGCGGCCTCGCCGCCCGCCAACCCGTCCTCGCGGCTCTCCTCACGGTGTGCCTGCTCAGCCTCACCGGCGTGCCGCTGACGGCCGGCTTCTTCGGCAAGTTCTACATCTTCAAAGCGGCGATCGATAACCACCTGTACTGGCTCAGCGCCCTGGGTCTGCTCAACTCCGCCGTCGCGGCCTACTACTATCTCCGCTTGCTGGCCGCCATGTATATGTACGAGCCCAAGACCACCGATCACCCCGAACCCGTCCCCGGCGGCATCCAGCTGACGCTCTGGGTGAGCGCCGCGGGCATCCTGACGCTGGGCGTGTTTCCTGGTCTCGTGCTCGACTACGCCAACCGCTTTGCGACCTTCGTCAAGTAGAGGCGCTCACGGGCGCCAGGCGCTTCCCGCTCGATAGCCCAATCCCCCGAACGACCTCCGCGGGGAGGCCCAAGACGGCGCCAAGGCACCCGCGCTCGGCGAAGTGACCCCACCGATTCCTCCCCGGGCGCGGTCTCCGGCACCGGGCGGCCTAAACGGGAGCGGCCCGGCTTCGGCGGTGTCTCCTCCCATCGGCCCTGCCGCACAAAACACCTCGGCCTGAGACGATGCCGCGGGAGGGTCCCCAAGCGCCGCTTCGCTCCCGCGAACCGGATTGGGGCTAACGAAGCCCCGCGAACTCGATCACCTGGTCAACCGGCGTAATGCCCGTCAGAAACAGCGCCGGGCCAGCCAGCAGGGGGCGGGCGCCGCGGACCTGCAGGTAGGTATGCGGTGCCGTGCCGGGGCCGATCCGGATGCGGTCCCCACCGAGGGTGTAAGTCGCATAGCCTTCCCGCAGCACCCACGCCTCGGCGAACTCCGGATGCTTCTCGGCGCCGCTCAAAGAGCCGCCGGCGCGGAGATTGATCTCGACGGTCAGCGGCACCTCCTCGGTTCCGCTGACGCGGAGGCGGAGGCGGAAGCCGTTGGGCGTTTCGGTGAGTGTCACGGTCGATTGAAGCTGGCAGACCTCGGACTGGCGGCGCTGGGAGCGCGTCTCGTCGTAGGTTTCGGTGGTGACGCGGCGGGGCGGGTCGAATGGCTGATAGTAGCCGGCGCTGAGGCGCTGGGTGAGCACCCAGGCGTCTCCCTGTTTTTCGAGAGTTTCGCCTGTGAACTGCCCCTTGCCGAAGAAGGCGGAGGCTAAGCGCACCGCGTTGATGACGGCGTTGCCGTAGCGGAAGGTGAAGAAGTGGTCGCGCCCGCGGAGAATGGAGACCGAGAGCTTGCCGCGGCGGACGCGGGCCAGGCCGGTGACCGGCAGGATTTTCTCGAAGTTTTCGGGCAGGGGCTGCGAGGGGGGCAGGGCGGTGTCGAGCAGGTGCGGGAAGCTGAGGAAGGCCGCCACGCCAGCGCCCTGCGCCTGGACGGCACGGGCGAGGTGGGCCATCTGCCCGTCACGGTCTTTCGAGGCGAGATAGGCGATGCCCAGCCAGGAGTTATAGAGATTGCCGCGCTGGTTGAGATCCTGGCGGCGGGAGATTTCGGTCACCACTTCGCCGTCCGGATGCAGCAGATAGAGCATGGCCTGCAGGTTGCGGCGGACGGGGTCGAGCAGTTCGGGGCGGCGGAGGAAGTGGGCGCAGAGGGTGAGCGCGCGATTGCAGATGCCGTTGTAGCTGACCGAGCTGCGTTCGGTGTACTGGCCTTCGGCATCGATGTCGATGGATTCGGCGAGCCACTGGTCGATGCGGCGGAGGTAACGCGGGTCCGGGTAGAGTTCGTGGAGCAGGGCGAGGGCGGAGCAGACGACCCAGCGATGGTTCGGGGTATGGACCCCGCCGCGGAGCAGGGCTTCGCCGCCCTTTTTGACGGCGGCGAGCACGAGAGGCTCAAGCTCCGGGAAGCCATACTGGCGGGCGTTGAGCAGGGTGAGGCCCATGCCCTGGAGGATGAAGGCGGTATCGGGCGCCGAGTTGTAGTTCGTCGTCGGGAGGTTCCAGTTGCCGTCCGGGGTCTGCAGGCGGGCGAAGCATTCGGCGGCCAGCCGGATGCGTTCGAGCACAAGCGGCCGGCGATAGTGCCGGGAGGTTGGCAGCACGTAAGCGGTGGAAAGCGTGTTGAGGATGCCGCCGGGGGTGGCGCCCCAGAAGAGGCTGTCCCCGCTGCGGACGTTGCCACGGTGGCGATGGCCGGGGGTAAGCTCCTGGCCGGCGATCAGATGGTCGACGGCCAGGTCGTGGGCGTCGATCATAGCCTGGGGCAGGCGGGGGGGCGCGGCGGGGAGAGACAGAGCGGGGGCGGCTGCCGCCAGGGCGACAGTCTTAAGGACTTTTCGGCGCTGCATGGTTATGACTTGCGAACGCTGGCTCGGGCTTCCTTCATGATGGGCCCGTAGACCAGCTTGTCAAAGGGTGGACAGCCGCTCGGAAACTGGCCCAGAGGATGATTCTTCTGCCGCATGAGGAACGTGCAGTAGGTGAGCGTCTTGCAGACGCGGATCTCTTCGAGTTCGCCTTTGGCCAGCGCGTCGACGGCGAAATCGGGGTAGGCGAGGGCGTTGCGGCCCATGCCGAAGATGCGGATATCGCCGTTGGCGATGTTGTGCGCGGCGGCGTTCAGCGCGTAGATCTGAAGCCAGCTGTAGCCGGTGCCGACCATGGGGAGATCGGGGTGGGCGTGCTGCAGTTCGCGGGCGATGCGGAAGTGGCGATCGACGCCGGCGAGCGGGTGCTCCGGCTCTTCGTAGTTGCCGTCGTCGGGCTTTTCAAAGGGGCGGCCGATGTGGGGGTTGTAATAGGGGCAGCCGATGGAGACGTTGAGAAGCTGGACGCCCCACTCCTTGAACCAGCCGATGGCGGTTTTCACTTCGCTGAGCTCTTCGGCGAGGGGGTCGGCTTCGTTGACGCCCCAGCCCCAGGGGTAGGGGGTGGGATAGGGCAGGGGTTCGCCGATGCCGGTTTCGGGGTTGCGGACGTAGGGGACGCTATCGAAGCAGCCGAGGCGCATGCAGATGGTCAAGCCGGGGCCGAACTCCGCGCGCAGCTTGGCGAGCACGTTGCGGATGAAGCGGGTGCGGTTTTCAAGCGAACCGGCGTAGCGGCCGTTGCGCCCGGCGCGAGCGCCGAGCATTTCGGCGAGCAGGTAGCCGTGGGTGACTTTGAGATCGACGGCGCGGAAGCCGGCGCGCCAGGCCAGGCGGGCGGCGGCGATGTAGTGGTCTTCGAGCGCCTCCATCTCGTCGTCGGAGAAGACGGGCTGGTCGGCCGGGGTGGCGGTCTTCTGGTCGATCAGCGGGTTGTGGTAGAAGATCACGCGGGTCGGGTAGGAGTAGCGGCCCGAGTGCGTGAGCTGGATGGGGATGAGCAGGTCGTCCGTCGTGCCGAACTTGTCCTGGTGGAGCTGCAGGATCCGGGCGTGGAGCCGGGCGTACTCGTCGACGTTGCCTTCGTGGATCCAGAGTTGGCGGGCGTTGGCGCGGCCGTCGCCGCGGATGGCGGTGGCTTCGAACCAGATGAGTTTGGCGCCGCCGAGGGCGAAGCGTTCGTAGCGCCGCCAGGTTAGCTCATCGGGGCTGCCGTCGAGGGTGGAGTCGCACCCCTCCATGGGATGGATGGCCATGGAGTTACCCAGGGTGACGGCATCGCTGATGCGCACCGGGCGGGCGAGGATGGACTTTACGGCGTCTGTATTGGTTTCAAACCGGACGAACGCGGTCTTGGCTTCAGCGTCCTGCTGGAGCTGGCTTAGATTCTTGTAGTGGAACTGTCGCATCGGTAAAGGCGTGCTTGGGCAGCAGCAGGATCGCCACGGCGCCGATGAAGGCGAGCACAAAAACGGTGTTGAGCGCCGGGCCGTAGCTGACGTCGCCGGCGCGGATCTTCGAGACCATGTAGGGGAACCAGGTTTGGCCGATCGTGTCGGCAGGTAGGATAATGGCCATGGCGCGAGCGAGCGTGTTGACGCCGAACTGCTCAGCGGCCATCAGCGGGATGAGCATGTAGTCAGCGCCCATGCCGAAGCCAAACAGGATGGCGAAGAGATAGACGTAGACCGGGTTTTCCGGCGTGGCCAGCAGCAGCAGCGGAATGGTGCCGGCGACGAGCATGTAGGTGGCGACCATGACCCACTTCTTCGAGAACTTGTCGGCCAGGATGCCCATGACGATGCGGCCGGCCGTCGAGGAGATCATGATGTAGAAGAGGGCATCGGCGAAGAGGGCGTCGAGGGTGGCCTGGTCGGCGAAGCCCTGCTCTTTGAAGACGAACTTCATGTGCTGATTGATGGAGCCGATCGAGCCAATCGAACACAGACTGCCGATCATGAGGAGCCAGAAGGAGCGGGAGCCGAGCAGCTCATTGAAGCCGCGCGAGGGCGCGGGGGCTTCGGCGGCGGTGACGGGTTCGCCGTCCGGGGTCTGGCCCATCTCGGAGGGCTTGTCGCGCATGATGAAGCCGGCGATGGGCCATACGAGTAACAGGATGAAGCCGGTGATCATGAGCGCCGTCTGGAAGCCGAAGGCGGTAACCAGGGGCTTGGCGATGAACTTGGCGGAGATGGCGCCGAAGATGCCAACGCCGAGGTAGGTGGCGGCCATGGCCTTCCCGCGATTCTTTTTAAACCACTGGGAAATGATCACCTGGTGCGGGATGGGCCCCGAGAACAGGTAGCCGACCATGTAGAGGAGCCAGTAGGCCCAATACACATAGATGTTGCTGCCCATAGTGCCGAAGCCGATAAAGGCGAGCGCGGTGAGGCCAGTGCCGGCGATCATCAACTTGCGGGGACTGAACCGGTGCATAAAAACGGGGCCGACCCAGAGGGTGAGCGTCGCGGCGAGCGGGAAGCCGAGGGTGATGTCCGTGCGTGCCCAGCCGAAGGTCTTCTCGTAGTAGTCGTAGTAAAACGGCATGCCGTAATACGGGATACCCACGGCTAAGCCGAACGTGAAGAAGGCAGCGATGGAGATCCACCAGCCGTAAAAGCTTGAACTCGCGCGCGTTTCCATGAAGCCCTTTTATACCATATAGCTTACTATCTGCTTATGCGCCTCGCCCTGCTTGCTCTTTTCACCGCCGCCGCCCTGCCAGCCCAAAACCCGGACTGGACCGCCCCGTTCCCGCCGCACACCATTGCCGGGAACCTGCACTATATCGGCACGAAGGATCTGGCGTGTTATCTGATTACTACGCCGAAGGGGCACATCCTGATCAACACGGGCCTCGGGGATTCCACGCCACTGCTGCAGGCGAGCGCCAGGAAGCTGGGCTTTGATCTCAAAGACACGAAGATTCTGCTCACCATGCAGGCGCACTACGACCACACGGCGGCGCTGGCCGAGATCCAGAAGCTTTCCGGGGCCAAGGTTTACGCTACCGTGGGCGATGCCGCGTATCTGGAAGACGGGGGCAAGAGCGATCCGCTGGTGCTGGCGTTCGCCGATCAGGACTTCCGCTTCCCGCCGGTGAAGGTGGACCGGCGCCTCAAGGACGGCGACACGGTGGCGCTGGGGGGGACCGAGGTGAAGGTGATCAACATGCCCGGGCACACGCGCGGCGCGGCGGGCTACTCCGTCAACGGGGTGCTGATTGTGAACATTCCGTCGGTGGTGGTGCCGCTGATCGGCAACAAGGCGTACCCGAATATTGTGGAAGACTACGAGGCGACTTTCGTCAAGCTGAAGCAGTTGCGGCCGACGATCTGGGTGGCCGGACACGGGTCGCAGTATGGCCTGGCGGCCAAGCACGCCAAGGGTTCGTTTGTGGATGCGGAGGGGTACGCAACGGCGATCGCCAATGCGGAGAAGACCTACCGCGAGAAGCTGGCCCGGGAGAAGGCGGCCAAGGGGCAGCGGTAGGGCGGAGCGTTACAGGCTGCGCAGGTGGAAGCCGCCGTCGACGTTGATGACCTGGCCGGTGGAGTAGTCGAGCAGGCCGTCGGCGATGGCGCGCACGGCCTTGGCCACGTCGGCGGATTCGCCCATGCGGCGCTGCGGCAGCAGGCCGTTGGCGATCTTTTCTTCGTAGACCGATTCGACGGCCGAGATCATATCGGTGCGGATGATGCCGGGCCGGATTTCGAATACCTGGATACCCTGCCCCGCCAGCCGGTTGGCGTAGAGAGACACGGCCATGGCCAGGCCGGCCTTTGAGATGCAGTAATCGGAGCGGTTCGTCGAAGCAGCGTAGGCCGACAGGGAGGTGATGAAGACGATGCGGCCCACCCCCTGTTCGGCCATCCAGTTGGCGGCGGCCTGGGTGAGGAAGTGCGGTCCTTTCAGGTTGGTGTTGATGAGCTCGTCGAAGCTCTCTTCGGTGCCGGTGAGGATATCCTGACGGACGCGCGGGGCCATACCGGCGTTGTTGACGAGCAGGTCGAGGCGGCCAAACTTTTCGCGGGTGAAGGCGAGGAGGCGGGCGCGGTCGGCGGCGCTGCCGATGTCGGATTGGACAATTTCGGCGCCGGTTTCGGCGCGCAGGGTTTCGGCGGCATCCTGGCGGCCGCGGTAGGTGGCGACCAGGGAGTGCGTTTTGGCCAGTTCGAGGGCGATACCCCGGCCGATGCCCCGGCTGGCGCCGGTGATCAGGGCGACGGGCCGGCTCATTGCGAATCCCGAATGGCGGCGAGGAGCTCTTCGGCGGTGAAGTGTTCGATCAAGACATGGTTGCCGACGAAGACGGTGGGGGTTTTGGCGACGCCGCGGGCGTGGGCTTCGGCGAGGTCGGCGTCGACGCCGGAGCGGTCGCGGTCCGCGGGGGGCGCGTGCACCTGGCCGAGGGCGAGCAGGCACTTTTTGCGCCACTCCCACTCGGTGGTGCGGCCTTCGGTGGCGCGCAGGTAGTGGGCCTCGGCAGCCAGGGCGAAGGCCTCCGGGTGCTTGGCCAGCGGGAAGTCGCGGCGGACAAACTCCACCTCCTCGCCAAGCAGCGGCAGGAGAGTCTCTTCGAGCAGGTGCTGCAGGCGGGTGCAGTCTTTGCACTGCAGGTCTTCAAAGATTTCGACGGTGACCACACCCCTATTATGCGGTCTTGCGGAGGCGGGCGACGAGAGCGGTGACCACGGTCTTGCCCTTGGCCAGCCCTTCGCCGTAGAGGGTTTCGCGCTCCTGGCGGGAGAGTTGGCCGCCCATGCCGTAGAGCTTCTGCAGGCCCTGGCCGACAATCCAGGTGCCGGCGTAGGCGACGGTTGCCTTGCTGGCGACGCCGGCGCCGAACGGCAGCTTGCTGATGAGCTGGCGGGCGAGCGAGCGCCACCCGAAGGCCCCGGCGATGACGGAGGCCACTTGGGCTTTCTGTTCGCGGTAGCCGATGGGCCGGTCGTTGGCGCCGGCCAGCAGGAAGGCCATGCGGAGTTGGTTGGCGGTGATAAAGGCCGTGTCGCTGGCGAACTCGCCGACGGCGAAGGGCAGCGAGAGCAGGTTCGGCACGATGTTGGGCAGCGAGGTGGCGATGGAGAACAGAGCGTTTTCCTGGCTGACGGCGTTGACGATCTTTTCGGAAACCGCCTTGCGGAAGACGACGAACTGGCGGGCGAGGGGCAGGCTGAGCTCGTCGTGCCGGTCGAGGATCTCCTGCACGGTGCGGGCCGGGTCCCGGCGGTAGAAGGTGAAGGCGTGCGGCGGTTTGGCCAGGCCCTCCTCCCAGATTTCGAGATCGACCTGGGCCGGGCGCGGGGGCATGCCCGGCAGGCGGGGGCCCAGCGGGTGAACCAGGCGCACCAGTTGGTCTTTCTTGCGCTCGGACAGCTGCGCCGGCGCCAGGAAGTCCCACATGCGGTTCAGGCCGTCCTCGGTGGCGGCGGTGAGGCCGATGTTCACCTCCCGCTCGGCCAGCTTCCGCACGTCGGACGGGTTCAGGGTGCGCAGGGATTGGGCGATCGTGGTGAGGAAAGAGGTGATCATCTGGTTGCTCATGCCGGGCGCGCAGCGCCGTACAGCCGAAACAGGAGCCGGAGCTGCTGGCGCCATTCTAACCCGACACCGAGCCGCTCCACTGGTACATCAGATGAGAAGAACCCCAAAATGGTTTCGGTGGTGGGGTGAAATTCGAGCGCCGGGGCGACGAGCAGCAGACGCGGCCGAAGGGTGGCGACGGCGTGGCCCGGGAAGTAGCCGCAGGCGGCGAAGTCGCCGGCCGCGGCGTGCCAGGCCACGCGCATCCAGTAATCAAGGGCCTGCAGCGGCAGATGCAGGTCTTCGGTGGCCTTGATTTCGAGGACGACGAGGCGGCCGGAGCGTTCGATGGCGAGCAGGTCGGCGATGCCGCGTTCGACGCCCGCCATGGCCGGCACCTGGCCGTAGACCGGCTCCGGGCACAGGTGGGCGTCGAGCGTGGTGAGCGACTCGCGGAGGCGTGCCTCAAGCCACGCCTCCGGGGCGCGCCGCTGCAGCAGGCTGCCCGTCTCCTGCCGGAGGTGGGTGAGTTCGGCGGCGATGGCGCGCAGTTCCGGCAGGTCGCGGGGGTGGAGCAGGCGCCGGTCTTCAAAGCCGCCGCGCAGCTCGCCTTCGCGCCAGCGGGCGAATTCGAGGCCGAAGACGCGGAAGCTGGCGGCGCCACCGGCCAGGGAGACGCGCTCGACGTGGGGCCAGCCGGCCAGCTGCGCCACCCAGTCGGGCAGGCCAAGGATGGAGTGCTGACAGCGGTCGAGCGCCGTCTGGAGGTTGCCGCAGTCGGCCGGGTCGAGCCGGACGGCGTCGCCTTCGGGCGAGTAGGCATACAGCGCGAAGGCGGCCTTGGCCGGGTCGAGCCAGCGGAGGCGGAGGGCGGTGGCCTGCGTTTCGTGGGCGGGCAGGAAGAGGGCAAGACCCTCGACGGTGATTTTGGGCTGGCGCCGGCGGCGGACATAGTCAAGCCAGATGAGCCCGAACGAAAGGGCGTGCGGCGCTTCGGGCGGGGCGAGGATGGCGGCCCAGGCGCGCTTGCCCTGGCGGACCAGGGCGCGGGGGTAGTTGGCCGATAGGGTGTGTTCCAGGTCCCGTTCGGTGGTGAGGTCGTCGAGCTCCCAGCCGATGAAGCTGCGCCGGAGCATGCGGCGGAACTGCTCGCGGACGATCATGCGGTCGCCATGGCGGTCCCATTCGAGAGCCTCGGGCCGGTCGCCGTCGAAGATCCAGGCTTCGGCCTGGCGGCCGCCGAACTTTTCGATGACGAGGGTGAGCCGTCCGGTCTGGTGGTGGGCGACGTTGACGACGCGGCGGTTCCAGTTGCGGACGTCGTCCCAGGCGGACAGCAGGAGCTTGCCGGCGCTGCGCCCGAACTCGTGGCGGCCGGCGAGCAGCGGAATGGCCTCTTCGCCCGGCTCCTGCACAAGCGGCCGGCGGCAGCGGGCGGCGAAGGCGCGGATGGCCTCTTCGAGAGATTCCGCGGCGGCGGGGGCGACCGGGCGTCTCGGTTTGGCCATATGTCGATAGGTTCGGCGAAGTCGCGTAAACTCTCAGGTACGGGCGGTTTTTTGGTTTCGATGACGGATACTCTGCGGGAACGATGGGACGAGGTACAGACGCGGATCGCCGCGGCCTGCGCCAGAGCGGGACGGCGCGAGAGCGAGGTGCTGCTGCTGGCGGTGACCAAGGTCTTTCCGGCGAGCGTCATCGAAGAGGCCTACGCGCTGGGGATGCGCGAGTTCGGCGAGAACTACGTACAGGAGTTTGAAGGCAAGCGGCCGCTGCTGCCGCCGCTCGCGGGGGCGCGGTTTCACCTGATCGGCCATCTGCAGTCGAACAAATCGAAGAAGGCCGCCGAGCTGTTCGATGTGGTGCAGACGGTGGATTCGGCCAAGCTGGCGCGGCGGCTCGACGAGTGCGGCAAGCCGATGGAAGTGATGATTGAAGTGAAGCTGTCGGAGGAGGACGCCAAGCACGGCTGCGACCCCGCGGCGCTGCCGGCGCTGGTGGAGGCGATCCGCGCCTGCCCCCATCTGCGGCTGACCGGGCTGATGACGATGCCTCCGTGGGACGAGGACGCCGAGCGGTCGCGGCCTTATTTTGCGCGGCTGCGGGAGCTGGCGGCGGCGCACGGGCTGCCGCGGCTCTCGATGGGGATGTCGAACGATCTCGAAGTGGCGATTGCGGAGGGTTCGACGATCGTGCGGGTGGGCACGGCGCTGTTCGGGCGCCGGAAGAAGCCGTGACGGTTGGCTACTTTGCGCCGCTGCCGCCGGCGCGGAGCGGGGTGGCGGATTATGCGGCGGACCTGCTGCCGCTGCTGCCGGCGCGAGTGAACGCGCCGGGCGATGTGAACCTGTATCACATCGGCAACAATCAACTGCACCGCGACATCTACGCGCGGGCGCTGCGGGAGCCGGGGGTGGTGGTGCTGCACGATGCGGTGCTGCACCATTTCTTTCTGGGTTCGTTGGGCGAGAGCGCTTACCTAGAAGAGTTTGTCTATAACTACGGGGAGTGGGCGCGGGAGCTGGCGGGGGAGTTGTGGCGGGACCGTTCGCGATCGGCGACCGATCCGCGCTACTTCCGTTATGGGATGCTGCGGCGGCTGGTGGAGCGTTCGCGGGTCGTGATTGTGCATAACGCGGAGGCGGCGCGGCGGGTGGGGGAGAAGGCGCGGGTGATTCCGCACTATTTCAAGCCGCCGGTGCTGCCGGACGGCTGGCGGGTGGAGCGTTGGCGGGCGGAGCGGGGGCTGCGCCCGTCGACGATGCTGTTTGGGGTGATGGGGTATTTGCGGGAGTCCAAGCGGGTGCTGGGGGTGGTGCGGACGTTCCGGCGGCTGCGGGCGGCGGGGGTGGAGGCGGCAATGGTGTTGGCGGGGGAGATCGGGTCGACGGATTTAGAGAGGGCGCTCGAGTGGGAGGGGTTGCTGCGGGTGGGGCATATGGGCGAGGAGGAGTTCTGGCTGGTGGCGTCGGCGGTGGATGTGGTGGTGAATCTGCGGTATCCGGCGAGCGGGGAGACGTCGGGGATTGGGGTGCGGCTGATGGGCATCGGCAAGCCGGTGTTGACGAGCGACGGGGAGGGGTTGGGGGTGCCGGTGGGTGTGGGGGAGGAGGAGGGGCTGCTGGCGACGATGCGGCTGTTGGCGGCGGCGCCGGCGCGGACGCGGGATTACGGGTTGGTGCTGCGGGAACGGGTGGGGCGGGAGAATAGCTTGGCGCGGGTGGCGGCGGGGTATGAGGCGGTGCTGCGGGAGGCGGCTGGTTAGGCGGCGCGCAGGGAGGCGGCGAGTTCGAAGAACCAGGCGGGCATGGGGCGCTCGAGGTCCCAGTAGATGCTCATCGGCCGGGAGCCGGTGAAGGAGACGAAGCGGAGCGGGCCGAGATAGAGAAACGGCTCATCCGGACGGGTGCGCACGAAGAGCAAAAAGCGGGCCTGATTCTGCTGCTGCCGGATGTAGTGCTGGCCTTTGGCCGAGGCGGGCGTGGTGGTGCTTTGGGACTGCCAGTGGAAGCGGGTGCGGCTGACGGCAAAGTCTTCGTAGCGCGTGGTGGGAGAAAAGGCCTTGGCGGATTTATCGAGCGTGACGAAAAACAGTTCCGTGTTCTGGTCCTTGATCGGGAAGCATCCCGTTTGCGAGTGGCGGCTGCCAACGTCCTTTGAGCGGCCGAGGGCGACGAGCACTTCATCCCGCATGTACTGGCGGTGCAGAAACAGCGGGCAGTTGGGGGCGGCCGGTTCCTCGCTGGCGTGCGTGGGGACGCGGTCGAGTTGGGCGGCGGCCAATTCGCGCAGCTCGAAGGCGAGAGCGGGGTCGGCCTGGAGCGGGGTCGCCCCGGCCTTGCGGGCCTCGTCGCCGAGCAGGCGGAAGGCGAGCATGTCGAGCATTCGTCGGTCAATGGGTTCGAGACGGGAGAGGTCTGTTTCCTGCAGTTGGCGATGCAACTGGAGGCGGCGGACGGAATCGACGTGGAGGATCCGCTCGAGGCGGTAAGGAGACGGGGCGAGTCCGGTAAGCCCGGCAGCCGCCAGCAGCGCGGTCCAGCCGCCCACGGATTTCTTGAACACGTCCGCGAGATCGTAGCCCGTTTCTTCGAGGAACTCGACGAGCGACGGCGTGCGGCCGAGCCCTTGGGTGAGGGATTGGAGTTCGGTAGAAAGACGAGTGAGACTGGTGCGGAGACGGGCCTTGAGGTTGGCGAGGACGGCGGCGCGCGACTCCTGATCGAGACGGAAGTAGCAGTTGCCGGGCAGGCGCGTGATGCCGGTTTCGAGTTCGCGGATGAGTTGGCGGCGGGTGCCGCCGAACAGCGCCGTATAGCGCTGGTCGAAACGGAACTCGCGCCGCTGGTTGCCGATGAAGTCGAGCACGAGGCAGCTCTGTTTGCCGGTATCGAGCCGCAGACCGCGGCCTAACTGCTGCAGGAAGACGGTAGCGCTTTCGGTGGGCCGGAGAAAGAGCACGCAATCGGCTTCCGGGATGTCGACGCCTTCGTTGAACAGGTCGACCGTGAACAGCAGGTTGATCTCCCGTCTACGCAGGCGGACGATGGCGGCGGCGCGTTCCTCTGCGGGGGTGCGGCTGGTGACGGCGACGGCGGGCATGCCGGCCTGGTTCGCCATCTCCGCCATGAACTCGGCATGCCGGATGCTGACGCAGAAGCCAAGAGCGCGGGCCCGCCTCCATTCGCCGTAGCGGACGGCGAACTGCCGGAGGATAAGATTGGCGCGGCGGACGTTGTGGAGATAGTGCTGTTCGAGTTCGGCGGTGGCGTAGGCGCCGCGGGACCAGGCGAGGGTGGACAGGTCGGTGCCGTCGTGGATGCCGTAGTAGTCAAATGGCACCAGATACTGGCGCTCCATGGCGTGCCAGAGGCGCATTTCGTCGGCGATGCGGTGGTTGAACCAGGGGAGGATGGACTCGCCGTCGGTGCGTTCAGGCGTGGCGGTGAGGCCGAGCAGGATGCGGGGTTGGAGGGCGGCGATGAGTTCCCCGTAGCTGTCGGCGGGGACGTGGTGGGCTTCGTCGAGGACGGCGTAGTCCCAAAAGGCGGGGCCGTAGCGGGCGAGGAGTTCACGGGAGCGGAAGCTTTGGATGGTGGCGAACAGATAGTTGGCACTGGTGGGCTGGGCGCCCCCGGCGAGGAGGTCGCCGAAGGACTCGTCGCGGAGGACATGGCGAAAACGGTCGCGGGCCTGCGCGAGGAGCTCTTCGCGGTGGGCGAGGAAGAGGAGCCGGGGGCGGGGGCCGGCGGCGGGTTGGCGGGCGTAGTCGAAGGCGGCGATGAGCGTTTTGCCGGTGCCGGTAGGGGCGACGACGAGGTTGCGGAAGGAGCCGCGGTCGAGGCGGTCGGATTCGAGGCGGTCGAGGGTGGCCTGCTGGAAGGGGTGCGGTCGGAGATCGAAGAAAACCGGTGGGGCGTCGGGCCGGCGGCCCTGAGGAGCGCGGGCGGATTCGAGCGCGGCCTGGACACGGGCGCAGTGTTGGGGGTCGGCGGGGTCGAAGCGTTCAAACTCGTCATCGCACCAGAGGGATTCGAAGGCGCCGCGGAAACGATTGACGAGGTGGGGGGACTCGGCCTCGCTCAATTTGACGGTCCATTCGATGCCGTCCTCGAGGGCGGGGCCGGAGAGGTTGGCCGAACCGACGTAGACGCTGCTGAAGCCGTTATCGCGGTGGAAGAGCCAGGCTTTGGCGTGGAGCCGGCGGCGGCGGCCGTCGAGGGAGATGCGGAGTTCGACGTTGGGCAGGCGGGCGAGTTGTTCGATGGCGGCGAAATCGGTGGCGCCGATGTAGGTGGTGGTGAGGATGCGGACGGGGGCGCCACGGGCGGCAAGTTCCTGGAAGGCGGCTTCGAGGCGCTGCCAGCCGCGCCACTGGATGAAGCTGACGAGCATTGCGACGCGGTCGGAGGTGGCCAGTTCGCGTTCGAGTTCGAAGCCCAGGCGTGGTTCGTCGAGCGCGTTCATCAGGAGGCTGTGGGCGCTGAGGGGGGTGGTGGGCGGCTGGGGGGCTCGTTCGCCGCGGTAAATGGCGCGGAGGATTTCGCCTTCAGGAGGGAGGGCGTCGCCTCGGCCATCGGCGTCGGCATCGTCGTTGCGATCGGGATCCAGGTCGTCGTCCAGGCCGGCGGCGGCGGTGCGGAGGAATTGAAGTAACTGGTTGGTGAGGGCGAGTTGCTGCTGTTTCCGGGCATCGGAGGGGATGGCGCGGAGGGTGAGTTTGATCTGGCGGATCAGGTGGCGGGAGAGATACTCCGGGCAATCGGTTTCGTCGAGGGCAGCGAGGTCGGCGCGGAGACCGTGGGTGCTGATCTTTTGGAGAGCCTCGCGGAGACGGTTGGTCACGAGTTGGTCGTAGATTCCCTCTTTCGGCGGCGCCATTCCTGCTTAGTGTTACATAGCGGCGGCGGGTAAGTTACTTCCGCAGGATCTTGTCGAGCGCCTTCCCTTTAGCTAGTTCGTCGACGAGTTTGTCGAGGTAACGGATCTGCCGCAGGGTGGGATCGGCAATGGCCTCGACGCGATGGCCGCAGATGAGGCCGGTAATCTTCGCGGCGTTGGGGTGGGGTTGCGGGGCTTGCGCGAAGAAGGTTTCAAGATCGACCTCGGCGGCGATCTGCTGCCGCAGGACCGTTTCGCTGTAGCCGGTGAGCCAGTGGAGGATAGCGTGTAACTCCTCCCGCGAGCGCCCTTTGCGTTCCGCTTTCGCGAGATAACAGGGGTAGACCCGGGCGAAGGGCATCCGGAAGAGTTTCGCGTTGTCCATGGACCAAATGTCTCAGAAGGACGCCCTAATACCACCGCTCCGTGTAGCTTGCCTTCCGAACCGTGCTGGCGGGCAACGGCTCACTAGATGGTGCGGATTTGGTGGACCTGAAGGGATTCGAACCCTTGACCTCTTCCATGCCATGGAAGCGCGCTCCCAACTGCGCCACAGGCCCACTCCTGGACAACCCTTTTAGAATACCATCAGAGGAGAGCCGTGACAAGAGACGAAGCCTGGAAGATTGTCTGTGAATTTGTGCAGTCCGATGGATTGCGAAAACATATGCTCGCCGTCGAAGCCTGCATGGTGGCCTACGCCCGCCAGCAGGGTGGCGACCCGGAGACCTACGCCGTCACCGGCCTGCTCCACGATTTCGACTGGGAGGTCCACCCAAACCTCCCCGACCACCCGACCAAAGGCGAACCCATCCTCGCCAGCCGGGGTGTTTCGGCCGAAATCCGCCGCGCCATCCTTTCTCACGCCGACTTTACGGGGGTGCGGCGCGAGTCGCTCCTTGAGAAGACGCTATTTGCGTGCGACGAACTCGCCGGCTTCCTGACCGCCTGCTCCTACGTCAAACCCAACCGCAGCATCCACGAAGTCGACGTCAAGTCCGTGCGCAAGAAGCTCAAAGATAAGGCCTTCGCCCGCGCCGTCAACCGCGACGATGTTGTCAACGGTGCGGCCGAACTCGGCGTCGACCTCGATGCTCACATCGAATTCTGCATCGGCGCCCTGCGCGACCGGGCAGAGTTGCTAGGATTGCAGGGTACGGTGTAATCGCGGAAGCCACGCTTGGCCGGTGCTGGGCCTGGTCTTCAAAACCAGTGTGCGTCGCGTTAGCGGCGCGGTGGGTTCGACTCCCACTGGCTTCCGCCACCTCCTCGCCCTTTGTGCCGGAACTCCCTCTTTGGAAATGGCTCCTCGGCGCCGCCTGCGCCTTCTCGATCGGCGTCGCCAAAACCGGCGTTCCCGGCTTGGGCATTCTCGCCGTGCCGCTATTCGTCGTCACCGTCGGTGACGCCCGCCTTTCGGCCGCCTGGCTGCTGCCGCTGCTGATCGCCGCCGACTGCTACGCCGTGATCGTCTACCGCAAAAAGGCGGCCGCCAACGCGCTGTTTTCGCTGCTGCCCTGGGTGATGGCCGGCATGGCCGCCGGCGCGGCCGTCCTGGTCTACCCGGACGCGGTGATCCGTCCGCTGGTGGGCTCAATAACCCTGGCCATGCTGCTGCTTTTTCTCTGGCGCCTGCGCTTTGCCACCGGTGCGCCGCCCGCCGGATGGTGGTTCTCGGGCTTTTTCGGCACCTCGGCGGGCTTTGCGACGATGGTGGCCAACGCCGCCGGGCCGATCATGAACATCTACCTGCTCTCGCGCCGGCTGTCGCGCGAAGAGTTCGTTGCCACGGGCGCCTGGTTCTTCTTCTTCATCAATCTCACCAAGGTTCCCGTCTACGCCTACCACGGCCTGTTCAGCGTGCCGGGGCTGCTGTTTGACTCCGTGCTACTGCTCCCGACCCTGGCCGGCGCCATGGTGGGCCGCAAGCTGATCTCCCGGATTCCCGAAAAGGTCTTCCTGACCGCGGTGATCGTGCTCGCGTTCCTGGCGACGATTCTGCTGTTTCTGCCCGCGCGGCGCTAAACGGGCGGCGTCGGCGCCTCGACTCCCGTTAGCCCCTGGTCGGCCTGCGCCGGCTGATAGCCCGGGTTCGGCGTGGGCATGGCTGCCTTGACCTGCTTACGCCACTTGCCGAGGGCCTGTTTCAGCTTCTCGGCCACATCGCCGTGCTGATTCAACAGATTCCGCTTTTCGCCGGGGTCCCGCGCCAGGTTGTACAGTTCGACGCGGCTGTCCTCGTAGAACTCAATCAGCTTCCAGTCGCCGTCGCGCACGGCCCCGCCCGGCGCTCCGCCCTGATTCGAGTAGTGCGGATAGTGCCAGAAGAGCGGCCGCGGCTTGAGCGGCTGCTGCGCGAGAGGCGGCACGAGACTGACGCCATCGAGTCCCTTGGGCGCGGGCACCCCGGCGAGTTCGCAAACGGTGGGCGCAAAGTCGATGCTGGATACCGGCGTGGCGTTGACCCCTTTAGCCACCCCCGGCCCCGCGGCGAGAAACGGCACGCGAATGCCGCCTTCGTACAGATGTCCCTTGCCGGCGCGCAACGGCGCGTTGTCCGTCACCGGGTCTTTCGCCTTGCCTTCAAAGCGCAGGCCGCCATTGTCGCCGGTGAGCAGGAAGACGGTATCCTCCGCCCGGCCTAACTCCCGGAGTTTTGCCCGCAGGCGGCCGACCGAGTCGTCGAGCGTCTCCATCATGGCAGCGTAGACCGGATTGCCCGTGAGTCCCATGAATTCGATCTTTTTGCGGTACTTTTCAACCAGCGCGGCCGGGGCCTGCAGCGGGGTGTGGACGGCGAAGTGGGGGAAGTAGAGGAAGAACGGGCTGCCCTGAGCCGCGGCGAGGAACTTTTCGGCTTCGGTGGTCAGGGCGGCGGTCAACAGGTCGTCTTTGGTTCCGCCCTCGAGGTTCGGCAGGGCAAACGGACCGAAGTAGCCGGGGGGCGAGCCTTTGTCGGTGCCGGCCACGTTGCGGTCGAAGCCCTGTTGTTCGGGGCCGAAGCCGGCGCCGCCGAGGTGCCATTTGCCGATGCTCGCTGTTTTGTAACCGGCGGGGCGGAGAAGTTCGGCGAGGGTGGTTTCGGCGAGCGGGAGTTGCTGAGCGAAGGCCGGGGTGAGGAGTTTGGCGGTGGGCCACTGCTTGCGGCCGGGGATCCAATCGGTCAACTGCAGGCGCGCCGGGTACTTGCCGGTCATCAGGGCGGCGCGGGAGGGCGAGCAGACGGGGCAGGCGGCGTAGGCGTGGGTGAAGCGCATGCCGTCCCGGGCGAGGGCGTCGAGGTGGGGCGTCTCGTGATAGGGATGGCCGGTGCAGCCGAAGTCGCGCCAGCCGAGATCGTCGACGTAGACCAGGACCACGCTCCGCCGGGCGGGCGCGGCCGCGAGTTTGGCGGCAAAAATGCTTGTCAGGAACGTGCGGCGAGAAACATTCGTCATTTACGGCACCGGAAACCCTTGATCATACGTCAGAATCAGTACATGCGTGGTTGGTTGGCCAGGTTTGGGTTCGTTTCGCAAAAAGGGGTGGCGCGGCTGTGGCGGCGCTTCTTTCTCCCCTGGATGCGGCCCATCCACGGCGCGTTTCCGTTAACGCGTACGGGCGTGGCATTTCTCCTGCTGTTTGGGTTGGCGGTGTGGTTTCAAGGGGTGTTGCACCTCGATCTGGTCCTGCTCGTGGCGGGGTTGGCCGGGCTTCTGGTGATTCTGTCGCTGCTGCTGTGCACACTGGCCGGCGCGGCGTGGCTCGCCTGGCGCTCGCGGCAGGCCCGGACGCCCGGCCTGCTCGACCTGGAAACCCGGACGCCGCAGCCGACCGGCTACCGGGTGGCCTATCCGCGCTGGATTCCCTTTACGGTGGCCCAGTGGCAGTGGGTCAACGATGGCCGCGGCGAGACGGCGGCGGCGATAACGGTGGAGCGGCAGGGCGGCGAACTGGTCGAAATGGCGGCGCCGGAGCGCCGGTGCATCGTCGAACGCGTAGTGCGGCGCTTCGCCGTGCGCGATCTGTTTGGCCTCGCCGAGATCGCCTGGCGCCGGGCGGAGACCGTGAGCCTGCGGGTGCTGCCCGAACGGGGCATGCTCGCGCAGATGCCGCCGCCGGCGGGCATGGCCGACGGCGACGACCTGTCCGATGTCTACGCCGAACCGCGGGGCGACAGGGTGGAGATGCGGCAGTACGCCCCCGGCGACCCGCTGCGCATGGTGCTCTGGAAGGTGTACGCGCGAACGAGCCGGATGATGGTGCGGACCCCGGAACGCAGCGTGGCCGAGCGGCGGAAAGGGTGTGCCTATCTGGTCACGAGCGCCCAGGACGATGCGACGGCGGCCGTTGCCCGCATCGCTATTGAGCGCAATTTGCTGGGCGACGACTGGTGCTTTGCCGCCGACGGCGTCGACCGCCACGCTACCACCCGAGAGGAAGCGCTCGAAGTACTCGCCCGGAGCGGCGAGGCCGATCCCGCCGCGCGCGGCGGCAGCCTGGGAGCCTTCCTTTCCAAAATGGAAAACGAAGGATACCAATTCTGTATTCTCCTGCTGCCGCCGGAGGCTGCGGCCTGGGAGTACGCCGCGGCGCAGGTCCCCGGCGGGGGTGTCATGCGGATGCAGATTCTGACCGGCGTCGAGGCGGTGCAGCCCGAGCCGGAGGGCCCTCCGGCGTGGAAGGAGCGCTTAAAACAGTGGTTTGTCCGCCCGGCGGGCGAGGAGCGGCATACCCTCGAGGAGCTGCGGCGTTTGGCGACCGGCACGGCCGGAATGGCGGCGACGGCGGGCGTGGCGGAGCGGCAGACAGGAAATCTGTTCCAGGATATCCTCGGAGGAAGGGGTTAGATGACGCCGCGCAACTCGATCTGGTGGAAACTGCCCGGCGTGGTCATCTGGATGAGCGCCGTGGGGCTGCTGGCCGCGGGTTACACCGCGCCGGCCGGTTTGCTGTTCGCCCTGCTGGGGGTGGTGACCGCGTTCGTACTGGCGGGCGCACTCGAAGCGTTGCCGCTGCGCCTGGGCCGGTTGTGGCTGGCGGCGGCGGGGGTGATGGGGCTGACGGTGACGCTGAGCGCGTTTCTGCGCGGGAACAGTACGGTGGTGGGCTTGCTCGGCAGCGAATCGGTTTATGCGATCACAGAGGCGGAGAACTGGTTCGTCGGGGTGGTCTGCTGGCTCACGCCGGTGCTGCTGTCGGCCCGCCGGTTCTCGCTGTTTCTGACGGTAGAGGCCGCTTCGCTTGTCGGGATCTTTTCGAGCGTGCTGGCGGCGCACCGCGACGGTTCGATTCACCGCCCGTTTTTTGTAACCGACTGGCTGCTCGAACGAAACTACGACCCGATGCCGTTCTTCCTGGGAGCCGGGGCGCTGCTGGGGATCCTGCTGGTGGTCTGGATGCTCAGCCGCAGTTCGGCCAAACGGACCCTGCTCGATCCGGTGCTGCTCATCGCCATGATTGTGGCGCTGTTCCTGTTTCTGCCGGACGGCAAACTCCGGCAGTTGTCGGCCTTCGCCGGCGGTGCGGGCGGCAGTGAGAAGGATAAGAAGGAGCGGCCGCATCACGGGGGGCAGGGCGGCAAGGGCGAACAGCAGCAGGATCAGAACCAGAACCAGGACCCGAACCCGTCGGGCGGCGAGGGGCGGAAGAGCTTCCCCGTGGCGGTGGTCAGCCTGCACGACGACTATCAGCCGCCCTACGGGACCTTCTATTTCCGTCAGGACACGCTCAGTAACTACAACGGCCGGCGCCTGGTGCGCGATGCCTCCGGCAAGCTTGATACCGACGTGGGCATGCCCTTTCCGGCCGAGCCGATTGAGGTCCCGCTGCGCGACCGCGCCGACACCGCCCCGGGAGGCCGGGAGCGCATCGCCCATCGCCTCCGCACGACCGTGGCGCTGATGACGCCGCATTCGAAGCCCTTCGGCCTGATCGACGTCTCGAAGCTCGAACCAGCGCCGAACCCCGATGCCAAGCGCTTTGAACGCGCCTATAAAGTGGAGTCGATTGTGCTCGACGCCGACTTCGGAACGCTGCTGAACCGTTCGCTGGGGTCGGAGAAGTGGACGCCGGAGATGTGGCAGCACTACACCGAGGTGCCCGAGGACGCCCGCTACCGGCAGATTGCCGAGCAGGCCAAACAGCTGCTGCCGGCCCACCTGCGCGGCATCCCGATTGCCCAGGCGCTGGCCATCAAGTTCTGGATGGACAAGAACACCACCTACAATCTCAACGTGCCGCAGGTGGATGAGGACGCCGACCCGGTGGCCAGCTTCCTGTTCGGTGATCGCAACGGGTACTGCGTCCACCTGGCGCACTCGGCCGTCTACCTGTTCCGGACCATGGGCGTGCCTTCGCGCGTGAGCATCGGCTATGCCGTGGGGGCGCGGCAGCGCGGAGACGGGTCGACGATTCTGATCCGGAACGGCGATGCCCACGCCTGGCCGGAGGTGTATGTGCGCGGCCTGGGGTGGGTGGTTCTCGACATCACCCCGGAGAAGGTGATCACCCCGCCGCAGGAGGAGAAGGTGGATCAGGACCTGCAGCGGATGCTCGGCGAGATGGCCCGGCAGACCCCGGGGTCGCCGAAGGAAGAGAACCCGCCCGCCGGGGACGGCGACCTGCGGAAGGCGCTGCTTGAAGCGATGCAGGGTTTGAGCAAGGCGATGGTTCCGGTGCTCCTGTTCACCCTGGGCGCGCTCTATCTGATGAAGTTCTGGCGCCGCTGCGAACCCCGGTTCTGCAGCCCGGCGCGCCTGCCGGTCGCCTCCTACCGGGCCGCGCTCGATTCGCTCGCTGACCTGGGCCTATACCGGGAGCGCGGCACCTCGCGCGAGGCCTTTGCCCGGCGGGTAGCCGAACGGGTTCCGGCGATGACCGACCTGACCGAACTGCACATGCGGGCCGCGCTTGGCCCGGCCGTGCCGCGGCTGGGGCGGGAACAGTATCTGGCTCTCTCGGCGGCCGTGGCCCGCCAGGCGGGCCATGGCATGCAATGGTGGCGGCGTCTGCTTGGTCTGCTGCACCCTCTCTCGTGGTGGAAAGTCTCTTAAAACATGGATCCCTTATCTGCTCCCGCCCCTCATCCGTTGACCCCGGCCGCTGAAGTCGCCCGGGTCCTCGGCAGCCGTCTGCGCGCCGCCATCAAGGGCCGCGACGAGGTGATCAACCTCATTCTCACGGCGCTGTTCGCCGACGGCCACGTCCTGCTCGAAGACTACCCCGGCTCGGGCAAGACGACGCTGGCCAAGGCGCTCGGCGAGTCCATCAGCGACGCCAGCGGCCGCCATATCGCTCCGTTCCGGCGCGTGCAGTTCACCCCGGACCTGCTGCCGAGTGATATCACCGGCGTGAGCATCTTCGACCCGCCCACCGGCCGCTTCGAGTTCCGGCCCGGCCCCATCTTCGCCCACGTCCTGCTGGCCGACGAGATCAACCGCACCTCGCCGAAGGTGCAGTCGGCGATGCTCGAATCGATGGCCGAAAAACAGGTGACGGTGGACAACGTCACCTACCCGCTCGACGAGCTCTTCTTCGTCATCGCCACGCAGAATCCCCGCGATCTCGCCGGGACCTACCCCCTGCCGGTCGCCCAACTGGACCGGTTCCTGTTCAAGATCAACATGGATTACATCGACCGCGAGTCCGAGGTCGAGGTCCTGAACACCCGCCGGCAGCGCCGGTCGGCCCCGCCGGACCGCCTCGTGAGCCGCGACGAGGTGATCGTCGCCCGGCAGCTGATTGAGCAGTATGTCTTCGTGCACCCGCTCATCAACCACTGCCTCGTCGACACGGCCCGCAATCTCCGCGCGCACAAGAAGGTTTTGCAGGGGCTGAGCACGCGCAGTCTCGTGCTGATGATCCCGGCCCTGCAGTCGATGGCCATGCTGGCGGGCCGCGACTATGTGACGCCGCAGGATATCTACTATCTGGCCCCCTACGTCTTCGGCCACCGGCTCGTGATCGCCCCCGGCGTCGGCGAGATGAAAAAAGTTGTGCACGAGTGTCTCGCCGAGCCGCTCGAGCAGCTGACGCGGATGACCCTGGCGGGCCAGGCGCCGGTGGCCACGCCCCCCGCCGACCCCTACCCCGCCGGACCCGTGAACTGATGCGCCTGCTCACCCTGCTCCTGCTTTGTGTCCGCGCCCTGCTCGCCGAGGATCTCGACCTGGCTTCGGCCCGGAATCTCATTGACCGGGGCCGTTTTGTCCGCATCCGCGAGATCGCCGAGCAGTCCCTGCGCGAAAACAAGAACTCGATCATGGGCAACTATCTGATGGGGGTGGCCATGCATCGCGGCGAAGCCAACCTGCCGCTGGCGCGCTACTATCTCGGCCGCGCCCGGACGCTGGTCGAGCGCGCCGAGTCGACCGGCTTTGACTCAAACCGCTCCGAACTCCACTCGAACGTGCTCTTTGAGCTGCTCCTGGTGGCCGGACTCACCGAAAAACACGACGAGCAGTTGAAGATCGTGGCCGAGTTCAACGAGCTGTTCCGGATCGATATGGGGGAGCGGACCGGCTGGGCGCTCATGAAGCTCGGCCGCTATGAGGAGGCCCGCCGCCTCATGCGCCGCTACGTTGAATCGAAAGACCCCGATGTCCGGCGCGGTGCGCTCAACACGCTCGGCTCGATTGAGATGACGCTCGGCAACTACGAGGAGGCCTTCGGCTGGTTCACGATTCTCAAAAGTGAGTTGACCGAGCGCGACCGGGTGAACATCGCCACGCTCGTCCGCAATCGCGCCGAAGTCGCCACCGTGCTGCTGCGCTTTCCGGAGGCCGAGGCCGATACGCTCTACGCCACCCGGCACTTTCATCCGTCGAGTAACTCAAACCCGTGGATGTCGCTCGCCATTCTCTACGTCGGCCAGGGCCGGCTGGCCGAAGCGCTGGGCGCGCTTCGCAACATGCACTCCTGGGACCAGCGTAGCGACCCCACGCTCGAGCAGCAGCGGTGGAACGACGGCCAGCAGGCGACGGCGATCATCCTGATGGCGGCTGGCTACAACACCGAAGCGCTCAACATCCTGCGGAAGATCCGCAACAAACCGGACCGCCGCGGGGTGACGAGCGGCAACGCCGAGCAGGCCGAGATCGGTCTGCTGTACCTCTACCGGGAAGCGCTGCTGCTACAGCGGGAGCAGATCCGGGAAGAGATGAGCTGGAACACGCTGCCGGAGTGGGGCCTCGCGCTCTGGGAGCGGCTGAAGCTGGAGCGGGAGCTGTGGGAGGCCAACAGCCGGCTGAATGCGCTGCTGATTCCGCAGAGCCGGCTGAGCTGGATTCTCCGTCCCTACGCACCGGATTCTCCCATTGTGGAGTGGATGCGCACCGGGCTGCACCTGCCCGTGGGCGATGGTCTCGTCGCGGTGGAGCTGCGGACACTGCTCGCGCGCAGCGGCAAGAACGCCGACCGCGAGAAACCGTACCTACAGGCAGCCCTCGGGGAGACCCTGATCTCGCAGGGCGCCTATGCCCCGGGCCTGGCCGCGCTCACGGCGGCGCGCGGCGCGCTGCCGCAGGAGGAGGTGCTGCTGCGCACGCGCCTCGAAGTGCTGTTCGGGTACGCGAATGAGCGGCTTGGCCAGAGCGAGGCCTCGGTGACGGCTTACCGCAACGCGCTCGAGCGAAACCCCGGCCTGTTCCGCTCGCTTGATCTGACGCTTCCCGTGACGCTGTCGCCGGACAGCAGCGAGGCAGCCAAGCAGACGGTGACCTTCCTTGAAAAGAGCCCGCGCTTCCACCGGGGGCGCGGCTTTACGCTGGCCGTGTTCACCGCGGGTAACCGGTTGGACGCGCGTCTGTCCGGCCGGGACGGCACGGTGTTCATGCAGGCCTCCGTGGTCCGGCTGCCGGATGCCAAGCAGACGGCCCGGATGCTGGCCAAGGAGATCCATCGCCGGGCTTTTGCCGCCAAAGTAGACCTGTCACAGGCCGATATCAACTCGCTCGACGGCTCGACAACGGCCGGCGATGCGATGCAGCTCAAGGAGATGTTCGGGATTCCGTAACGGGCCGCGGGGAAGCGGCCCGCCCGGCGCTTATCCTTTCCTGCGGGCGACCAGACGGGTCCGCGGCTGCGGCTTTGAGGAGGCATCCATGGCCTCCTGCACCAGGTCCGCCTGCTCGAAGTTATGCCGCTTGAGCGAGCCCGGCGCCGGGCTCGCGGACTCGTCCCGGCCAATGTAGCGCAGAGCCCGCCGGCTGCTGTCGAGCAGCGGCTGCACGTGTTCGCGCACAAACCGCCACGCGCCCATATTGCGCGGCTCCTCCTGCACGAAGCAGACCTCGGCCGTTACGGGGTAGCGCGCCAGCACATCCTGCAGCTCCGCGGTCGGGAACGGGTAGATCTGTTCGATACGGATGAGCGCAATGTTGGTCACGCCCTTCTTTTCGCGAGCTTCGGCGAGATCGTAGTGCACCTTGCCGGTGGACAGAATCACGCGCTTCACCCGCGTCGCCTCGGTCAGCGCCGTATCGCCCAGGATTTCGCAGAAGCCGCCCTTGGTCAGGTCGGCCAGCGTCGAACTGGCCCGGGGCAGGCGCAGCATCCCCTTCGGCGTGAACACAACGAGGGGTTTCCGCATGCCGCGACGGTCGTCGCCCCCGTGCATCTGGCGGCGCAGCACGTGGAAGTACTGCACGGCCGTGGTCGGGTAGACCACCTGAATATTGTCCTCGGCGCACAGGGAAAGGAAGCGTTCGAGGCGGGCCGAGGAGTGCTCCGGACCCTGTCCCTCCTGCCCGTGCGGCAGCAGCAGCACCAGGCCGCTCGGCTGGCCCCACTTCTGCTGCGAGCAGGTGATGAACTGGTCGATCATGATCTGCGCGCCGTTGGCGAAGTCGCCAAACTGCGCCTCCCACAGCACCAGGCACAGCGGGTCCGCCACCGAGTAGCCGAACTCGAAACCCATCACGGCGTACTCGCTCAGGCAGGAGTCCCAGACCTCAATCCGCGCCTGGTTGGGCTCGAGGTGCTGAATCGGGATGTAGCGTTCGCCGGTTTCGGCGTCCGAGAAGACAAGGTGGCGCTGCGAGAAGGTGCCGCGGCCGGAATCCTGACCGCTCAACCGCACCGGGGTACCTTCGAGAACCAGCGTGCCAAAGGCCAGCGCTTCGGCCGCGGCCCAGTCCACCGGTCCGCCGTCGAGCATCTGCAGCCGCTTGTCGATGAAGCTCTTCAGTTTGGGATGGACCTGGAAGTCCTCCGGGAAGGTCGTCGAGCCATAAACAACCCGTTCGAGGATGGAACGGTCGACGGCCGTCTGCGGAATCTCGCGCCGGACGTCGGATTCATCCACTACGGCCAGTTCCTGGAACTCGTACTGCTGGGCATTCGCCTGGCTGCGCACCTGGGCTTCGCTCAGCCGCTGCGTAATCGCCTTCTTCATGCGGTCGACTTCGTCGGCCGAGATTACCTTTTCGCGGACCAGCCGTTCGGCGAACAGGGTGGCCACCGACGGCTGCGGGCGAATCTTGCGGTACATGATCGGCTGGGTGTAGCTCGGCTCGTCGCCCTCGTTATGGCCGTGGCGGCGGTAGCAGATCATATCGATGACCACGTCTTTTTTGAAACGCTGCCGGAAGTCGAAGGCCAGTTGGGCGACGCGGATGCAGGCCTCCGGATCGTCGCCGTTCACGTGGAAAATGGGGGCGTCGACAATCCGGGCCACATCGGTGGCGTAGAGGGAACTGCGGTAGGATTCCGGCTGGGCCGTGAATCCGATCTGGTTGTTGATGACGACGTGAATCGTGCCGCCGGTGGTGTAGCCTTCGAGCTGCGACAGATTCAGCGTCTCGGCCACCACGCCCTGCCCGATAAACGCGGCATCGCCGTGGATCAGCAGCGGGATGACGCGCTCGCGCTTGGCGTCGCCCAGCCGGTCCTGCTTGGGCCGGACAATGCCTTCCACCACCGGGTTCACGGCTTCCAGGTGGGAGGGATTTGGCGCCACGCTGACGACAATCTCCCGGCCCGACGGCGACCGCCGCACGCCGCTCGCCCCGAGGTGATACTTCACATCGCCCGAGCCCTGAATCGAGCCCTCGTACGGGTTGCCTTCAAACTCGCTGAAGATCAGCTCCGGCCTCTTGCCGATGATGTTGGTGAGGATGTTCAGCCGGCCGCGGTGCGCCATGCCGATGACGATCTCGTGCGCCAGATGGTCGGCCGCGCGCACGACGATCTCGTCGAGGATCGCCACCGTGGATTCGCCGCCTTCGAGCGAAAACCGCTTATGGCCCACAAACCGGTTGCCGAGGAACTGTTCAAAGCCTTCGGCTTCGAGGACGCGTTCGAGCGCGCGGACGCGGTCGCCTTCACCGAGCGGCCAGTTATTGGCCTGTGGTTCCATGCGCTGCTGCAGCCAGGTCTTCTGCTCAGGCGACTGAATGTACATGTACTCGCAGCCGATTTTGCCGCAGTAGGTCTGCCGCATCTTCTCGAGCAGTTCGCGGAGGGTGGCCACCAGATGCGGCGCCCCTTCGCCCACCGCGGCGCCCAGCGACCCGGTGACAAACTCGCGATCAAGGTCCCAGATCGTCAGGCCGTAGTGCGCCGGGTCGAGTTCGGGGTGGTATTGAATCTCCGAGCCGAGCGGATCGAGGTCGGCAATCAGATGGCCGCGCATCCGGTAGGCGTTGATCAACTGCAGGACCGAGCTCTCTTTGCCGATCTCCACCTGGCGGAAGCCGCCGGCCGGGCGCGTCATCACCGCGCGATCCGGTTCCCATCTGACGGGCTGGTGCGGCATGCGCAGATCGTGGAAGATCTCGCTGTAGAAGTTATCCTCGCCCTGCAGAAGCCCCTGCAGCTTGCCGAGGAAGGCCCCGCTCTCGGCACCCTGGATGATCCGGTGGTCATAGGTGCAGGTGACCATCATCACCTTGCCGATGCCCAGCATGGCCCGCATCTCGTCGGCGACGCCCTGATATTCAGCCGGAAAGTCGATGGCGCCGGTGGCGATAATGCAGCCCTGACCGGGCATGAGGCGGGGGATGGAGCCCACGGTGCCTACCGTGCCCGGGTTGGTCAGCGAAATGGAGGTGCCCGCGAAGTCGGCCACGGTGAGCTTACCCTTGCGGCCGCGCTGGACGAGGTCGTCGTAGCTCTTCAGATACTGCGAGAAGGTCATGGCGCCGGCGTTCTTGATGTTCGGCACCACCAGCGCGCGGCCGCCGTCGCGGGACGGCAGGTCGATGGCAAGACCCAGATTGATATGGTTGCGGACGATCTTGAACGGGTCCTTTCCCTGTTCGGCGTAAGCGCAGTTCAACGCCGGAACGGCCTGCGCTGCCTTCACGATGGCCCAGCCGATGATGTGGGTGTAGGAGATCTTCGAGTGGCCCAGCAGAGAGCGGTGCTGATTGATAATGCGCCGGTTTTCGTCGATCACCTTCACGGGGATCGAGCGCTGGCTGGTCGCCGTGGGGATGGCCAGCGACATCGTCATGTTCTCGGCCAACCGGGCCGGAGCGCCGCGCAGCGGAACAAGCTGCTCGGAGGAGTCGAGCTCTTTGCCGGGCGCCGGCTTGCTCTCGACCGCCTTGGTCTGGGTGGTTAACCCGGTGGCCGCCGCAGGGCTGGGAGCGGCGGGGGCGGCAGGAGGGGCAGCGGGCGCGGGGGGCGACGGCGGGGTGGCCGCAACGGCGCCGTTTCCCTTACCAGCGGCAAACTGGCTCTGCCAGCTTTCGTCCACAAAGCTGTGGTTGTTCTTATACTGCTGATACAGCTCTTCTTCGAGCCAACTGTTTACATCGATTTTTGTACTTTCCGGCATGGAGAGGCTTACGCGGCGCAGACGCGGCGATTAACTTTTATCATAACCGTACTGCAACCTTCGCCGTCACCCAGTCTGTCCAGAGCGCCGTCTCGCCCGTCGACAGCAACGGCGTTCCGTCCAGCAGGGCGTCCGCAAAATGCGCGACCAGCGGGTAGTGGAGGTTGGCGTGCGGCGGCAACTCCTCCGTCCCTCCCGGCCAGGTGAGGCGGCCGCTGTTGAGCGGCGTCAGTTCGATGGCCCCATCGGTGCCCACAATCCGGAACTCATCGCGCTCTACCTTACTGTGCCAGCGTACGTCGACCATGCCACGCACGCCCCGCGGGTACTCGATAAGCACGGTGGCGTTGTCTTCAACGGCATATTGATGGACGGCGTTCGAAGCCGCTCCGGCGGCCTGCACCGGGTTGCCGAACAGGAAATTCATCAGGTCGATCCGGTGCGAGGCGATGTCGTACAGCGGCCCGCCCCCGGCCAGCGCCGGATGGAACCGCCAGTAGTCCGGTTCGATGCCGGGGGCCACCCAGCTGTGGCTGGTCGCCTGACAGAAGACCGGCTGGCCGATGGCCCCGGCCGCGAGGAGCGCCTTGGCCCGCTGCAGATTGGGATAGAGCCGCCGGTAGTAGGCGACGCCAAACAGCTGGCCCGTGTCCCGGGCCGCGGTCACCATATCGCGGGCCTCGGGATAGTTCATGGCCATCGGCTTTTCGCACAGCACGGCGCGGCCGGCCTGCAGCGCGGCCACCGTTTGGGGGGCGTGCAGCGCCACGGGTGTGCCGACATAAACGGCGTCGATCTCCGGATCGCGCAGGGCCTCTTCGAGCGTTGCGTAGGCGGGGCAGCCGTAGGGCGCGGCCTTGGCGGGCGACCGGGTGACGATGCCCCGCAGGCGGCTCCGGTCGTGCGCCGCGATCGCCGGCAGCACCCGCTTGCGCGTGATATCGCCCACGCCGATCACCAGCCAGTTCACGATTTTGCTCATGGTGCTATTGTCTCTTCATGGCGGCCGATCCCGTCGAGCCTCTTCGCTAGCCCATGCCCTGGACCCACACCCTCATTGAAGCCGAATGGCCGGACACCGGACCGGTGGACGCCATCCCGTGGGCCGATGCGGCCGAGTTGACGCCCCGCCTGGCGCGCGCCCGGGCGCTTGGCTACTCGCATCTGCTCGTCTACGGCGACCGCGAACACTACGCCAATCTCCTGTGGGCCACGGGTTTTGATCCGCGCTTTGAAGAGGCGCTGCTGCTGCTGCCGGCCGAAGGTGCGCCGCTGCTGCTCGTCGGCAACGAATGCATCGGCTATCTCCGCATCAGCGGACTGTACACGGCCGGTCTGCTGCGCGGCGAGGTCTACGCGCCGTTTTCGCTGATGGACCAGCCGCGCGGCCACGGCCGCACGCTGCGGGAGATCTTCACGGCCGAGGGCCTGGGTGGCGCAGCGAAAATCGGGGTGGTGGGTTGGAAGGATTATGACGAGCCGGGGCAGTGCGACCTGCCCTCGTACCTCGTCGACCTGCTGCGCGAGTTCGCTCCCATCGAGAACGCCACGCGCGCTTTTACGCGGCTCCGCGCCCGGGCCACGCCCTGGGAGATCGCCTATTTCGAATACACCAACAGCGCCACGGCCGAGGCGATGCGCCGCATCCTGTTTGGCCTGCGCGAAGGCCTGGTCGACTACCAGGTCGCCGCCCAGGGCGGCTACAACGGCCTTCCCATGTCCTGCCACTGGACGGTGAAGACCGGCCCCAGCCGCGTCAGCCTGGCCAGCCCGAGCGGCAACGTCATCCGCCGCGGCGAGTATTTTTCGGCCAATGTCAGCTACTGGGGGAGCAACTGCTGCCGCTGCGGCTGGCTGGGCTTTGATTCGAACGACGCCCCGGCCGGCTACCTCGACGAGTTCGCCGGGCCCTACGTGGCCGCGCTGGCGGCCTGGTTTGAACATCTCACCCTGGGCCGCCCGGGCGGCGAGCTGTTTGACCTGATCCATCGCCTTCTGCCCTTTGCCGAGTACGGTATTTTTCTCAACCCCGGCCACCTGATCCACTACGACGAGTGGCCCGGGTCGCCCATCTACGCGGGCTCTACCGAGCCGCTCGCAAGCGGCATGATCATTCAATCCGACATCATTCCAAGTTCGCCGCGCTTCTCGTCGACGCGCATGGAGGACAGCTACGCGCTGGCGGATGCCCCGCTGCGGGCGACGCTCGCCGCGCTTTACCCGGCGGTAGCGCACCGCATCGAGCAGCGACGCGAGTTCATGACCGGCGTGCTCGGCTTCGCATTGCCGCCTGAGGTGCTGCCGCTTGGCGACCTGTGCGGCATCGTGCCCCCCTACCTGTTCGAACCCAACGTGATGATCGGCGTCGAGCGCTAGTCAACGAAAATCCGCGCCACGCGCGAACTGATGCCGCAGAGCACCGCGTAGGAGATGGTTCCGGCCGTGCGGGCAATCTGCTGGGCGTCGATTTCGCCGCCGAGCAGCGTCACCGGGTCGCCCGGCCGCAGCGCCGGCACGGCAGTGACGTCGATGGTCGTGACGTCCATCGAGACGGCCCCGAGCACGGGACACAACCGGTCCTGCACAAGCACCTTGCCTTTGTTCGACAGCCGGTGCGGGTAGCCGTCGGCGTAGCCGGCGGCCAGAATGGCGATGCGCATCGGCTTCGAGGCGCGGAACATGGCTCCGTAGCCAATGGCGGCACCGGCGGGAATCTCCTTGACGGCGAGGACGCAGGTCTTCCAGGTCAGCGCGGGGGTGACGGCGAGTTCGCGCTCCGGCGCCGGGCCTTTGGCCGGGGAGATGTAGCCGTAGATGGCGTGCCCCGGCCGGACCATATTGCCCCAGGCCTCGCGCCGGCCGTAAGCGATCGGGATCGTGCTCGACAGATGGACGTAGGCCGGGCGGAGACCGCTCGCGGCCAGCAGGTCAAAGAAGTAGCGGGTCTGCTCCTCTGTCTGCGCCGAACCGTAGTCGGCCGAGGAGGCGAAGTGGGTCATCAGCCCTTCGAGAGAGGCGGTCCGGCAGCTGTGCACGGCTTGGGCGACGGGCCGGGCCGCGGCGCGCACCCCCAGCCGTCCCATGCCGCTGTCGATCTTCAGGTGGAAGGCGGTGGGCTGAGCGCGGCGCGCGGCGAGGTGGTCGAGTTCGGCCACCTCGCCGAGATCGTGCAGCACCGGGGTGAGCCCGTAGTCAAAGAACGCCTCGCGGCTGCCGGGGAGAAAATCGGCCATCACCAGAATGCGGGCCTGGATGCCGGCGTCGCGCAGCACGGCGCCCTCGTGCACATTGCTCACCGCCAGCCACTGCGCCCCGGCCTGCTCGAGCGCCCGGGCCACCGCCACCGCGCCGTGCCGGTAGGCATCGGCCTTGACGACGGGCATCACCGCCACCGGCTGCCCTACCAGCGCACGCACGGCCCGGAAGTTCCCGGCGATCCGTCCGAGCGAGACTTCTAACCACGATCGGTGCATAACTCCTCAAACAGCGCCAGGTAGGCGTCCGTGACCGCGTCCCAGCTGTAGCGTTCCTGCACGCGGGCCACCGCCGCCGCCCGCAGCCGCTCCCGCTCGGCCGCCGGCAGGGCCAGCGCCTGACGCAGTACCTCGGCGAGGCTGGCGGTCGTAAACGGCAGTCCCACGCCGCCGGCGACCTCGCGGTTCTCTTCGGTGTCGAGATAGAGCACCAGCGCGCCGCGCCCCATGGCCTCAATCAACGCCGGATGCGTGCCGCCGACCTCGGTGGCGTGGATGTAGGCGTAGCAGTGCGAACCCAGCTCTTTGTAGCCCTGGCCGTAGATCGCCCCGGGCATGACGATTCGCGGGTCCTGCGTATCGCGGACCCGGGCAATGTAGTCGTGCGAGTAGGGAGCGTCGCCGATCAGGGCGAGGCGCAGGTTCGTCTCCACCTGCTCGAAGGCCTCGCGCACCAGCAGGGCGTTGTTTTCCGGCTCCATGCGGCTGACGTAGAGAAAGTAGGCTTCCGGCTCGAGGCCAAGCTCGTCGAGCGCCGCGCGCGTCGGCAGTTTGCCCATCTCGGCGCCGTAGGCGATGAAGGTGGTCTCGGTGCCGTAGACCTCGCGATAGTAGGCCCGGATGGCGATGGCGTCCGAAACGGCGCGGTCCGGACAGAACGTCGCCAGCCACTCCGACAACCGGTACCAGGCTTTGGCGAAGCGGTTCCACTTCTTGCGCTTGCGTTCGAGGCCGTCGACGTTCAAAGCCACCCGCGTGCCGGCCAGGCGCGGCATCCAGGCGAAGATGGCGTTGGCGGCGTTGCAGTACAGGGCTACCTCCTGCCGCTGCGTGAGCAGATGCAGGGTAGAGAGCGCCGTGTGGACGATCGTTTCGAGATACTTGTGCCGGATGGTGGGCAGGGTGCGGAGACGCATGCCCAGGTAGTGGCTGGCGGGGTGCTGCTGCCGGCAGTAGACCAGGACCTCGTGCCCGCGCGCCACCAGGCGCCGGCCCAACTCTTCGGCGAAGGTCTCGAACCCTCCGTAGTTGGCCGGCACGCCGCGCGTGCCAACAATGGCAATGCGCATCGACTAACCGCGGGCTGTACGCAGACGCGATTGCACCCGGGCCGGGGTCGGCTTCGGCGCCGGACGAGCCGCGGGCGCCTCCTGGAACCAGCTTGCGATGTACTCGTCGGTGACCCGGCGCCGCCGCATGATGATCTCGCGCTTGGCCCACACGCGCTGCCAGCTTTTTACGATCGCGGGGAAGGCCCGGAGCGAGGAGGTTTCGCGGGTAAAGCAGCAGACGACCACCACGGCATCCCGGAACGTGATCCAGAACCAGTGCCGCTTGTAGAGATCGGCCGTCATGTTCTTGATCCGCATCAGGAAGCGGTTCTTCACCGAGTGCATGTTGATTTCGGCCGGTAGCGCACGCCGGTTGCCGGGGAGCACGTTGCGGACGTGATAGGCGCGCGGGTTCGGGGTGTAAAGGCAGCGCCAACCGAGAAGTTGCGCCCGCCATGCCACATCGGCGTCCTCGCGATAGACGAAAAAGTCGGAATCGAAGAATTCGCCGTCGATCGAAACATCGTCGATCATCTCGCGGCGGTAGAGCGCCGCGGCGGCGGTAGCGCCGAAGACGTACTCAAAGTTCGAGTACTCTCCGTTGTCGACCTCCTGACTTCCCCGGTCGAGGTGGCGGAGCATCGGGGTGAAGTAGATGCCGGTGGAGTCCACGCGCGGGCGGTCCGGCAGGTCGAAGGTCGCGCTGATTGTGAGGAGTTTGCCGCAAACCGAGCCGATCCGCGGATGCAGGTGGCCCGCCTCGACCAACTGGGCGATGAAGTTCGGCAGCAGAAGAACGTCGGGATTAAGGGTGAGGATCCATTCGCCCCGGCTGAGGCGGATGGCTTGGTTCTGGGCGGCGGCGAATCCGGTGTTTTGATCGTTGTAAAAAATCCGGCACCGCCCTTCGAACTGCTCGAGGATGTCAATGGTGCCATCGGTGGAGTTGTTATCGATGACAACAACTTCCATGCTCGAATGCTTCTGCGCCAGAACGGACTCGAGACACCGCTTGATGAAGCGACCGCTGTTGTAGGTGACGATGGTGACAGTTACCAGATCGGGTTGAGCCATTTCGATTGTCTAGTGGTTCTTGATTTTCCCCAAAACCACACAACGGGCGGAGAGTTGAATGGAGTCCAAGTGTGCGCCGAAAACCGGCCAGCCCCGCAGCAGGAAAATCCCCAAGATAGATCTTGCTACCAGACCGAAAAGTACGCACCCGGCAATTAGCCGCCTGGTCACGGCCCCGAAATGCTCAACAGCGTACTTTAGCAGACTACCATACCAGAACCGGATCTGGCAGGAATCGGGCAGTTTTTGCACGGAGTGCCCTCCTGCGTGCAGCGCCAGCACCGTGGGCTCCAGTACGATCGCCCCGCCGGCGTCCCGGAAGCGCCGGGCATAGTCGACATCTTCGAACCAGACCGGATAGTAACTCTCGTCGAACCCGCCCAACTCCTCCCAGTCATCGCGGCGGAACAGGAACAGGGCACCCGCGGGCTGCTCGACGAGCTGTTGTTTGTGGAGGTCGATATCCATGCAGCGATAGCTCCGATTGACTGGATTGTCCGGCCAGAGTCGATTTATCCCGAGCACTTCACAAACCAATGCCGTCGCGGTGGGTAACCTACGGATACTGAAGCCTTTTTGCGGTTTCCCGTCCGCTTCGACCAGTAGTCCGGCCGCAGCGGTGTGTCGGTTGGCGACGCAGATGTCGCAAAGAGGCCCAACACCGGTGAGCAGGCGGGCGTCCGGATTGAGCAGCAGGGTGAGCGGCGCCGTGTGCGCCCGCACCCCCTGATTGACGGCGGCGGCGAAGCCGCGGTTGGCTTCGTTTCGCAAAACGGTTACATCGGCGGGGAAAACCGTGCCGTCGGTGGAGGCGTTGTCGACAACCACCACGGGAATGCCGAACTGCCGGCAGGAGGCAACGGCGGCGCCGAGGTGCGCGCCGGAGTTGTAGGTGACGATGACGGCGGTAACCAGGCTCATGGCCGCACCAGGCGGAAGTACCAGCGCCAGAACGTATCGAAGCCGGTTTCCTGCTGCAGGGCTTGAATCAGGGCGTCGTCGCAGGCGAGGGGGGCCGCCGGCCGCACCGGGAAGACCGGAAACACCGCCCGGTGGCCCCGGCGCCGGGCCAGCTCCCGCCACAGGAATTCAGCCGCCACCACCGCCCAGCGGTGGCTTTTGCCCCAGTGCTGGGCCACCAGCCGCGCGTGGTTGGTGGAAATCTGCCGGACGGTGAAGGCGCTCCAGGCGCCCGCCGTGGCGCTGCCTTCGTGCCGGCCGGTGGCGGCCGGGACGTAGCGGCCTCGCAGCCCGGCTCGCCGGCAGCGGACGCCGAATTCGACATCCTCGTAGTAGGAGCCGAAGGACTCATTGAGCTCGCCAACCTGCTCGCGCAGTTCGGTCCGGAGCAGGACGGCGGTAAACGATGCCATGCTGATCTCGCGCGGGGTATCCCACGGGCCCCCGTCCGGGCGGCCATGACCGGCCCGCCAGGCAAAGCCGCCGCGGCTCAGCAGGTCGAAGGTCCCGTCAAGAAGCCCGTCGGGGCGGAAGAGCTTGCCGGTGGCGAACCAGCCGCCGGCGGCGAGCAGGTGTTCGAGCCAGGCCGGGTGCAGGCGGACATCGTTGTTAATGACGGCGATGTGCGTTGTGGTGGCCGCGCGCCAGCCGGCGTTGACGGCGGCGGCGAAGCCGCGGTTTTCGGGCAGCCGCAGCACATCGTCACCATGGAAGGGCTCGGTTGAGCCGTCATCGACGACGAGGATACGGTCAAAGGCTACGGTCTGTTGCCGCAGCGCCGCCACGCATTGCCGGGTCAGTTCTGCCCGGTTCCACATGGGGATGATGGCGGTGACGCTCACGAGAATCGTTTCTTGGCCAGGAACCAGAGGTTGTAGAAACCGTCGCGCCACGGGTTGAGCTTGATCTCGCCGAGGCGGGAGGAGTATTGAATCGAGATCTCGTTGAAGCGGACGCCGGGGTGCTTGAGGGCTTCGATTTTGATCTCTTCGCTGAAGGCCATGCCGTCCGAGGTCAGCTTCATGTCGGCGAGGATGGAGCGGCGGAAGACCCACATGCCGCTTTGCGAGTCGCGTACCCAGCGGAAGTAAAGCAGGCTCATGGCCATGGAAAGCACAAAGTTGCCGAACTTGTGTTTGAAGCTCATCGCGCGGCGGTCGCGAACGGGGAAGCGGCTGGCGTTGAGGAAGTCGGCTTCGAGATGCAGGAAGGCTTCGAGCAGGTAGGAGATGGCGTCCGGCGGGTAGCTGTGGTCGCCGTCGAGGGTGATGATGACATCGCCGCCGGCCACGGAGAAGCCTTTTTTGTAGGCGCGGCCGTAGCCGCGGACGTGCTCGCGGATGACGCGGGCGCCGAGCGATTCGGCGACGGCGGCGGTGCGGTCCGTGGAGTTGTTGTCGACGACGATGACCTCGTCGACGAACTCCGGCATGCGCCGCAACACTTTTTCAATGCCCTGCTCTTCGTTGAGACAGGGGATGATCACCGTAATCCGCAGTCCTTTGTACAAACTCTGAAGGTATCATGAAGGCATGAAGTTCCTCCCGGTGTTGTTTTGCGCGATGAGCCTGTGGGCGGCCGATCCGGCTGTGCGCGAGGTGAAGGCGGTCTACCTGCTTTCGATGAACAATGGCCTTGACCAGTACCTGGCGAGCCAGCTGACCAAAGCCGGTGTGGTGCAGGTGGTGACCGATCCGCTGAAGGCCGACGCCGTGCTGACGGACCGTGTGGGCGAGGGATTCGAACGGAAGCTGGCCGATCTGTACGCCCCCAAGCCGGCGCCAAAGCCGGAACCGCCGCCCGAAGAGGCCAAGGACAAAAAGAAGAAGGCCGAACTTAAGGCACTTTCGTTGGCGGATGCCAAGGAGAACGAGTCGGTGCTGGCGGCGCGGGTGGGGAGCAACTCGTGGGGCCGCGGCCGGGGGAATCTGTTCCTGGTGCAGCGCGCGACGGGCAATGTCATCTGGTCGACCATGGCCCGCCCGAAGGACACGACGCCCCAGAACCTGGCCAAGCTGGCGGGCAGGATCGCCGATCAGTTGAAGCGCGACCGGACGGAAGCCAAGCCGTAGCTACTGGACGTACTTGGCAAACCAGCCGAGGATGTGTTCGACCTTGGCGATGCGATGGCTGGGGAAGGCGCCGCGGATGCCGTGGGGCTCGCGCGGGATGCGGACCATGACGGTGTCGACCTTGCGGGCTTTGAGAGCGAAGTAGAACTCTTCGGTCTGGCCGATGGGGGTGCGCCAGTCCTCTTCGCCGGTGATGAGCATGGTGGGGGTGTTCACCTTGTCGGCAAAGAAGAGTGGGGAATGGTCGATGTACTGCTTCGGGTTTTCCCAGGGCATGGACTTCATCCAGCGGGTCATCAGCAGGCCGATGTCGGCCGAACCGGTCTGGGTGAACCAGTTAATGACCGGATATTGGGAGACGGCGGCGGCAAAGCGGTTGGTGCGGGTGACGATCCAGGCGGTGAGAATGCCGCCGCCGCTGCCGCCGGTGACGCAGAGCTTCTTGGGGTCGACGTAGCCTTTGGCCAGGACGGCATCGACGCCGGCCATGAGGTCGCGGTAGTCATCGCCGGGGTAGCTGCCGTGGATGATGTTGGCGAAGGATTCGCCGTAGCCGGTGGAGCCGCGCGGGTTGGTGTAGAGCACGACGAAGCCGCGGGCGGCGTACATCTGCATCTGGTGGTTGAACTCGATGCCGTACATGGCGTGCGGCCCGCCGTGGATGTCGAGGATGAGCGGGTACTTTTTGGCGGGGTCGAAGTCCGGGGGCTTAATGATCCAGCCCTGGATCGAGCGGCCATCGAAGCTGGGGTAGCGGATCTCCTCGACGGCGCCGAGCGGGTGGGCGGCCAGGAGGCTGCCGTTCGAATCGGTGAGCCGGACCGGGGCGCCGCCGGCGGCGGAGAACGTGTAAACTTCCTTGGGCTGGAGGGGCGCCGAGCCGGTGATGGCGAGTTGGCCGTTGCGGGCGATGGTCATGGCTTCGGCCGCGGCGTAGGCGGTAGCGAGGCGGAGCTTGCCGTCGGTGAGCGGCTTGTAGTTGCCATCGAGGCCGAAGGAGTAGACGGCGTAGATCGTCTTGCCGTCGTCGGCCCAGACGGGCGTGCTGATATTGCGGTCGAGGCCCTGGGCCAGGCGGCGGGGATCGCTCCCGTCGCGGTTGGCGATCCAGAGCGAGGTGGTGTGCGCGGCGTTGCCTTGATCGACGAAGCCGAGCCAGACGATGCGCTTGCCGTCGGGCGAGACGACGGGGTTCTGCTCGGGACCATTCGCCTGCGTGATGCGGGTGGGACGGCCGGTGGCGGTGTCGAAGGCCCAGATGTCGTCCGGGAAGAGTTCGTGGTCGGCGTTGTCGCCGCGGGCGGCGTGGAGATAGATGGTTTTGCCGTCGGGCGTCCAGGCGGGTTCGCCGCCGTGCTGGAAATCGCCGGTCGACAGCCGGCGCGGGGCGCCGCCGGTGACGGGCACGACGAACAGGTGCGTGAAACCGCTCGGGATCAGCCCCGCGCCGCCGATGCCATCGGCCCGCCAGCGGAGGCGGGTGACGACGGAGGGCGGTTCCGCCCACTTGGCGCCTTCGGGCGCCTTGGGCATTTTGATGGACCATTCGGGCGTTCCGGCTACACGGCGGAGAAACGCCAGTTGGGTGCCGTCCGGCGACCAGCTCAGGGCCACGGGCGGGGTTTCGAGGCTGGTGATGGCTGTTTCAGCGCCCGTGTCCATCCAGCGGACCCAGAGCTGCGACTGCTTGAGATAGGCGAGCTTGCCGCCGTCGGGCGACCAGCGGGCGAGCCGGCCGGGGCCGATGGGCCGGTGGTCCTTTCCGTCGACCGAGACCATCCAGAGCGTGTTCTCGAAGCGGTCGTTGAAGCGGTCGGCGGTTTCGAGGGTGTAGACGATCCGGCGGCCGTCGGGCGAGATCTGCGGCTAGTTGGGGGTGCGCCAGTCGAGGAGGGTCTCCGGGGAGAGGACGAGGGCGAGCAGCGGGAGGATCATAGGAGAAACGATTTGGGGCGGGTGAACTGGGAGAAGCCTAGGACGCTGAGCGCGACGCCGCGGCCGGAGTCCTTGACGCCGGTCCAGGCGAGGGAGGGGGCGAGGTAGTCGCAGCGGTTGTGGTAGACGGTGCCGGTATCGATCTGGGCGCCGATGCGGAGCGCGGCGGCCTGGTCGCGGGTCCAGATGCTGGCGGTGAGGCCGTAGGCGCTATCGTTCATGAGCTGGACGGCTTCGGCTTCCGAGTCGACGGGCATGATGCCGACGACGGGGCCGAAGGTCTCTTCGGTCATGACGCGCATGGAGTGGTTGACGTTCGTGAGGATCTGGGGCGGGAGATAGGCACCGCCGGGGTCGGGCAGTTGGAGATGGGCGTGGGCGCCCTGGGCGATGGCTTCGGCCACCTGGGCGCGGACGAAATCGGCGGCGGCGGGACGGACGAGGGGGCCGAGGGTGGTAGCGGGGTCGAGCGGGTTGCCGAGCACGTATTGGCTGGTGAGCGCGACGGCGCGTTCGACGAATTCGGCGTAGACGGCGCGGTCGACGTAGATGCGCTCGACGCCGCAGCAGGATTGGCCGGAGTTGAACATGGCGCCGTCGACGAGGTTTTCAACGGCATGGGCGAGGTCGGCATCGGCGCGGACATAGGCGGGATCTTTGCCGCCGAGTTCGAGGGCGAGGGGGGCGCGAGCGGCGGCTTCGATCTGGCGGCCGCCGGCGACCGAGCCGGTGAACGAAACGAAGCCAATGCGCCGGTCGGTGACGAGGCGCAGAACGCTTTCGTGCGAGAGGTGGGCGTAGCGGAGGACCTCGGGCGGGAGGGCGGCGGCGAAGCGTTCGGCGACGAGCGGCGTCTGGGCGGAAGCTTTGAGGAGCACCGCGTTCCCGGCCAGAATGGCCGGGACGATGGAGTTGACGGCGCAGAGATAGGGATAGTTCCAGGGGGCGATGGTGAAGACCACGCCCACGGGTTCTTTGCGGATGAAGCCGGCGGGGGCCGGGATATCAGCCAGGCACTGTTCGGCGATGGAGATCATGTAGCGGGCGCGTTCGGCGAAGCCGCGGCGGATCTCGTTGGGGGTATAGCGGAGGGGGCGGCCCATCTGCCAGGTGAGTTCGCGGCCGATGGCGTCAGCGTCGGCTTCGAACTGCGCGACGAGCGCCTGGCAGAGCGCGATGCGTTCGGCGAGGGAGAGCCGCGGCGGGGGCGCGAGCAGGGCGTCAAAGCTGGTGGTCAGTTCGCGTTCGGCGTAAACGGAGCCATCGACCGGGGAGATGGTCCGCTGGATCATAGCGGTGTCGTATACGCCGCGGTGATGCCGCCGTCGACGAGGAACTCGGTGCCGGTGACGAAGGAGGATTCCGCGGAGGCGAGATAGAGAGCCGCCTGGGCGATTTCGCGGGCCTGGCCGAAGCGGCCCATGGGGATGTGGACGAGGCGGCGCTGCTTTTTCTCTTCGGTATTGAGGTACTTCATGAGCAGTTCGGTTTGCAGGGGGCCGGGGCAGAGGGCGTTGACGCGGATGTTTTCGCGGGCGTGAATGGCAGCTAGTTCGCGCGACATGGAGAGGACGGCGCCTTTGCTGGCGGTGTAGGCCAGTTGCGGGGTGGCGGCGCCGAGGATGGCGACGAAGGAGGCGGTGTTAATGATCGACCCGCCGCCGGCGCGGCGCAGGGCGGGGATGCCGTACTTGCAGCCGAGAAAGACGCCTTTGACGTTGACGGCGAAGGTGAGATCCCAGACGTCTTCGGTGGTGGCGATGGCGTCGTCGTCATCGGCGTGGGAGATGCCGGCGTTGTTGAACAGGACGGTGAGCTTGCCGTAGGTCTGTTCGGCTTCGCGGATCATGCGTTCGCAGTCGGCGGCCTTCGAGACATCGGCCTGGACGGCGTGGACGCCGGGAATCTGGGCGGCGGCATCGCCGTTGAGGTCGACGGCGACCACGCGGGCTCCTTCAGCGAGAAAGAGCAAAGCGGTTTCCTTGCCGATGCCGCTGCCGGCGCCGGTGATGAGCGCTACCTGGTCTTTTAAACGATCCATAGACTTAAATCTTCTCAAAGTAGCGGCGGCGTTCCCAGTCCGTGACGGCGGCATCGAAGGCTTTTTGTTCGGTTCGGAAGAAATGGGCGTAGTGTTCGACGACTTCGGGGCCGAGGACGCGTTTGGTGAACTCGCTGGCGGCAAACAGGCTGGTGGCCTCGCCGAGGGTGTAGGGGACGCGGGGCAGGGAGCGGGCGGAGTAGACGTCGCCGAGGAAGACGGGGGGCGGTTCGATTTTGTTGACGATACCGTCGATGCCGGAGGCGAGGGAGGCGGCGAAGGCGAGGTAGGGGTTGGCGTCGGCGCCGGGGATGCGATTTTCGATCCGGAGGCTTTTGCCTTCGCCGACGACGCGGAAGCCGGCGGTGCGGTTGTCTTTGCTCCAGGCGAGGCGGGTGGGGGCCCAGGAGAGGTCTTCGTAGCGTTTATAGGAGTTGACGGTGGGGGCGTAGAAGACCATGAACTCGGGGGCGTGGGCGATCCAGCCGCCGAGGAAGTGGCGGAAGGTATCGGCGTGCCTGTCGGAGAACTGGCTCAAGCTGAGATGGAGATGGCAGCTGGAGCCGGCCTGGCCGTGGTGGGGCTTGGCCATGAAGGTGACGCTGATGCCGCACTGTTCGGCGATCTCTTTGAGGCACTGTTTGAAGAGGACGTGGTTGTCGGCCATCGAGAGGATGTCCGAGTAGCGGACGTTGACTTCGTGCTGGCCGAGGCCCCATTCGCCTTTCGAATTTTCTACGGGGATGCCGGACTGGCGGAGGTGGCGGCGGACGGCGGCGGTGAAGAACTCTTCGCGGCTGCCCTGGAGGAGGTTGTAGTCTTCGAGGTACCAGCTGAGGGGGTCGAGTTTCTGGTAGTCCTGTTCGTGGGCGGCGCGGTAGGTTTGGCGGTAGGCGAAGTATTCGAGTTCGGAGGCGGCCATGGCGTGGTAGCCGAGGCTGGCGGCGGCGGCGATCTGTTTTTTGAGGATGGAGCGGGGGGCGACGGCGACGTGGTCGACGTCGCAGTGGACGAAGGCGGTTTGGGGCTGCCAGGTGGTGAGGCGGAGGGTATTGAGGTCGGGCAGGAGGTGGAAGTCGCCGTAGCCGAGTTCCCAGTTGGCGAAGCGGTAGCCGGGGACGGGCTGCATTTCGGCATCGGTGGTGAGGAGGTAGTTGCAGGCGTGGGTGCCGTGGGTGGCGACGGAGTCTAGGAAGAAGGAGGCGTCGAAGCGTTTGCCCATGAGCCGGCCGTAGTGATCGGTGAAGGCGGCGACTACGGTTTCAACGGAACCGGCGTCGACGAGTTGTCGGAGGGAGGCGAGGTCGAGATGGGCCATGGTGCTGCCAGGGTATCACTCTATGAGAATAAAGTAAATCTCAGCGTGTCGCTGTCAGATAATGCTGGGAGAATTGGCGTTCCCACTGTTTTCTAAAAAATTTATCCTTTCTTTTCAATGATATATAAAAATTTGTTGTCACTCCTGGGGCCAGTGTGCTAATACTGGGATCGGTAGTTTTGGAGGACACAAACATGAACATCCGACCACTGCACGACCGCATTGTCGTGAAACGCATTGAAGAGAAAGAGACCGTTCTGAACGGAATCATTATTCCGGACAGCGCCAAAGAGAAGCCGCAGGAAGGCGAAGTTGTTGCCGTGGGCAACGGCAAGCGTCTGGACAACGGCTCTGTTGTGCCGCTCGAACTGAAGGCTGGCGACCGCATCCTGTTTGGGAAGTACTCCGGCAGCGACATCAAGGTTGACGGCAACGAATATCTGATCATGCGCGAGGACGAAGTCCTGGGCGTGATCGCGTAGTAACGGACGCTAACGAGGATTAACAGACATGGCTGCAAAACAGATTGTTTATTCGGAAAATAGCCGCCAGGCCATCCTGCGCGGGGTGAATCAGCTTGCTGACGCGGTGAAGGTGACCCTCGGTCCCAAGGGCCGGAACGTGGTGCTCGAGAAGAAGTTCGGCGGGCCGACGATCACCAAGGACGGCGTGACCGTGGCCAAGGAGATCGAGCTTTCGAATCCGCTCGAGAACATGGGCGCGCAGATGGTCCGCGAGGTGGCTTCGAAGACCTCCGACATCGCGGGTGACGGCACGACGACGGCGACGATTCTGGCGCAGGCGATCTACCGCGAAGGCGTGAAGGCCGTGGCGGCCGGCGCGAACCCGATGGCGCTGAAGCGCGGCATCGAGAAGGCCGTTGAGGTGTGCATCGGCGAAGTGAAGTCGATGGCGACCAAGGTGGCCAACGACGAGAAGATTGCGCAGGTGGGCACGATTTCGGCCAACGGCGATTCGACGATCGGCACGATCATTGCCGAAGCGATGAAGAAGGTCGGCAAGGACGGCGTCATCACGGTCGAAGAGTCCAAGACGATGAACACCGAACTGCAGACCGTTGAGGGCATGCAGTTTGACCGCGGCTATCTGAGCCCGTACTTCGTCACCGACGCTGACCGGATGGAAGTCGTGATGGAAGACCCCTTCATCCTGATCTACGAGAAGAAGATCAGCAACATGAAGGATCTGCTGCCGGTGCTCGAGCAGGTGGCCCGGGGCGGCCGTCCGCTGCTGATCATCGCCGAGGAAGTGGAAGGCGAGGCGCTGGCCACTCTCGTGGTGAACAAGCTGCGCGGCACGTTGAACTGCGCGGCCGTGAAGGCTCCTGGCTTCGGTGACCGCCGGAAGGCGATGCTCGAAGACATCTCGATCCTGACCGGCGGCAAGGCCATCATGGAAGACATCGGGATCAAGCTTGAGGGCGTTCGTCTTGAAGATCTGGGCCGCGCCAAGCGGGTCACGATCGACAAGGACAACACCACGATCATCGATGGCGCGGGCGATGCGGCCGGGATCGAAGGCCGGATTAAGCAGCTGCGGAACCAGATCGAGGACACCACCTCGGACTACGACCGGGAGAAGCTGCAGGAGCGGCTGGCGAAGCTGGCCGGCGGCGTGGCGGTGATCAAGGTCGGTGCGGCGACCGAGACCGAGATGAAGGAAAAGAAGGCCCGTGTGGAAGACGCGCTGCACGCGACGCGGGCGGCCGTTGAAGAGGGCATCGTTCCCGGCGGCGGCATTGCGCTGCTGCGTTCGGCTTCGGCGTTGGCTGGTCTGAAGGTGGCGGGCGACGAGCAGATCGGCGTCGACATCATCAAGCGGTCCTGCGAGGAGCCGATCCGTCAGATTTCCGGCAACGCCGGGTTTGAAGGCGCGATCGTCATCGAGAAGGTTCGCGAGAACAAGAACGCCAACTTCGGCTTCAATGCTGCTTCGGGCGAGTACGAGGATCTGCTGACGGCGGGCGTCATCGACCCGGCGAAGGTGACCCGTTCGGCTCTGCAGAACGCCGCTTCGATCAGCGCCCTGATGCTGACCACCGAAGCGATGATCTGCGAGATCCCCGAAAAGAAGCCGGCTCCGGCTCCGGGTGGTCACGATCACGGCCCCGGCGGCATGGACTACTAAACCAGTCCCGCTGCGAAAGCAAGGAAACAGGCCCTGGGCGCAAGCTCAGGGCCTGTTCGCTTCTAGCTGTTGGCTAAGCGCGCCAGGGATTCCGTGAAGGGTGGGTAAGCCACCCCCTTCTCGGTGATGATGCCAGCGACGTAGCGGTTCGGGGTGACGTCGAAGGCGGGGTTCAGGACGGCGATGCCTTCGGGCGCCACGGGGACGCCGTAGACTTCGGTCACCTCTTTCGAGGAGCGCTCTTCGATGGGGATCTGGTCGCCGCTCGAGAGGGTGAGGTCGAGCGTCGAGATGGGCGCGGCGACGTAGAAGGGTACGCCGTTTTCCTTGGCGAGGACGGCGACGCCGTAGGTGCCGATTTTGTTGGCGACGTCGCCGTTGCCGGCGATGCGGTCGGCGCCGACGACGACGCAGCCGATGCGGCCGGACTTGAGGAAGTGGCCGGCCATGTTGTCGGTGATGAGGGTGGTGGGGATGCCGTCTTGCTGCAACTCCCAGGCGGTGAGGCGGGCACCCTGGAGGAAGGGCCGGGTTTCGTCGGCGAAGACGTCGATTTTTTTACCGGCGGCGACGGCGGCGCGGATGACGCCGAGGGCGGTACCGTAGCCGGCGGTGGCGAGGGCGCCGGCGTTGCAATGGGTGAGGACGGTTTTGCCGTCGGGCACGAGGGGGGCGCCGTGTTCGCCGATGGCCTTGCAGATAGCGACGTCTTCGTCTTTGACGCGGCGGGCCTCGGCGACCAGGGCGGAGACTATCTCGGCGCGGGACTGGCCGGTGAGGGTGGCGTGGAGCCGGCGCATGCGCTCGATGCCCCAGAACAGGTTAACGGCCGTTGGGCGGGTGGCGGCCAGGGTGGAGCAGATGAGATCGAATTCGTCTTCGCTCCGCTCGACGCCGATGGCGACGCCCATGGCGGCGGCGACGCCGATGGCGGGGGCGCCGCGGATGATCATCGTCTTAATCGCGTCGGCCACCTCGGTGTAGCTGCGGCAGGTGACAAAGACCGTTTCGCGCGGCAGGCGGGTCTGGTCGATCATGACCACCCCTTCCGCTGTCCATTCAATTGTTTCGACCATTCAGGATGAAGCCTCCGAACATTGCAAGATTATAAGTACAGTGAGTGAGCGTGGCGGCGGCGGTGCCGGACTGCAGGCGCAGCCAGCCGAAGACGAGACCGGCGACCGTCAACAGGAGCAGATGCTGCCAGCTCCAGGAGTATTGGGGCCCGTGGATGAGGGCAAAGGGCACGCTGGTGAGCGCCAGCGCCGCCGCCGGGCCGAAGCTGCGGGCGGCGACAGGGAGGACGAGACCGCGAAAGAACACCTCTTCGCAGACCGGCCCAAAACTGACGGCGAACAGGAAGAAGGGAATCCGCTGGATGGGGTCGGCCAGGAGCTGATCGATGAGCGGCATTTTGACCTCTTTGGCCTGGAGAGCCCAGCCGGCAACGCCGACGAACAGGGTGAGGACGGGGCCGTAGGCGAGGAAGCGCCAGGGGCGATCCGGGAGGACGAAGCCGAGGCTGCGCCAGAACGGCTGCTTGTGGCGGAGCCGGAAGCTGTAGGATGCCGCGGCGAGCCAGAGCAGGTAGGCGAGAAACTGCGAGGGCATGGCCGACTGGACCGGTGTCGGCTTGACGCCGAGGACGAACACGGCGAGCAGGATGGCGCCGGCGGTTAGGGCGAAGGCCGGCAGGATGGCGCCGAGTGTTAACAAAACATCCAGCCAGCCCCAGAAGGGGGCGCGGGAGGCGGCGGCGGGAGGCGGGTTGGTCATGCAGGCAGGACCTTGGCCAGCGCCCGGGCGGTGTGGCTCTTTTTGCTGCGGAGCAGGTGCTCCGGGGTGCCGGTGGCGACAATCGTTCCGCCGCGCTCGCCGCCTTCGGGTCCAAGGTCGATGATCCAGTCGGCGGCTTTCATGATGTCGAGATGGTGTTCGATGATGACGACGGTGTTGCCGAGGTCGACGAGTTTGTTCAGGACGTCGAGGAGGCGGCGGACGTCTTCAAAGTGCAGCCCGGTGGTGGGTTCGTCGAGGATGTAGAGCGTTTTGCCGGTTTGGCGCCGGCTGAGCTCCTTGGCGAGTTTGATGCGCTGCGCTTCGCCGCCCGACAGGGTGGTGGAGGATTGACCGAGGTGGATGTAGTCGAGGCCGACGTCGTGGAGCGTCTGGAGCTTTTGAAAGATGGGCGGAAAGTTTTCGAGGATCGGCAGCGCCTCTTCGACCGTGGCGCCGAGCAGGTCTGCGATCGAGTGGTCCTTGAACTTCACGGCGAGCGTTTCCGAGTTGTAGCGTTTGCCGCGGCAGACGTCGCAGGTGACGTAGACGTCGGGCAGGAAGTTCATTTCGATGCGCTTGAGACCGTCCCCCTGGCAGGCTTCGCAGCGGCCGCCTTTCACGTTGAAGCTGAAGCGGCCGGGCTTGTAACCGCGCTCCCGGGATTCGGGTAACATGGCGAATAAGTCGCGGATGGGGGCGAATAAGCCGGTGTAAGTAGCAGGGTTAGAGCGCGGGGTGCGGCCGATGGGAGACTGATCGATTTCAATTACTTTGTCGATCAGTTCGGCGCCGCGCACGGCGCGGTGCATGCCGGGTTCGGCGCGGGAGCCATAGACCTGGCGGGCGAGCGAGCGGTAGAGGATGTCGTTGATCAGCGTCGATTTGCCCGAGCCGCTGACGCCGGTCACGACGGTGAGCGTACCGAGGGGGATTTCGAGGGTGACGTCTTTGAGGTTGTTTTCGCAGGCGCCTTCGATGACGATTTTCTGGCCGCTGCCGGGCCGCCGGACGGTGGGGACGGGGATGGTCCGCTTGCCGCTGATGTACTGCCCGGTGAGCGACTCTTTGTTGCGCTCGACCTGTTTGGCGGTACCGGCGGCGACGACGTGGCCGCCGAGGCGCCCGGCCCCCGGGCCGAGGTCGATGACGTAATCGGCGCGGCGGATGGTATCTTCATCGTGCTCGACGACGAGGACGGTATTCCCTAAGTCTCTCAATTTAAATAGCGTTTCGAGCAATCGCTCGTTGTCGCGCGGGTGCAGGCCGATGGAGGGTTCGTCGAGCACGTAGAGGACGCCGCGGAGCTTTGAGCCGATTTGGGTGGCCAGGCGAATGCGCTGGGCCTCGCCGCCCGACAGCGTGGCGGCGGAACGGTGAAGGCTGAGGTAGTCGAGCCCGACGGCGAGCAGGAAGGCGAGCCGGTTTTCAATCTCTTCGCGGATGCGGCCGGCGATGAGCGTTTCCCGTTCGCCGAACTGCCAGGCCCGGGCGGTGTCGAGAGCCCGGGCGACGGGCATGGCGGTGAGTTCGGCGATGGAGACGTTCTTGACGCGGACGGCAAGGGAGGCGGGCTTCAGCCGCAGCCCCTGGCATTCGCGGCAGGGGATGGGCGACATATACTGCATGAGTAACTCAGCGTAACCCGGGCCGGCGTCGGCATAGATCCCGTCGAGAATCTTCAGGATACCCGGAAACTTGTCGCCGCCGTGCAGCAGCAGTTTCTGCGTGGCCGCCGGTAACTCGTCAAACGGCTTGGCGAGATTGATCTTCAGACGCTTGGCCACCTCTTCGAGCCGGTGGTTCATGACGCTGGTGCCCGAGGCGGCGCCGAGGCCGCCTTCGAGCAGCGGCTTGGCGGGGTCGAGAATGACCTTGTCGGGATCGAAGCTCCATTTGGAGCCCAGGCCGTTGCAGGCGGGGCAGGCGCCAAAGGGGCTGTTAAACGAGAAGCTGCGGGGCTCGGGCAGGGGCACGCTGATGCCGCAATCGGGGCAGGCGAGCTTCTTTGAAAACATGCGCTCGTCGCCGTTGACGATGGCCACCACGACCAGGCCGTCGGCGAGTTTCATGGCGGTTTCGATGGAGGCTTCGAGGCGCTTTTCGATGCCGGGTTTGACGAGGAGGCGGTCGACGACCACTTCAATCGAGTGATTCTTGCGTTTGTCGAGGGGGATGTCCTCGTCGAGCGAGCGGAGTTCGCCGTCTATGCGGGCCCGGACGAAGCCTTGGCGGAGGTACTTTTCGAGCTCTTTGCGGTACTCGCCCTTGCGGCCGCGGACGACTGGGGCGAGGATCATGACGCGCTCGTCGGTGCGCAGGTTCATGATCTGGTCGAGAATCTGGGCGGTGGACTGGGCGGCGATGGGAACGTGGCAGTTGGGGCAGTGGGGAACGCCGATGGAGCTGTAGAGCAGACGGAGGTAATCGTAGATCTCCGTGACGGTACCGACGGTGGAGCGGGGGCTGCGGTTGGTGGTTTTCTGCTCAATCGAGATGGCCGGCGAGAGGCCGTCGATCGAATCGACCTCGGGGCGCTCCATTTGGTCGAGGAACTGGCGGGCGTAGGGGGAAAGGGTTTCGACGTAGCGGCGCTGGCCCTCGGCGTAGATGGTGTCGAAGGCCAGGGAGGACTTGCCGCTACCCGAAAGTCCTGTGATGACGGTAAGGGTATTCCTGGGTATCTCGACGCTGATGTTGCGGAGATTGTGCTGGCGGGCGCCGTGGACGGTGATGCGATCGATCATGAATTCTTGACGCGTTCCAACTTCGCTGTGGCCCAATCCACGAGGCGGCGTACCGGGGGAAAGTATTCGGCCAGAATCACCAGGCCGGGAATGAGGAAGATAAAGCCGGGCATGACCGGCAAAATCAGACCGATGACCCCGATAATCACGAGGCCTATACCGGAGGCGATGCGGAGAATGGCGCGCAAAGGGAACTCAGACACTGATTGTAGCAACGTCAGCGGCGATGGCATTTTTCGGGCAATGCTCGGGTAAATCCTTAAACCGTACTGCTACCAAAGCAGCATAACGTTGGGACTCGGTCTATTGACCGTTCTAGGCAATTAGCCTTAGTCTGAAGAGGCTGTGAGCGAACAAAGAAAAACCAAACGATTCGAGATTCAGCTACCGTTGGAGCTAGTACGAGCGGGTAGCGAACCAGTCTCGCGCGCGGGAGAGACGCGCAACATGAGTTCGGGCGGGGTGCTGTTTACGTCCGAAGCGGAAATGCCCGTGGGCGATTCGATTGAGTACCTGGTGACGCTGCCGAGTGCGATGGCGGGGAACCCGGTGCGGTTGCGTTGCATGGGAAAGGTGATTCGGAACCAGGGGATGCAGTCGACCGAAGCGGCGACGGCGCGGCGACCGTATACCGTGGCGGCGACGCTTGAGCGTTACGAGTTTATCCGGGGCAAATAAGAGTCTTGTTTCCGGTGGCGGTTTCGGCGAAACTAAAGCGAAACCCCACATATGAATCTGACCTTAGGCTTTCCCGACCCCACTGCTTCGCTGAACCGGCCTTCGGGGTTGGACGGGGCGGTGGTACGATTTCAGGAGTGGATGGCGGCGGAGAACTCGCCGATCCGCTCGATTCAGCACCAGCCCGCCCGGGACGCGGTCACGGCGGCGGTGCCGGAGGCGGTTACGCCGGCGCTGCGGGGGGCGTTGGCGCAGCGAGGCATCGGAGAGCTGTACTCGCACCAGGCGGAAGCTTTTGCGCACATAGCGGCGGGAAGAAACGTGGTAGTCGTGACGCCCACCGCTTCGGGCAAGACGCTATGTTACAACCTGCCGGTGCTCAACCGTCTGGTCGAGGAGCCGGGGGCGCGAGCGATGTACCTGTTTCCGACCAAGGCCTTGGCCGAGGACCAGCTGCAGGAGTTTCAGCGCACGGTAGACGCCATGGGTCTGCCGATCAAAGCCTTCACCTACGATGGCGACACCCCGTCAGACGCCCGCCGGGCGATCCGGGAGCGGGCCAACGTCGTGTTCACGAATCCGGACATGCTACACAGCGGCATCCTGCCGCACCACACCAAGTGGGCGAAGGCATTTGAAAACCTACGCTACTTTGTCATCGATGAGCTGCACTACTACCGGGGAGTATACGGTTCGCACTTGGCCAACATTTTGCGGCGGCTGTGGCGGATCTGCGAGTTTTATGGTTCGAAGCCGCAATTGATCTGCTGTTCGGCGACGATTGCCAACCCCCGGGAGTTGGCCGAAGCTTTGGGCGAGGTACCGTTTTCCCTGGTCGATCAGAACGGGGCGCCGCAGGCGGAGAAGTACTTTGTGTTTTACAACCCGCCGGTGGTGAATCGGGAGTTGGGAATCCGGCGGAGTTATCTACACGAGTCGCGGCGGATTGCGCTTGAATTTCTCGATCGTGGGCAGCAGACGCTGGTGTTTACCAACAACCGGCTGGCGACGGAGGTCTTGACCAAATATTTGAAGGACGCGGCGGAGCGGTTGCCGGCGCTGCGGGGGCGTGTGAGTGGTTATCGGGGCGGGTATCTGCCGCGGGAGCGGCGGGAAATCGAGAAGCAGATCCGGTCGGGCGAGGTGCGGGGGGTGATTGCGACCAACGCGCTGGAGTTGGGGGTGGATATTGGTTCGCTCGATGCGATTGTGATGGCGGGTTATCCGGGTACGATCGCCTCGACGTGGCAGCGGGCGGGTCGGGCCGGGAGGCGGGGCCGGTTGTCGATAGCGGTGCTGGTGGCTTCGAGCGCGCCGCTTGATCAATACATTGTGGAGCATCCGGAGTATTTTTTCGGGCGTCCGCCGGAATCGGCGCACATTAATCCGAACAATCTGGAGATTCTGCTGAGCCACATGAAGTGCGCGGCGTTTGAGCTGCCGATTCGGGATGGGGAGCGGTTCGGGTCGGTTGAGACGGGCGAGATGTGCCGGTTTCTCGAGGAGTTGGGGTTGTTGCACCACTCCGGGCCGACGTGGCACTGGACTTCGGATACTTATCCGGCCGATGCGGTGTCGCTGCGGGCGGTGACGAGCGATAACTTTGTGGTGATTGACGTGACGCGGCAGAATGCGGTGATTGCGGAGGTGGATTTCCCCTCGGCGCTGACGACGTTGCACGAGAAGGCGATCTATCTGCACGATGCGCGTCAGTTTCAGGTGGAAAAGTTCGACTACGAGGGACGGAAGGCGTATGTGCGGGCCGTCGATTGCGACTATTTCACGGATGCGATCGATTATACGCAGGTGAAGATTCTGAATGAGTTCGGGCAGGAGCGGCAGGCGTTGTGGGGTGAAGTGCGGGTGAACCGGCAGATTGTGGGTTTCAAGAAGGTGAAGTTTTACACGCTTGAGAACGTTGGGGCGGGGAATCTGTCGATGCCGGAGCAGGAGATGCACACGACTTCGTTCTGGCTGCATTTCCCGGCGGCGTTTCTGGCGGAGTTTGCCGGATACACACCGACGGAGAAGCAGCACGGTCTGGTGGGTCTTGGGAATGCGCTGCGGGCGGTGGGGGCGTTGCTGTTAATGTGTGATCCCCGGGATTTGGCCGTTACGCTGACCGAAGACACAACGGGGGGCTTGCGGGAGTGGGAGCCGAATCTGTACCTTTATGATAACTATCCTGGGGGGATGGGCGGGAGCGAACCGTTGTTTGGTCAGCATCGGCGGCTGGTGGAGACGGCGCGGGATTTGATTGCGGCTTGTCCGTGCGAGGCTGGGTGCCCGAGTTGCGTGGGGCCGGTGGGGGAAGTGGGCGAGAGAGGAAAAGAGGTGGCGATGGAGATCGCGGGTGGGTTGCTAGCCGGCAGTAGTGAGGACCGGGAGAGGTAGCCGTTTCTTGTTCCGGATACAAATCAGCAGGCGCTGCTCAGGAGAGTCCAACGCCTGCTGCATTTCCACTTGGAACCAGGGATGGAGCAGACTTTCCAGCTGAGGATTCGGCACTGTGAGGAGGAGAAGTCCCCCGGGACGCAGCACCCGCGCTATCTCCGCCACGAGAGTCTCGGGGGAGTCACACTGGTCCAGCTGACGGAAACACGAAACCGAATCAACACTCCCGAAGCCCTCTCTCAACGGAAGCGAGATCGGATGTGTAATTGCCAGTCTGGCGTGCCTCACGGCTGACTTCTCCTGCCATTTTGTTAGCAAGTCGGGCGCCAAACCTTAACCTGTTGAAAAGACGATAAGTCGACGATTGCTACTGTGCGCTGGCGGACAGTGACGGAGGGCGGTGGCGCAATTGAGGCAGTTTACTTGGATAACCGGCTAGAGTATTTGTTTAGATTCGCGAGCAACCGGGCGGCAGCGGCCGGGGCGGGAACATCCCCGTAGACGATCTGTTCGTTTTTCATTTTGTTATTTCCATAGAGGTCCCCGATGGCGTCGGCGTCGGCCCGCACGGTGGTACCTTTGAGAGAGACTCCGGCGAAGGCGCCGCGGGAGCGGGAATAGGTCAGAATCTCGGCGCGCATGGTGGCATCGGTCTCCGCCGAACTGGTCCGACCGACGGGGCCGGCGGCCGCTGAGGCCTCTCCGCCGATGGCGAATTTACTACTTTTGATCAATCGGTCTGCGCCGCGGGAGTTCATAATCAGCATGACCAGATCCGTCTCCGAGCCGCCGATCTGAAACCCGACCGACCCGCCTTCGACGCGGATGGGGGCCGGGGCACTCCAACCGGTTCCGCTGGCCTTGCGGCAGGAGACAAAGCCACGACCGAATTGTCCACCGACGACGAAGGCGCCTTTCTTGAGGCCCGGGACAACGAGAGCGCAGTGCGCTTTGTCCATCAAATCCTGTGGAATGGATTTCTCTTTGACGGCCATTACCTCTTCGAGAACAAGGGCCGCCTGCTTGAGTCGGTCGGCATGGGCTGAGGGAGCCTGCGCCGAGGCAAGGCCGGAGAGAGCCAGGGTGGATGCAAAAATGGTGACAATCTTCATGCCTTTAAGATGGCATGGATTGCGACGGACAGACAGCGGAAGACGGGGAATTAATCCTTGATCTTTACGATCCTGGCGATCATGATTTTATCTCCCTTGATCTCACCGGAGATCATGACCTTGCCGTCGATGTGCTTTTTGGCCAGTTCGGCGTCAGAGACCTGGTACACCTTGTTCTCTTTCTCGGTGACGAACACGGGGGCAGCGCCATTTTTGATGCAGCGGTCGGCGCATTCCCGTTCGGCTTTGCCGGACCCGGCGTTGCCTGCGCCGCAGGTGGAGTCGCTGATCCAGCCTTTCCAATCGGCCGCCGAGGCGCCGGTTGCCAACACAGAGGCGAGGGCAAACAGGGTGAAATTGCGTTTGATCATAGTTGCAGGAATCTCCTGGCAATATTGTGCCATGAATCGGGTTCGGAAACATCCGGGGAAGGAATGGCTCAAGGAACGAGGATTTTCGCCGATAGCTCTGTTAAGGTCCGCGAGCGTGGAGTGAGCCATGAGCATTGAACCTATTCGTTTTTCCGGCATCAGCAGTTATTCGGCGGACTTCCAGAAGATTCTTGACCGGACCGTGGCGATTGGCGCCCAGCCGATCAACGCGATCCAGCGCGACCAGACCAAACTGGTGCAGCAGCGTTCTCTGGCGGTGGGTTTGCAGACCTCGGCGGAGAGTCTGAAGAAGGCGGTGAGTGATTTAGGCGATTTGGGCCGCACGCGGGCCGTCGGGGGGGTCTCCTCAAACAGTTCAAAGGCGAGTATCGGGGCGGTGACGGCGACGACCCCGGCGTCGTACACGATCTCCGAAGTCACGTCGCTAGCCCGGTCGGCCTCGGCGACCTCGGCAGGTTATGCCTCCTCCACAACGGCGGCGGTATCGGCGACCGGGACTGTGCGACTAGGATTCGCTGGGGCGCAGTACGATCTTTCCCTGAGCGCCCAGGAGAACAATCTTGCGGGCCTGCGGGACAAGATCAACGCCCTGGGCGCGGGGGTCACGGCTTCGATTCTGACCACGGGTTCTGGGGCGACTCCCTACTACCTGTCGCTTACCTCTACCACTTCGGGCGAAAAGCCGATCACAGTGACCGACGATCCCGCCGGGGCCGGGACTGATCTTTTGGTGAATAAAGACAACGGATCAAATGCCAACTTCAAGATTAACGGGGTTGCCGTTTCGAAGGCCAGCAATCTGGTGAACGATGTGGTGAGCGGGGTCACCTTCACCCTGGGCGGAACCACCGCGGCCGGTGAAACGGTCAACCTGACGCTATCGAGTAACCGGAACACTTTAGCGACGAGGCTCGAGAGCTTCGTCTCGGCCTACAACGCCACGAAGGATCTGGTGGACGCCCAGATTGGTGCGGCCGCCGGCCTGCTGACGGGTAGCTACATCGTCCGCGAGACCGGCAATGTTTTGCGGCAAATCTCGGGATTCGAAGGGACGGGAAGTCTCAAAAGCCTCTCCAGTCTGGGCGTGACCTTTGGCAAGGACGGAAAGGCAAGCTTTGACCAGACCATATTCGACGGGCTGAGCGAAACCCAGGTGCAGGGCGCGTTCGGGTTCCTTGGTTCGTCAACAACAGGCTTTGGAGCGCTGCAGGCGAAAGTGGGGCAGATCAGCGACCCGGTCACCGGGGTGATCGCCAACGAAACTGCCCGGATGGACGAGACGGACAAGCGTCTGACGGCCCAGGTGGCCTCCCTGACCGAACGCCTCGAGTTCATGCAGCGGGCAGCTTCGGAGCGGTTGCAGGCGGTCGACGCGCTCCTCGGCGGCCTGGATTCCCAGAAGAACCTGATTGAGGCGAGTGTGAAGAGCATGCAGTTGGTAACATTCGGAAAGAACGAGGGCTAGAAGGGAATGCGCCCGCTATTCGAAGAAGTTGCGCAGATCGACGAACACCTGATGGCACTGCCGTTCGGCGCCGAACCCGAAGCGCTGCTCCTGCTTACCCGCCGCGGTGAACTGGTGGCGGCAATCAGCGCCGATCCAGTCAGGGCCGAGCATGCAGAGTGCCTGGCCGGAATGCAAGCCTCCACGGCAGCGCTGCTGGATCGCTATGCCCACTTCCGCAGGCGGCTGGCGGCCGAAATCGGCGAGTCGAGATCGCACCGGCAGTTCCTCGAAACGTTGACCGATTCACTGAGCGCGATGGGGACAGGAGGCGAAATCCGAGCCTAGTACCTTCAAGAAACAGTACTGTTTTCGAAGTTGCGCAACCATCGTTCACAACCCATTGCAAAAAACTGCAGATTGCCTCTAACTATAGGTCCAAAAAAGAGTTAACCCCTTCGCGAAGGGGTGCGAAAAACGAACCCAGGGTTCGGAATCGCCGCTTCGACTGCTACAGTCAGGGCGTGATGAAACGCCATTTCGCAACGCCCATTCAACCGCTGTCTCTGCTCACGGATCAGCAGCGGGTGCCGTCCTCGCCGTACGGTGATATTCCGCCTGCGATTCTCTGCGAAACGGAGGCGACAGAGGCCCGTTTGGGCCAACCGCCCTCCTCCGCCGTGGCGCTGGCGAAACAACTGATCAACCATGCAGTATTCGACCAACCGCTGCCTTCTCCCGGCAGTGTCGTCGCCCCGGCGGGCAGCTTGCTCGACGTGCCCGCGCCCCGGCACTGGCAACCCGGCGGCAGCTGGGCGACGGCGCCATCGGAACGGAGCGCCCGCTACTTCGCCGTGTATGCCCGGGTGTCGCTCGCACTGCAGGTGGCCATGCGGGAGTGGATCCCCTCTTTGTATTTCGACAACGCAAGCCGCCTGGGAGATCTTGATCTCGCGCAGGGCATGATTGCGTGGCGGGCTTCGCGGCCTGCGGTTGGCGAGCATGTCGATCGTCTCTGTTGCGACATCCTGGACCCGGAAATGATGAAACGCTGCTATTTCTGGGTGGAACGGAACATCCGGCCGGTGCTGCGGACCCTTCTTCCGCACTCTTCGCAGATGCATTTCAACCAGCGGGGATTTTTCGACCCGCGCAACACCAACCGGATCCTGCTCCGACTGCGGCGCTCGCAGCGGGGTTTCCAAATGATCCTGAAGGCGGAAGAAGACATCATTACGCAGTTGGTGAAGCTCGTTTCGGCAACGCCAACGCTATGCGCCAAGGCGGGGCGGCAGCCGCGGAACACCGAGGCCGACATCGAGCGGAACGTGGAACGGACGATGACAAACATCGAGGCGCGGCTACGGCGCATTATTCCTCACGGCGACTGCGAGACGATTCAGCGCCTGCTCCTCACGGTCCTCACGACCGCTTTGGCGGAGTCAGACGCCGAGAGCCATCCCCGGGTGGCTTGACACCCCGGCTACGGATCTGCGATACCAAAGGGCACGATCTGACTTATGATGAACGCCGCCGAGTTTGCCAACATCGCCAAGGCGGAGAACGCCTTCTGGTGGTACCGTGGGATGCGGCGGATTCTGTTCGGCCTGCTCGACCAGGGCGCCGGCCAGCGCAATTTCCAGCGCGTAGCCGAGATCGGCGCCGGGACCGGACACTTCGCCCTCGCCCTGCAGGAGCGCTACGGCTGGCCGATGTATCCGCTCGACCTCGGCTGGGAGGGTCTCGAATTCGGCAAAACGCTTGGGGTGCAGCGCATGGTGCAGGCCGATATGTGCCGGCTTCCCTACCGCGACCAGGCCTTTGACGCCGTAGTTTCAATGGACGTCATCGTCCATCTGTCCCGCGGCCAGGAGGACGAGCCGATGGCGGAGTTCGCCCGCGTCCTGCCGCCCGGCGGCTTGCTTGCCCTGCGGGTGGCGGCGCTCGACATCCTGCGCAGCCACCACTCGATTTTCGCGCACGAACGGCAGCGCTTCACGCGCAGCCGCCTGCTCGCCCTCGCTGAGCGCCACGGCTTCCGGCCCCTGCGCTGTACCTACGCCAACTCGCTGCTGCTGCCGGTTGCGCTCTTCAAGTTCCGCGTGGTCGAACCGCTGTCCGGCGGCGAGCCCTCCAGCGGCGTCGAACCGGTACCGGCGTGGCTCGACCGCCTCCTTTACGCCCCGCTCGCCGCCGAAGCCGCCCTGCTGAGCCGAGGTATCAACTTTCCGCTTGGCCAATCGCTGATTCTGCTGGCCGAGAAGCGCTGAACGCCCACTCCTGCCAGACGCCGTCGAGCGGGTAGTACAGCCCGAGCCGGATCGGTCGGTCGTCGAGGGCCGCGAGCAGCGTCCCGTAGCGGTGCAACTGTTCCCTGTAGGCCTCGGCGGCGGTTCCGGTCTTGTAATCGATGATCCAGCGGGTTCCCTCAGCATCGACGAACGTGCGGTCGAGCACGCCGCTGACGCGCTGGCCTGCGACGAGACCGGTAATCGCCCATTCGTTGCGGGCTTCGGCGTGCGGTGTGAGGATCCATCGCCCGCGTTGGCTCGCCAGGGTCGCCCGCAGCGCGGCGAGACAGCGTTCGACGCCTTCGGCCGGCAGGTGCGCGGCGAGAAATGGCGCCATTTCCCCGAGGCGGGCCGCCGGCCACGCCGCCAACCCTTCGCGGGCCATGCGCTGCAGCAGCCGGTGGGCCAGGGTGCCCACGGCGCGCACCTCCGGGGCGGCTGTCTGCTCTGCGGCCTCCTCGACCGCGTCGACCTCCTCGGTCCGGGGCCATGGCATCTCCGGCGGCGGCGCCGGGGTAACCCAAGCGGCGGGGAGCCGGCGCAGCATCTGATGGGGCGCCGCCGCCACCGGGGCCGTGACGGGCTGCAGGACCGGTGTCAGGGTCGCTTCGAGCAGATGCCCCAGGGTGCCTTTACGGAGTTTTCCGTGGACAAACAGGAAGAGCCGGCGCTTGGCCCGAGTGCAGGCGACGTAGAGGAGCCGGGCCATCTCGTGGCCGGAACGGGTCCTTTCGTACTCGCTGAGGTAGTCGTAGACCGGATCGCGTTCGGCCCCCGTTTCGCGGATGCAGCCGAGCAGGAGTTCGTCCTCGGCCATGCGCCAGCGCAGCAGGCTTGGCTGGTCATTTCCCGCAGGCCGGTGCAGTTCGGGCAGGATCACCACATCGAATTCGAGGCCCTTGGCCTTGTGCATGGATAGAATCTGAATGCGTCCGTCGGCCAGTGGGTCCGGCCGGGCGAAGAGCCGGGCGAGCGCCGTGGTCAGATCGGTGGCCGGATCGAAGCCGTCGAGCAGGTTGAAGAAGGCGGCGGCGTCCTCCTGCTCCTCGGCGGTGGTGAGGGTGGCGGGTCCGCCCAGGGTCAGCCAGAGCTGCTCCACCTGTCGACGGAGCGAGCCGCGCTGCCGCTCGCGCCGCGCGGCGTCGAGGGCCGCCACCACGCGTTCGGGCAGCTCCCCGGCAGCCAACTGCGCCAGCGTGGCCCCGGCCCAAGGCGCGCGGCAGACGGCGAGATAGGCCGTACGATCCTCCGGATGCAGCAGGGCACGGGTGAGCGCTTCAAGGTCGCGCACGGCGCTCCGTTCGCCGAGCGTATCGAGGTCGACGGCCTGGTAGCGGATACCCCGCCGCTGCAACTCCGCCATTATGGGCGTGGCATGGCTCTTGTTCCGGACCAGGATGGCGATGGTCTGCTCCGGGTGCGCCTCGACGACACCGGCAATCTCGACCGCTCCGCCCCAGCGGGGTTCGACGCGGCAGTCCGAATACTCCCGCGTGGCCTCACTCGCGGCGTAGGGGACAGCGCCGGTCTCCACATCGACGGCCGGAGCGAGCACGGAGGGGAAAACAGAGTTGAACCAGCCGATCAGTTCGCGGTCGGAGCGGAAGTTGCGGTTCAATTGCGCGAACTCGAGCGGCAGATGGCCCAGCCCCTCGGTCGCCGCGCGCAGAAACAGGCCGACGTCGGCTTCGCGAAAGCCGTAGATGGACTGCATGGGGTCGCCCACCAAAAACAGCGTTCGCCCGTCGCCGGGCACCCACTCCGCGGTGAGACGCCGGAGGATCTCGTACTGCGAGGCGGAGGTGTCCTGGAACTCGTCGACGAGCAGGTGTTCGATCCTTGCATAGAGGGCCTCGGCGAGCGGGGTGGGTGACTCCGGCAGCCCGAGGGCCTGCATGGCGGCCATGGGGACTTCGGCGTGGTCGGTCTGGCGCCGTTCCTGAAAGAGCAGCTTCAGTTCGGCCGCGGCCCGCTTGAGCACTTCCAGGATGGCGGAGATTATCTCCCACTGCGCATCGGTCAGGTCGGTGGGCGGCAGCGGTTTGACGAGGAGGGCTTCGAACTCCGGGGAGGCGCCGGTAGCCTTGGCCCATTTACGGCTGACGGTTCCGGACTTGGTGAGGGCTGCGGCCTGCACGGCGGGCCAGTCCCCTACGATACTGCTGGGCGCGGCGGCCGCGAGTTGGGCGAAGTGGCGGTGCGCGACGGCGCGCAGGGCGCGTTCCACCCCGGCGCGGTCGATGTGCAGGTGGCGCAGCCACTGGTCGCGCCGGGCGAGCATTTCGGCCAGCTTTTCGGTGACCCGGCTGAACTGATTGTCGAGGTGAGCCAGCAGCCGGGCCACGGCGGGGTCGCCCTGCTCGACGGCGCGGACGGCTTCGAGCGCGGCGAGATAGTGCAGCCGGGCGGTATCTTCGGCAATCTGCGGCGGGGCACCGAGGCGGCTCAGCCATGGCATCTGCTCGGTGAGGGAGCGGCAGAAGCTGTCGAAGGTTTGAATCCGCAGGCGGGCGGGGTTCTCGATCAGGTCCCAGCGGCGGCGGTTGACGGCCTCGGCCAGCGTCCAGGTCTGGCGTTTGTGGTCCTCTTCGGGCTTGGGGCCGAGGGCCATTTCGAGCGCGTGCAGGAGCCGCGCCCGCATCTCACCGGCAGCCTTTTTGGTGAAGGTTATGGCGACAACGGCTTCGGGCTGCTCGACGCGGCCGAGCAGGGCGAGGAAGCGTTGGGTAAGCAGTTCGGTTTTGCCCGACCCGGCCGGGGCCTGAACGAGAAAGGAGGTCTGGGGGTCGAGCACGCGGCGGCGGACGGCTTCAGGCATGGGATACCTCGGCCACGCGGCAGAGCGTGTGGAGATGGCAGAACTCGCAGGGCTTGCCGCCATCTTTCGGGTCGACGGCGGCGCGGCCGTCGCGCAGCTCTTGCGCCAGGTTTTCGATCACCTCCCGCCACTCGGCAATGGGTACGGGCGCGGCGACCCATGCGCAATCGCCGCGCCGCACCTGAGCGAAGGCGACGGCGGCCGGGGCCGGTTCGGCCGTCACGGCGTAGATGGGCAGCTGCGGTTCGTCCGGCCGGGGGCCGTCCCAGCTTCTGGCCGAGACCTTACCGGTTTTGTAGTCGATAATGATGGTGCGGCCATCGGCGCCACGGTCGATGCGGTCGGCGCGGGCGGCGAACTCGAGCCCGGCAAAGCGCGGGGCGAGCCGGGTTTCGACGGCTGCAATCCGGAACGGCTCACGAGCAGCTTCTTCCGTCAGCCACTCCCGCAGCAGGAGCAGCAGTCGGTCCCTTTCGAGCTGGCGCATGGCCCCGGTGAGGCTCTCGACGGCATAGTCGGCAGCGCGTTCGAGCAAAGGGGTGCAGTCGGTGGAGACGAGCGTGGCGTGGTCTTGGCAGTCCTTCCAGAACGCTTCGAGGGCACGGTGGAGCATGGTGCCACGGTCGCGCAGGTCGATGCCCTCTTCGGGTTTCTCGAGGGGTTCGGCGCGCAGTTGGGTTCGGGCGAAGGCCTGGAAGGGGCACTGGGCCTGCCACTTGATGGCCTGGGTACCGGCGCGGACGGCCATGCCGGCGGGCAGCGCGGGCCCTTGGGCGTCCTCGAAGGTTTCCAGCACCGCAGCTGCGCGAATCCTGGCCGCCCAGGTAGGGTACTGCCGCAACTGCTGCGAAAACGGAGGCAGGTGGCGGATCAGCCGGCTGGGGCGCAGCTCCGTTTCCTCCTCGCGGCGGGCGTAGCTGAAGACGATGCGCGGGGCGGTTTGCTGGAGGCGCTCGAGGATTTTGCGGCTGAAGGCGAGCTCCCGGTCAGCCGAGGAATGGGGCAGGCGCCACTCGCGCTGCATCCGAAAGGGCAGGAAGGGATTGGGGCGGGCGGCGGCGGGCCAAGTGCGGTCGTCGACGCCCTGCACCCAGAGCGCGTCGAACTGTGCGCCGGCGGCTTGGAGCGCTTCGAGAATCTGCACGGGCAGCGGGGCGGATTCGGGCTGGAAGATCTCTTCGGTGAGCAGGCGCTCGATAAGGTGCAGGGCGGCGGAGGCGCCGAGGCGACCGGTCCAGGGGTCGAGATCGGCGAAGGAGGCCAGCACCCTCTGCCAGCGCCGTTCGGTTTGGCGCTCTTCGCTGTTGAGGGTGCGTTCGCCCGGCCAGCCCGCGCCGCCGAGCAGGGTGAGGAAGGCGGCCACCCAAGCTGAGGGCGGCTGCGCGCCGGTGGGGGCCCGCAGGGCCTGCAGCGCCTGGGTAAGCCGGGGGCAGTCTTCATGCCGCAGGTCGGCGGCGGCGAGGCGAAGGCTTTTCTGCCGGCGCAGTTGGATATCGAAGCGGGCGCGGGCCCGGTACTCGGACTCGCCGCCCAGCAGAAACGGGGAGAGTAGGAGCTGCGAGACCTCCGGCAGGGGAAGCGGCCCGAGGGAGAGTCGGAGCAGGCGGAGGGCGGCGGCGATGAGGGGGTAATGCGTGAGGGGGCGACCGAGGGAGATGTTGTAGAGTTCACCGCCCAGGGTTTCGCGGAAGATCGATTCGACGAGGGCGCGGCGGGCGGCGAGGTCCTGCACGACGATGCCCGCGCTGGAGGCGCCGCGTTGTTCAATCGCCTCGCGGGCCCATGCGGCGGCCGCGCGCAGTTCCGCCTCGGCATCGGGGTATTCGGCGACGGCGGCGGAGCCGGCCTTTCCCGCCGGGCCATCGGCCGTGAAGTAGGGTCGGCCGCGGCGGTCGAGGAGGGCCTGCTGCTGCGGGGTGAGTTCGTCGAAGCCGGTGAGCCAGAGTTCGGCGGCGGCGGGGTTGACGGTATCAGCGAGAGTGGCGGGCGAGAGGCAGTTATTTTGTGCGCACTGGTGGGAGAAGGCGCGGGCCCAGCCGGCAAAGGCGGCGGCGTCTTCGGTCTCGTGAAAGGATGGATGGTCGAGCGGGACGCGCCAGCCGCACAGGAGCGCCCAGGCCTGGGAGGCCATCCTGGCGGTAGCCGGACGGTCGAGCAGGACCTGATCGGGAATGATTTGCTCCCACAGATAGCGTTCGGCGAAGCCGCTGAGCAGCCGCTGAGGGGAGAAGCTCTGCTCGTGGGCCTCGAGGAGCCAGTCGTCCCAGCTGACGATGGCGGGCGAGGGCCAGGCGCGGTGGCCGGCGGCCTGCTGGGCGGCGTCGAACTCGTTGCGCCAGTGGCGGCGCAGGCGGCGGTTGGCCGTCACGAGCGTTGCGCCTACAGCGAGCGCGGATAAAACGCGTTCTCTCATCCCGGGGAAGTACCATTCTAAACCCCGAGGTGTAAACTGGGGCGTATGCGCACACTCCTCCTGGCCCTGGTGGCCACTGCGGTGGCGAGCCTGGCTCAAACGCCTGCTCCCTCCCCCTCTCTCAAGAAAGAAGCCACTTGCTATGAGCTGCGGACTTATGTCGCCGCCCCCGGCAAGCTGGAAGACCTGCATAACCGGTTCCGGAACCACACCATGAAGCTGTTTGCCAAGCACGGCATCAACGTGATTGGCTTCTGGGGTCCGACCGATAAAGAAAAGGGCGCCGACAACACGCTGATATACGTGCTGAAGTACGCGAGCCGTGAGGCACGCGATAAGGCCTGGAAGGCGTTTGGCGCCGACCCCGAGTGGGTGGCCGCGCGGAAGGCGAGCGAAGTAAACGGCAAGCTGACGGATAAGGTCGAGTCCGTCATCATGGGCGAAGTCAATTACTTCAAGGCGAAGTAGCCGATGCCGCAATTCTCCGCCCTGCTCCTGACTGAGACCGGCGGTAAGCTCGTGCGGATGGAAACCGCCGAGTTACCGCCCGGCGAGGTTCTTGTTGAAGTCCGCTACTCGAGCCTGAATTACAAAGATGGCTTAGCCATCGCCGGGAAGCCTGGGGTGGTGCGGAAGTTTCCGATGATTCCGGGGATTGACCTGGCCGGGGTGGTCCGGGAGTCGAGCGCGGCGGGGTTGCCGGCGGGTACCGAGGTGGCGGTGACCGGCTGCGGTCTCGGGGAGCGGCACTGGGGCGGGTATGCGGGCTATGCCCGGGTGCAGGCCGAGTGGTGCGTGCCGGTTCCCGCGCCGTTTACGCTGCGGCAGGCGATGGCGATAGGGACAGCGGGATTTACGGCCATGCAGTGCGTGGATGCGCTCGAACGGCACGGGGCAAAGCCGGAGGGGGGCGAGATTGTGGTGACGGGCGCGGCGGGGGGCGTCGGCAGCATCGCGGTGGCGTTGTTGGCGGCGCGGGGCTTCCGGGTGACGGCGTCGACGGGCCGTGCGGCGCTCGGCGAGTATCTGCGCGGTCTGGGCGCCGCCGAGGTGATTGACCGCGAGGTGTTGAGCGCGGCTTCGGCCAAGCCGATGGAGAAGGAGCGCTGGGGCGGGGCGGTGGACACGGTGGGCGGGACGACGCTCGGCGGGATCATCCGGCAGTTGCGGGCGAACGCTTCGGTGGCCGCGTGCGGTTTGGCGGGCGGGACGGAGTTGGCGACGACGGTGCTGCCGTTTATATTGCGGGGCGTGAATCTGCTGGGGATTAACTCGGTGGAGGTGGCCAACGGCGAGCGCCGCCGGATCTGGGCGCGATTGGCCGAGACGATGCCGCTGGATAAACTCGACGGGCTGACTAGCGAGGTCTCTTTGGACCGGGTGCCGCTGCAGGCGCCGGCCATTCTGGACGGCGAGGTGCGGGGCCGGGTGGTGGTCGTCATCTAAAAGTTACATACAAGTCATCAAGACGACACACAGAGGCGGTATAGGTGGAGTCTATGAAGATTCTCTCCTTGTGCGTTCTTGCCGCCGGTGGACTCCTCGCGCAAGATTTTTCTATCCGCAAGGTGGGTGGTTATGCCACCAATCTCTTTAACCAGGCGGGCGCCGAGATCGCCGCTTACGATGCGGGGAGTAAGCGACTCTTCTTCGTGAATGCGCAGGCGAATGTGATCGAAGGCTTGGACGTGGCTAACCCCGCGAGCCCCCGGCCGTTGTTCCGCCTGTATATCTCGTCGTTGTACGGTGCGGGGGTGAACAGCATTGCGGTAAGTGGCGGGGTGATTGCCGCGGCGGTGGAAGCTAACCCGAAGACGGATCCCGGTTCGGTGGTCTTTTATGATCTGAACGGCGGCTTTTTGAGCGCGGTGAAGGTAGGAGCGCTGCCGGACATGCTGACCTTTACGCCGGATGGCCGGCGGGTGCTGGTGGCCAACGAGGGCGAGCCCAACGCCGATTACTCGGTGGACCCGGAGGGCAGTGTCTCAATCATTGACATCAGCGGCGGGGTGCGGAACGTGACGCAGGCCAACGTCCGGACCGCGGATTTCAAGGCCTATAACGGCGCCAAGCTGGACCCGAGCGTGCGCATCTACGGGCCCCGCGCCACCGTGGCGCAGGATTTGGAGCCGGAGTACATCGCTGTCGCGCCGGATTCGAAGACGGCGTGGGTGACCCTGCAGGAGAACAACGCTCTCGGGGTCATCGACATCGAACAGAGCCGCATTACCGGCATCGTGGGCCTGGGCTTCAAAGACCATAGCCTGCCCGGCAATGCCCTTGACGCGAGCGACCGCGACAACCGGATCAACATTGCCAACTGGCCGGTGTTCGGGATGTATCAGCCGGATGGCCTTGCGGCATTTCAGGCCAAGGGCAAGACGTGGCTGATCACGGCCAACGAGGGCGATGCGCGGGAATACACCGGCTATGCGGAGGAGGCCCGGGTCAGCACGCTGCGCCTCGATCCGGCGCGCTTCCCGAACGCTTCCACGCTGCAGCAGGCCGGCAATCTGGGTCGGCTGACCGTAACCCGCGCCACGGGCGACACGGACGGCGATGGCGACTTCGATGCGCTCTACGTTCTCGGTGGCCGCAGTTTTTCGATCTGGGATACTTCGGGCAAGCTGGTGTTTGACAGCGGCGATCAATTTGAGCAGATTACCGCCCGCCTCTATCCCGATAACTTCAACGCGAGCAACGCGAATAACACCCGCGACGACCGCAGCGACAACAAGGGTCCGGAGCCGGAGGGTGTGGTGGTTCGCGAATTAAACGGCCGCCTGTATGCGTTTATCGGCCTCGAGCGGATTGGCGGGGTGATGGTTTATGACGTTTCCGACCCCGAGAAGCCGGTCTATGTGACCTACACGAACTCGCGCGACTTCAAGGGCAACCCGGAGGCTGGTACGGCGGGCGATCTGGGTCCGGAAGGCGTGCTGGCGATCAGCGCGGCCGATAGCCCGAGTGGGCGGCCCCTGCTGGTGACTTCGAACGAAACCAGCGGCACGGTAGCGCTGTATGAGTTGACCGTCCCGCCGCCCCCGGTTACCGTGGCGGCCAACATTGTCACGCAGGGCCGCGACTCCTTTGTCCGCGAGATGACGCTCGACGGCAGCACGTCGACCGGCGCTGCGCCGCTGACCTACCAATGGCGCTCCGTGGGTCCCACCGCGGCGCTCAACCCCGCGGCCGCCAATACGCCCCGGGTGACGGTGCAGTTCGGCCAGGGGCAGGGCGCCTACACGTTTGAGTTGACGGTAACGGACGCGACCGGGGCGAAGAGCACGGCGACAACGACCATCAATTATTTCGGGCGGTAGCGGCAGCCTTGGCCACGTCAACACGAAATAGCAAAACGAAGCCAACGACGAAGAAGACCACGAGCGAGAGAATGGCCGTGCGGTAGCTGCCGGTGGTTTGCAGCGCCAGGGCGAAGATGAGGGGGCCGAGCCAACTGGTCCCCTTATCGCTGATCTCATAGACGCTGAAGTACTCGGCCTCCTTACCGGCGGGGATCATCAGTGAGAACAGGGAGCGGCTGAGGGCCTGGGTGCCGCCCATGATCATACCGACGAGGAACGACATGATGAAGAATTCTTCATGCGTTGAGACCGCCGCGTAAATGTAGCCGAGCGTGAGGGCCCAGATGACCAGGGCGAGCAAGACGGTGCGCCGGGCGCCGATGCGGGAGGCGAGGTAGCCGAACAGGGTGGCGCCGAGGAAGGCGACGAACTGCACCATGAGAATGGCCACGGTGAGTTTGGACATGGGCATTTTCAGCTCGTCGCTGCCGAACTGACCGGCGAGGGCGATGACGGTTTGGATGGCATCGTTGTAGATGAGATAGGCCACCAGGTAGAGCATGGTTTGCGGGTAGCGCCGCAAGTCCTTTAGCGTATGGAGGAACTGGTGGAAGCCGACCGAGACAATGTTCTCGCCAGGGGGGAGCGCCTGGGGCGTGCCGCGGTTCTTGAGCCGGGCGAGGGGGATGAGGGTGAAGGCGGCCCACCAGAGGCCGGCCGAGCCGAGACTGACGCGGACGGCGAAGCTTTCGGTGAAGCCGAGTTTCTCCGCGTTTGAGAAGAACAGGAGATTCAGCAGCAGCAGCAGGCCGCCGCCGAGGTAGCCGAAACCCCAACCGCGGGAGCTGACGGCGTCACGCTCTTCGGGGGTCGATAGCTCGGAGAGGAAGGAATTGGAGATGACGTTGGCCGCGCCGAAGGAGATGTTGGCGAGCAGGAACAGGCCGCCGCCGAGCAGGTAGAGGTCACCCTGGACGAAGAACATGGCCATGGTGGCCAGGGCGCCGAGGTAGGCGAAGGCGCCGAGGAATTCGCGCTTGTTCCGCCGGTAGTCGGCGAGCGCGCCGACCAGGGGCAGCACGACCACCTGCCCGATGACGGAGAGCGAGACGCAATAGCCCCAGAAGGCGCGGGGGTCGATGTTGAGGCCGAAGGGATGCACCAGGCCGTCGGGGCCGGCGGCGGCGCGGGCGATGGCGGTGAGGTAGGGGCCGAGGAAGAGGGTGAGAACGGTGGAGGCGAAAGCGGAGTTGGCCCAGTCGTAGAAGTACCAGGCGCGCTGTTCGCGTTTGCGTTCTACTTCCGCAAGTGTTGCCGTAGAAAGTTCCATGCCAGGTCTCCTCGCCATTCGTGGCCGCCGTCGAACTCCTGATAGTCCAGGGTGGGATGGTAGACGCGCGCTTCGGCCAGGGTGCGGCGCACGCTTTCAATGGGAGCGGCGGGATCCTTGATGCCGGTTTGGATTTGGAGCGGGCGGGGGGCGATGAGGGCCACCTGCTGGGGCGAGGTGAGGTCGACGGGGCGGCCGCCGGTGAGCGACTCGCGGACGAGCGGAGCTTCGCGGAAACAGCCGGAGGCGACGACGGCGTGGATGCGGTGGTCGAGAGCGGCGATGTAGAGCGAGTAGTAGCCGCCGTAGGAGAGACCGATGATGGCGACGCGGCCGGAGTCGACTTCGGGCCGGGCGAGGACGGCGTCGAGCGACCGGATGACCTTCATGGACTCGAGCGCCATGAGGCTCGTGCCGGCGTTGCGGAGTTTGAGGTCGAGGTCGGCGCGCACTTCGGCGGGGATGGGGGTGCCGGTGTCGCGGTCGCGGTAGGGGTACATGACGAACTGCGGGGCCCAGACGACGTAGCCTTCGCGGGCGGCGCCGCGGATCTGGTCGTGATAGTTGGTGCCGCCTCTGAAGAGGGCCAGTTCCGGGAATCCGCCGCCGCCGTGCAGGGAGATGACCAGCGGCGCCGGGCCCCGGCGCTGCTTGGGGACGAGGTAGAGACCGTAGGTTTCAAGGCCCGCGGCCACCGTGACCCAGCAGCGGGAGTAAGTGGCGATGCTGTCTTCACCCATCGGCTCGCAGCGCATGGCGGGCTTGTCGGTAAAACCCGGCGGCGGGAAGCCGATTTTCGAGCGGAACTGCTGGCGCAGGGTTTCGGTCGGGGGTAGCTGCTTCAAGTACTCGTCGAACTGGCGGTAGCCCTGTTCGCGGTAAGGCCGGGATTTCTGGAAGTCCTCTTCGTAGAGCGGAGCTTGGGCCCGGAGCGCAAGGGGCAGCAGGAGTACCGCGAGGCGGAGCATATGGATTAGAGTAAACGATACCACCATGCTGCGACTCTGCCGGTTGTTCCCCTTTCTGCTGCTTCCGCTGCTGGCTCAGCCGGCGGACGAATCCCGCCGGCTGCCGGCGACGAACCGGACCAAGGTGGAGGTGCCGCCGAAGGCGCTGCTGGGCAAGGCCTTCATGCCGGGCGGGACGGTGGCGACTTACAAAAAGGGCGCCAGGGAGTACCGGGTTTTCGTGACGAAGCTGAAGGACCCGACCACGGCGGCGATTCTGCTGCTCGACTGGAAGAAGGCGCTGCAGGGCGCCAAGCTGGTGCCGAGTTTTGGCGGCTATTTTGGGATGGACGGGGGGCAGCCGGTGTTTGTGTTCACCAAGGGCGCGTGGATGGCGGGGACGGTGGGGCTGGCCGAGAAAGAGGCCGATGCGGAAGCTCGGGTGGTGGCGGCGCGGTTGAACTGAGGGGGACCGCGTCAGGCGAGGCCGGCGGGCCAGGACGACTCGGCGGCGATGGCGGCAAAGATGCGGTCGACGAGTTTGGCGCCGTTGTCGGAGTTGGTCATGACGGCCGCGCCGTGGGAGCCGTCGCGGGCGGCCCAGAGGCGGCAGCGGTAGCCGGCGTTGGCGCCGCCGTGGCCGAACCAGCCGGGGCGGGTTTCAAAGCCGAGGCCGTAGGCGCCGAGGTGCGGGGTGACCATGAGCGCGGCGGCGGATTTTTCGAGGACTTTGGCGGACTTACCGGCCAGGGTGTTTTGGACTTCAAGCGCGAATTTGGCGAGGTCGATGGGGGTGGTCCAGAGGCCGGCGGCGGCCAGCTCCGGGTAGGTGTGCCAGCCGCCGGTGTAGCTGCGGCCGTTTTGGTGGAAGCCGACGGCGGCGCGGGCGGCGGATTCGGCGGGCAGCGGCTGTTCAAAGGTGCTGGTGTAGAGCGAGAGGCGCTGCAGCACGATGCGGCGCATGAGTTCGGGGAAGGCTTTGCCGAAGCGGTCTTCGAGCAGCACCTGCAGGACGGTGTAGCCGCCGCCGGAGTAGAGGAACTGCGCGCCGGGGGGCTGGCTGACGCGGACGGGCAGGGTGCGGGCCGGCAGTTTACCATCGAGGATTTCGAGCACGCTGGGGACTTCGTCGTCTTCGTCGTAGCCGGGGAAGCTCGGGACGGTAAGGCCGGCGGTGTGGCTGAGAATGCCGCGGACGGTGACCTTGGCGGTGGCGGTGAACTCGTTGTCGGGGACCTGCCAGCTTTTGAGTTTGGTGTTGACGTTGTCGTCGAGGCCAAAGTTGCCATGCTGGGCCATGTGGAGGGCGGCCATGGCGGCAAGGGGTTTGGACAGGGACGCGGCCTGAAAGAGAGTACCGGTGGTGGTGGCAACGCCATAGGCGCGGGCCCATTCGATCTGCCCGTTGTGAAAGACGGCCATGCTGACGGCGGGGACGCGATCTCCCGCCATGGAGGTGACCGGGAGCCAGCGCTGTTCGATGCGGCGGATGCGGTCTTCGAGGGGGCCGGCGTAGAGGCCGGCGCCAGCGCCGAACAGCAGAAAAGACCGGCGATGCACCCGGGTTCAGCCTCCGATGATCACGGTCGATTCGCCCTTGACGATCTTGTTGGGGCCGCCGAGGGCTTCGAGCACGGTATCGCCGAGGCGGCAGGCCGGCAGGTTGTTGATCATCACCGTGGCCGAACCGTCGATGACGACGCCGGGACCGTGGGGCGGCACCGGGACGGGCGTGGCGCACATGTGGATATCGGCGCCAGCGGAGACGCTCGTGACCATGCTGCTCATGCTGGCCAAGAGAGAGGCTTTGAGCGCCTGTTCGGCGGCGAAGGCGGCCGGGGCGGCAGGGCCCGCCGCGGCTTTGGTGGCCTGTTCGGCGGCTTTCATGGCGGTATCGGCGGCTTTTTGCGCGGCCTGCAGGGCGGCGGCGGCGGCCAGCGGCATGCCGCGCCAGGCGGGCAGATAGCCGATGAGCACGTTGGGCGACCCGGGCCCGGGGTTCAGCAGGGGCGGCAGAGGATGGCTAACGCTATCTGTGATGCGGGCGGCGGGTCCTTTAGGCATACCGATGCTCCTTCATGCTAACGCGAAATGGCTAGGGTTGATTGGCGGCGCCGGGGTACTTGTGGTTGCCCCGCACCTGATTGAATTCGGCGAGCTCGATTTTCCGGGCGCTGCTTTGGTTTTTCCGGCCGGTGAGCGGGAAGAAGGGGACCACCGCGGGCGGGGGCGGGGCTTCCTGCGTGGCGAGTTGCGATTGCCAGTCGTCGCGATAGCCGGTGAGGTTCTGGCCGGAGCTGCCGGCCTGCAGGCCCTGCGCGGTGGCGCGGTCTTTGATTTTCTGCAGCCGCATGGCGGTTTGGCGGCCTTCGTCCACTTTCTTTTTGGCTTCGGCCATGGCGTCTTTAGCCTGCTTGACGGCGTCGCCGAGGGGGCCGCTGATCTTTCCGAAGGTGTTGTCCATGATCAGGTCCCAGACGGGGAAGAACGTGTTGCGGAAGTTGAGGGCGAGCAGCCACGGGAACAGGCCGAGGTAGACCTCCATGGCGATGGCGTTTTCACGAACCGCTTGCTGGCGGGCGCCTTCGAGTTTGTCGACCAGTTCGCCCATGGTGAGTTCGAGCGCGAGGTTGATGTGCCGGAGCACCTGGTCGTTCAGCTCCTTCTGCGCCGCTTCGAGCAGGGCCGCGCCGGGGGCGATGGTCTTGCCCTGGACGTTGAAGGAGAACTCCTTGGCGCGCTGGAGGAGGCTTACGTTCTCCATGACCAGAGCCACGAGCTGATCGAGCAGGCGCGTGCGGGCGGCGCGGTACATGGCCGCCTCGTCGATGGGTTCGACGGCGGGGCGCTCCATGAGCTTGCGATAAACCTCGCGCAGGAACTCGTTGTTCCTCAGCGTGACTTCGCTGATGATGCGTTCAATAAAGGCGGGCATGCCGGACAGCCCGAGGGCGGCTTTGAAGCCGTTGACAATCGTGGCCGTTACCTCTTTGGGCGGCGCGGGCGGGGCGCCGGCGGTGGGGGGCGGGGTTTCGATCTGCAGTGCCTGGTCGAGATACGGCGCGCCGGGCGGCGGCTCCGGGGGCGGGGAGGCGCTGAGGAAGTCGGTCACCGCATCGACGGTATTTTCGACCGTGGAGCGGATCTGCTCGAAGCGCTGGCGGGCGTCGTCGAGAAAGCCGATGCCGGTTCCTTCGGCGGCATCCCCGGTGGCGGGGGCCGGGGGCGAGGCCGGCTTGGGATACCAGAGGTAGAAGACGGGGCTGTGCTGCTCCTGAATCGCCTTGACCGTGTACTGCCGGACGGCCTTTTCAATCACCGGTTCGAGGTCCTTGGCGAGGCGGACGTAGAAGCCGAGGTAGACGTCCATGGGCTTCAAGGCGAGGCCCTGCATGAAGTTGAACACTTCCCTGACGGCAGGTGGGAGGCCGGGCAGAAAGGAGATCGAGCTGCTGAGGCCGCCGAGGAGGCCGGCGGCGGGGTCGCTGGCGGGCGGGGCGAGGAGCTTTTCAAGAAACGCGCGGTAGTTGGCGCGGGCCTGGTGGAGATCGAGGCCGGCCTGATGGATGTTCTGGTAGGTGATGAGGCCGGCGTTGACGGGCGCGATGGCGGTCTTGATGGCTTCGCCGAAAGCGTTGACATCGGCGGCCTTGGGCGCGGCCGCACCGCCGGCGCCACCGAGCAGATCGGCGCCCATCGCGAGCAACTCTCCCGCGCCGCCTTTGGTTTTTTCGAGGTCCGCCAGGACCGACTGCGTGGCCGTGAGGAAGCTCGCAAGCAGGAGCGCTTCCCGTTCGAGGCCGGCTCGAAACATGAGGCCGTGGGATTTGACGGCCGGGGTGAACTCGAGGTTCGTGTCGTCTTTGAGCGCGGGATGGTCGAAGTGGAGAGAGGTATCCGGGTGGGCGTAGCCCAGGTGGATGAATTCGATGGGGGCGCCGCTGTCGCGGGGCCGGACCTCGTTGGGCGATTGAAAGCCGGGGGCCTCTTCGGCGGTTTCGCCCACCGTTTCGCCCTGGGTGAAGGTCATCGGCGCCGGGCCGCCGGGGGCGCCGGGCGCGGCGCCGCCCAAGGCGTTGCTGACGGCGTCGAGGCCGGATTTGACTGCGTCTAACATCTGGCCGTCTCCAGGGAAGGGTTAAGGGTGCAGGGAGTGCAGTTTGCCGCGGGTGGCCTCGTCGATGGCGCCGGTCTTGGACAGGCCGTGGGCGCCTTGGAACTGGGCGAGAGCGGTTTGGGTGGCTTCGTCCACCTCGTCGCCATCGCCGCAGTAGAAGCCGAGGTTGCTGAGCCGCTGGCGGACGCCCGAGACCGTATCGATGGGGTTCAAATGGCCGAGGGCGATGGGAATCTCTTCGCCGGTGTTGGTGAGGATGAGCTTGCCGCCGGTGCAGTTGGGGCGGATGAAGGCTTCGACGAAGCCGTCGCCGTCGGTGGCGCCTTCGATGGTCTTGTCGTCGAGGATGAGGCTGTAGGGCTCGTTTTTGCGGGGCTCGCCGAGCATTTTCAACTGCAGGCGGATTTTGGCGGGCACGCCCTTGCGTTCGAACTTGTGGGTGGCATCGGTGGGTTTGGTGACGCTCTTCAGCCGGAGTTCCGGGATGAAGACCTCGTCGCCGGGGTTGAGAATGTTCGGGGTCCGGCGGCGCGACTTCAAGTCGGCGTTCTGCGGGTGGTTCCAGAGCGTCTCCCAGAAGTGGCCGTTGTCGTGGGCCAGACTCGGAATGCTGTCGCCGCGATCGACGGTGTGGATGGCCATGGGCTACTTCTCCTTCCAGGCGTCCTGGTCGAGGTTGGGGAAGGTGACGGTGCAGTTGCCCGGGTCGATGCCATCGACGCGGTACTTGCCCTGGTCGTTGGTCGTACCTTCGGCGATGGCGCCATCGGGCAGGGTGATCCGGACGGCTTCGTTGGGGACGTTGGCGCCGGACTCGTCGACGAGGTGGACCTCCACCCAATTCTTCTTTTCCTTGTTTTCGGCCGACTCCGGCTTGTGCTTCTGCGCGGAGTCGACGGCTTCGGCGGCCGGCGCGGCAGCCGCGGCGGCGGTGCGTCCGGCGGCGGACATAACCTTGGGCAGCGCCGTGGTGCCTGGCTTGAGGGGCTCGACCGGGGCATTGGGGGCCGTAGGCGAGAGCGCCGAAACGGCCGTGCCGCTGAGGGCTGAACCACCGGAGTTGATCAGCACCATGCTGCCGCTGATGGCAACGCCAGCGGGGCTGACGGTGACAAAATTGCCGCCACATTTCAGCGTGACCCCGGACGGGCTGTTGATTTCAATCGGCGAGCCCGCGTCGATTTTGATTGAGCTGCCCGCTTTGATGTGGATGTTAGCGCCGGATTGATAGAGCGAGTTGCCGCCGGCCTTTAAGGTATGGGCGCCACTGATGTCGGTGGCGGCTTTGCCTTTGATCTTCAGGCTGTAGTCGGCGCCGATCTCGGTGGAGCTGTTGGTGCCGATCTTGGCGTCGTAGTTGGTGTCGTAGGCGATGCGGACATCGCCGACGACGTGCTCATGGAAGTCGTGGCCAATGTCGGCTTTGCAGTCGTTTTTGGTGCGGAAATCGAAGTCCTTCTCGCCGTGGAGAAAGATCATCTCTTCGCCCGTCTTGTCTTCAAAGCGCAGTTCGTTGAGGTTGTCGCTGCCGGCCTGGGGGGAGCTGCGGGTTTTGATGCCGGACATGGTTTTGTTGTCCGGCAGGACGTGGGGCGGCATGCAGTCGGCGTTGTAGACACAGCCGACGACGATGGGCCGGTCCGGGTCGCCCTCTTCAAAGGCGACGACGACTTCCATGCCGATGCGGGGCAGGAAGACGGTGCCGTAGTTCTTGCCGGCCCAGAGGGTGGCGACGCGGACCCAGCAGGAGCTGCTGCCGTCGTACTTGCCGTCGCGGTCCCAGTGGAACTGTACTTTGATGCGGCCGTACTTATCGGTGAACACCTCTTCGCCGGAGGGGCCGGTGACGACAGCGGTCTGGGTGCCGTGGATCACCGGCTTGGGGGTGAGTTGCAGCGGCCGGTAGGGAAGCGTGGCGGGAATGCAGCGGAAGCTGATCTCCTCATAGTGTTCTTCTTCGTCGCCCGCGCCGGAGACGTAATCGCCGCCCTGGCTGAAGTTCAGGTCGGCTTCGGTGACCACATAGTCGCCATCGTCGGCGAAGTGGCGGGCGAGCTTGAACTTATGCCCTGCGGTGATACCGCCGAAGTTGGTGCGGGCTTCGATGACGAGGCCGGGCAGCGCCTCCTGCTCCATGCGGATGGCGGCGGTACGGGCGTTGTCCTGGTAGATCTTCTGAATTTCGCTCGGATGCTCCCCGCCGCCGGGGGTGATGCCGTCGAAGCGCTGCGCGTAGGCGCCCGGATAGTCGTAGATCTCCAGATGCTCGTTGGCGAGCTTGAGCTTGTGGCTAACCGTGCCGATCTGAATCGTTTCGAGGATGGTCTCCTCGGTTTCCAGGTGCTTGTGCGGGAGTTCGAAGCAGTGATCCCAGAGGGTGACCTTGCCGCTGCGGAGGGACTGCACCTTCTCCCAGTAGAGGATCTGTTCGCTGGTATCCGTGCCGCCGATTATTTCGTCGTAGGTGATTTCGGTCATGTGCGGCATGTCGGCATGAGCCGCGGCTTTGTCAGCGATGACCATTTTGTGGGCGCCGTCGGAGAACTTGAAGTAGTAGAAGATGCCCTCCTCTTCCATGAGGCGGGAGGCGAAGGCGAAGTCGGTTTCCCGGTACTGGACGCAGTAGTCGCGGGGTTCGTAGGTGCCCTGGGTTTCCAAGGCGAGGTCAATGCCGGTGAGCACCTTTTTGAGGATGTCGGTTACGGACATCTGCTGAAAGATGCGGCTCTGCTGGACCTTGGTGAGCAGCCAGAGTTTGGGGACGATCTCGAAGCGGTAGGCGGTGTAGTCGAAGCCGCGGGCGCCCCGGGCGCAGCGGACGACGATGCCGTTGAGGTAGCGGACGCCGTCGTTGTCGAGCGCGATCGAGACGGTCATCGGCTTGCCGATGAGCTGTGAGAAATCGACGGGGTTGGCGTTGCCCGTGAACGCTTCGATTTCATACGAAAACAGTGACGATAGCGCCTCGCGGCCGCGGAGGGAGCGGATGAGCAGGACATCTTCGCCCAGGGGCGTTTCGAGAACGAGGCGACGATTCTTCTGAGTTAAAGGAGGCATTCCGAGTTGTCCGTTCCCACAAGATAGCGCGCGAGCAGGCCGGAAAACGCATCAGGCAGGGGCCACACCGGCGGCCGCTGCCTGATGCGGGCGGCCGGTTAGGAGTAGAGGAAAGCGCCGTCATCGCCGATGGTGACGTCGATTGCCTCCTTATGTTCGCCCGCCGCCATCATGGCCAGAATTTGGTTGGAGATATCGGGCAGTAGGGAGTTGGTGAGGATGTTGTCCACGTTGCGGGCGCCGCTTTCGACTTCCGTGCAGCGGGCGGCGACGGCATCGAGAACCTTGTCGTCATAGCGGAGGACCATGGCGTGGTTCTCTTTGAGGCGGCGCTGGATTTTGCCGAGCTTCAGGCGGATGATCTGCTTGAGGGCGGCATCACGGACCGGGTAGTAGGGGATGATCACCATGCGGCCGAGGAAGGCGGGCTTGAAGACCTTGTCGAGCTCCGGCTTGATGGTTTTGACGATGCCGGCGGGGCTGGGGGCGGTCTCCGGGTCGGCCGTCAGCTTCATGATCTGGTCGGTGGCGGCGTTGGTGGTGAGGATGATGATGGTGTTCTTGAAGTCGATCTCGCGGCCTTCGCCATCTTCCATCTGCCCCTTGTCAAAGACCTGGAAGAAGAGTTCGAGCACATCGGGATGGGCTTTTTCCACCTCGTCGAGGAGGACGACCGAGTAGGGCCGGCGCCGGACGGCTTCCGTCAGCACGCCGCCTTCGCCGTAGCCGACGTATCCGGGGGGCGAGCCTTTAAGCGTCGAGACGGTGTGGGCCTCCTGGAACTCGCTCATGTTGATGGTGATCATGTTGCGCTCGCCGCCGTAGAGGAGGTCGGCGAGGGTGAGGGCCGTTTCGGTCTTGCCGACGCCGGAGGGTCCGACGAGCATGAAGACGCCGATGGGCTTGTTGGGGTCCTCCATTTTCGCCTTCGAGACCTTGATGCGCTGGGCGATGGTGTCGAGGGCGTGGTCCTGGCCGATGACCCGCTGGGTGAGCTGGGCGGTGAGATTGAGCGTGTTTTCAATCTCGTCCTTGAGCATCTTGCCGACCGGGATGCCGGTCCAGGAGGAGATGATCTGGCTAACGGCCTGGCCATCGAGGCAGACGCCCATGAGCGGCGTTTCGCCCTGGAGCTGTTTCAACTCGTCATCGAGCTGCGCCAACTCCTCGCGCATCGGTCCGAGTTCGACCGCAGCGTTCGATTCGTGGGCCTTTTCTTCGATGCGTCCGCGCAGTTCGCGCAGCTTCGCCACGAGGCCGGATTCTTTGTCAAAGCGCTTCTTGAGGGCTTCGACATCGGTCCTGGAGGTGGCGAGTTCGTCGTCAATCGCGGCGAGTCGCTTCGAATGATCGGTGCCGACGGCCTGTTCGCGGGTGAGGACGCGCTGCTGGACTTCGAGGTCGTCGATACGGCGGTTGAGGTCTTCAATGGCCGCCGGGGTGGAGTTCTGGCCGAGGGCGAGTTTGGCGCAGGCGGTATCGAGGACGCTGACGGCTTTATCGGGCAGTTGGCGGCCGGCCACGTAGCGGTGCGAAAGGCGGACGGCGGCTTCGAGCCCCTCATCGAGGATTCGGACCTGATGGTGTTTTTCGAGCATACTGACGATGCCGCGCATCATCACCATGCAGACAGCCTCGGTGGGTTCTTCGACCTTGACGACCTGGAAGCGGCGGGCGAGCGCGGGGTCCTTTTCAAAGTACTTTTTGTACTCGCTCCAGGTGGTGGCGGCCACGGTGCGCATCTCGCCGCGCGCGAGGGCGGGCTTGAGCAGGTTGGCGGCATCGCCCTGGCCGGCCTGGCCGCCGGCGCCGATCATGGTATGGGCTTCGTCGATAAACAGGATGATGGGCTTGGGGCTGGACTTGATCTCCTCGATGAGACCCTTCAGACGGTTTTCGAACTCGCCTTTGATGCCGGCGCCGGCCTGCAGCAGGGCGAGGTCGAGCGAGTGCAGTTCGACGTTCTTGAGCGGCGCGGGCACGTCGCCCTGCACAATGCGGAGGGCAAAGCCTTCGACGACGGCGGTCTTGCCGACGCCCGGTTCGCCGGTGAGAATCGGGTTGTTCTGGCGGCGGCGGAGCAGGATGTCGATCACCTGGCGGATTTCGCCATCGCGGCCAAGGACCGGGTCGATCTTTCCTTTCCGGGCCTTTTCGGTGAGGTTTTCGGTGTAGGCGTCGAGGTTGGGCTGCTTGCCGCTGCCCGCCTTGGCCGCGCCTGCCGCGCCGCCGCCCGCCGGACCGGCCGCCGCGAGCGGCGCCACGGACTCGTTCGAGGCATCGACAATCGCGGCGAACTCCTTTTTCAATCCCTCGGCATTGACCTTCTGCAGCTCCTTTGAGACCTCGCGCAGCATGCGGGCGAGTTCTTCGTGGGTCAGGAGAGCGAGCAGAGAGAGCCCGGTGCGGATCTGCCCGTCGCCGAACTCGATCGAGCCGATGGTCCAGGCCTCGGTGAACATCTTGAGCAGGGAGGGTGCGATGGCCGGGGTGCGGGCGTTGCCGGTTTTCAGGCGGTCGAGGCTGCGGTCGAGCTCCTGCGTCAGACGCGAGGCGTCGACCCCGAAGTGGCGCAGGATGTGCGCCGCGTCGCTATCGGTCGCATCGAGCAGTTTACGAAGAAAGTGCTCAATTTCAATATCATAATGGGTACGGGACAGCGCCAGGCCGGCGGCGCCTTCGAGCGCGGCGCGGGTGGTCTGGTTGAGTTTGCCGATCAGGCTTTTTAGATTTACGCTCATGTGCTCACCTAGAAACGAAGTATGGCATCGGCGGCGTCGGCTTGACGCGGAGCCGTCTTGACCCACGAAGTCCATCCGAGTTGGATGTTTTCGAGGGCGAACTCTTCTTCCTCGCACACGGCGGCGGGCCGGGGGCCGAGATGGCACTCGGGCACCTCCGCTTTGGCGAGAATTAGCTTGACTTCAAAATCAATTGTCGGGCCGCCGAACAGGCGGACCAACGCCTTCAGGGGTTCATGGCCGCTGCCGTGGGGCAGGAGGCCGCAGTAGCGTTCGAGTGACAGGGGCCCGAGGATAATCCGCACGGCGGACTGCTGATCGTACACCTCGTCGCCGACGACGGCGCCGAAGCCGAGTTGCTCGGAGATGGTAGCGTCCTCGGCATCAAGGCAGCACTGTGACTCTTCAATGAGGGGATACCAGCCGCCGATGAACTGTTCGACCTCGCACGGGACGTCGAAGTAGTCAGACACCAGATTGCGGAGCGCGGAAGCTGAGCGAGCGCGCTGGCTGAGGAGGCCGGTGTAGAAGATGAGCGAGTCGTCAGGGAGGGGCTGGCGGTTTGCAAGGCCCGGCGTGCCGAGTCCGATGAGGTCGAGCAGGTGGTGCGAAAAGCGGTCCCGGTCGCCGCGCTCGTAGGCGATGGGGAAGCGGTACTTTTCCCAGGCCTGGTAGAAGAGGGAGATGATCCGGTGGTTGAAGAGGTCGAAGAAGGACGCGGCGGTATTGTCCCGGGCGCGCATGCGTTCCCGCAGCAGTTCGGTGTAGTAGAGCGGCAGAACGCCCTGCGGCCCCGTGAGGCCCATGAAGTTCACCTTGACACGCGCCGGCTGGCCCTCGACGAACTCAATACCCTCGATGGCGCTGGCCGGGAAGCCCATCTCCTGGTTGACTTCAAAGTGCGCCACCTCCGAAGCCGGCACGCTGAAACGGCCCACCGGCGCGCGATCCGGCGAGAGACGTTCGAGCAGGCGGACGGCCTGGAAGAAGTCGAACTCATAGCCCCGTTCGGCCAGCCGCTGCTGCAGCAGCGCCATGCCGGGCCGGTAGGCGGGCGGCGCCTCTGGCAGCGACGGGTCTAGAGAAGAATCTGGTGGCCGGTTCTCGGAGGCCATGCGCCCAATACCTCCTTTCGCTGCCGGGTCCGCACCGTGAGCTGGCTAAAGCTGTTCATGTTGACATAGAGGGCCAGAAAGCGGTCCATCACGCTGGCAAACAGATAGGCGCCGGCGCCGACGAACTGCTCTTCGTCGAGTTCGACGTCGATTTTCAGACCGCGGGCAAACGAGATACCGTTCTCGGAGACGAGCCGTGCGAAGTGCCGCTGGCTGGTGATCGAACTGATGCCGAGGATTTGCTTCTGCAGCGCCGGCGAATTTTCGAAATCGTACAGGCGGAGAATCTCCTGGAAGGCCTCCTTGCCTTCGTCGACGAGCGAGAGGTAGTTCAGCGCGAGGTGCGAGATCAGCCGCCAGAGCGCACCTTTACCGACGGGGGGGCGGACGGGCGAGGTCATCTTGCGCAGGACCGTCACTTTGCGGATGGGCGCCAGGCCCTGCGGCTCGAGATCGCCCAGTTCGTTGCCGATGGGCATGCGCGGCGGCAGGTCGCGGTTCGAACAGATGGTACGGACGGTGATGGCGTCGAAGTCGGGTCGCATGGGCCGGCCGGAGAGATCGACGAGCGAAAGCGACATCTCGGTGCCGTCGTCGTTGCGGCGGTTGCTTTGGCGACGGGTGGCCTGCCAGAAGGTCTGCCCTTTGTCGCGGGCGATGCCGTGGCGATAGGAATAGAAAGGCTCGAAGTAGGTGATCTCGCTGGTGGACGGGTTCGAACTCAGCACCTCTTCAATCGAGAAGACCTCCATGGCAAGGGGGCGGCGCACGTCGGGCACGATGTTGTACTCAGTCTTGTTGTGCGTGAGTAGAATGGGTTCGGCGGTCTGTTTGAAGAGGTTGATGATCGGGGTGCAGTTGAGCTTGAGCGTGGCGGGGCCGACGCCGACTTCGAGCTGCTGCATGCGGTCCGGCCGTTCGAACCGGTTGATGAGGATGACGATCTCAAAGCCGGTTTTGAAGCCGGCGCCGGCGACCTCTTCAAGGCCCGAAAGTTCGACGAAGAAGAACTTTTCGGGGAAGTGGAAGAACTCCTGAATCAGCCGGTAGCCTTCAAAGCTGCGGCGCGGATAGGGGATCAGGGCTTCGTTTTCGGCAAAGCCGGCCGGCTGCAGGCAGCTGGCCGGCAGCACGACGGGCGGTTTGCGCGAATTGGGCGTGAGATCGCGCAGCAGGATCTGCGCCGTGTTGTTGCACAGCAGCTCGTACAGGGAATGGATCATCGACGCTTCGCCGTTGAGGAAGAAGCGCAGGGAGCGCAGATTGAGCTTATCAGCCTGGACGCCGGGCGCAAAACGGACTTCGGTGCGCAGGGCGGCGGTGGCGCCGGAGGACTTGGGGGCAGGCGAGAGGCGGTCCGGCGATTTCCAGGCCGTCCCGCCGACCATGAGCGGCCACAACGTGACGTCGAAGCAGGTGCGGAAGCGGAGGGGCAGGCCGTCGATGGGGCGGGAACTGAGGACGGCGCCGCGGGGGACGGGGAAGCCCGTGATCAGGGCGGCATTCTCGGGATCCGACGACAGTTCGGCGATGGACATCGAAGGGATCGGGCGGACGAAGTGCGGGTAGACGACCCCGAGCAGGGCTTCGGTGATCTCGGGAAACTCGTCGTCGATCTTGAGATGGACGCGGCCGGCGAGAAAGGCGAACGCCTCGATCATGCGTTCGACGTGCGGGTCTTCGCACTGTGTCGGCTCGAGCGTCAGCCGGCTGGCGATCTTCGGGTACTTTTCGGCGAACTCGGCGCCCATCTGGCGCAGGAAGGTCAGCTCGCGCTCATAATAATGGAGAAGCTCGTCCCGCACCGCGCTCTTCCTCTACCCGTTGCCCTTGACGACGTAGGCTTGACTGGTCAGGTCGAGCATCGTGTCGAAGGTGACGCGTTCGGGTGCCGGGTCCATGTCGAGCAGCCCGTCGATGCGGAAGCGCAGTTGCTTCGAGCCGGGTTCCACCGGTTCCATGAAGACTTTGGGGTTGCGCAGCCGCGGTTCAAACATGGCGACCGTCGATTCGAGCATCCAGGTGAGCCGGTTCTGGTCGCGGGAGGAGTGGAGGCCGAAGTTGGTCAGGTCCGGCAGGCCGTAGTTGAACAGCGAGCGGGTGAGCTCGCTTTTGGCGTCGACGGACTCCTCTTTGATGCGGCGCGAGTTGAGCAGCCATTCGAGATCGCGCTTGACGGCGGCCTTGAGCAGACGGATCGACTGGGCACGGGACAACCGCGCCTCGGCGGTGGGACTCTTCGGCTCGCGGTCGATCAGACGGTCAAGCACCGAGAGCGTTACGTTCTGATCGAAGTCACCTTTGGCCATCGCGGTTTACCGGCTGACGCTCAACGCTTGCCCGGGATCGAGGCGGCAGATCCTGGCGAACAGGGCTTTCGCCGCCGGGCTTTCGCTGTCCTGCCGCCGGAGACAGCGGTAGAGCAGCAGGAGCGGATGGGCCACGGCCTCCACCGGCTCCCAGTCTTCGAGGCGCCGGGAGTCGATCTCGGCGGCGAGTTCATCCAGGATGGAGTGAGCGATGGCCTCGTTACCGGTCTCCATGCATAAGGAAGCCAACTGCGTCCGGCGGAGGAATCGCCCGCGGCCGCTGCGTTCGACGGCGGCTTCGCGCGCCATCAGATCCATGGCTTCGCGGATCCGGCCGCCGCGCGCGGCGTCGCGGGCCAACTCCCAGGCGTCGGGCGGGGCCGGTTCGCCGGATTCCCCCTCCACCGGGGCGGCTTCGACGGGAGGCGGCGCGTAGGAGGGCTCAGGCGCCGGCGCGGCGCTCACCCCGGCGAGGACTTCGGCCTTCAGCCAGTTGGTGGTTTCGGCGTTGGCGGTGGGGGTATCGTCCATCAGGGTCATGTCGAGCAGGCCCGGATAGTCGGTCAGCAGGGCGCGCAGAGCGGCCTTGATGCCGTTCTGGAGCCCGGCGTAGTAGTAGCCGAGTTCGGCGCAGGCCTGGGCGGCGTAGCGGTGCACGTCGAGCCAGCCCCGGCCGCAGGGCAGCGCAATGGCCGCTTCGGCGGTGTCGAGCACCCCCTGCCAGTTGTAGTCTATCGCATGCTGCTTGAGCTGCTGGCGAATCTCGGTGGGTGGAGGTTCGAGCAGCCTGGCGTCGATCGTCTCGCCGCAGGCGCGTAATTCGCCGTGGCGGAGCCCTACGAGCATCAGGTAAGGGGCCGGGGAATAGGCGTCTTCGCTGCGCAGAAACTTCGCGGCGGAGACGACGCGCGCGATCGCATCCTCGCGATCCACCGGTTCGGCGGCGAGCGGCCCCGATCGCTTTACAACGCGGGCCGCCGGGGCGGCGGCCACTGCGGTCGATTCGTAGTAAGTGGTCTCCGCTTCCTCGACAACGGTCTGTTCCTCATAAACCTCGTCGCGGGGCTCATCGGGCTCCTTCTCGCGCTTCCGATTGAGAAGAATGTTGACCGTTTGGCGCACTTTTTCGAGCGCGCCCCGCAGGCTGGTCCAGCCCGGCGCCATGTCGCCGAACTTTTCCTCGCAGACGATCTGCAGAGCCTCAAGCGACTCGAGACACCCGTCGATGCTTTCAAGCTGCGTGACGTACCAGGCTTTGGGTGTGGCGTTGAACTCTTTGTCGAAATCGTCGCCGCTGATCTTGCCCTCGCGAGTCTTTTCAAGAAACGCTTCGAGCTTGGTGCTGTCGTTTTCGGCATCCGCCTTGTAGCCAACCTTGCGGGACTCCTGGTAGCGGATATCGCTGTAACCGGCCGAGGTGCGGACAATCGGCACCATGTGGATCTGGAGATTGAAGTTCCCCAGCCACTGTAGCGGCGTGGCCCGAAACTCCGCGTCGCCGTCTTCGAGTTCCGGGTACAGCGTGTCCCAGAAGTTTTCGACGAGACCCTTGATCATGTCCAGCGACTTCCGGAACTCGCCGAAGCCCTCTTTCCGCAGGTGGGCTTCGGTGAGCCACGCGGCCAGCTGCAGGTCCTTGGTCTTCGTGGCCAGAGACTCTCCGGCCAGCTTCATGACCGTGTTCCAGTCAGCCAGTTTTCGTTCCCGCTGCCACTCCCCCACCGGCCCTTCGTCGTCCTCCCGCCGGGCCTCTTTGATTTTGTCGTAGACCGGAGTGTAGTAGAGGTACTCTCCGCTGGGATTGTCTCCCGGGATGGGGTTGAGCAGGTCTTCGCGGAGAGGCATCGCTTACTCTTCGGTCGCTTCGGTGGCCGGCGCGGCTTCGGCCCGGTCAAAGACCAGTTTGCGCAGTTCGAGGATCGGCAACTCCTCCCCGTCCACCAGGAGCATCTTCTGTCCGATGGGACAGACCTCGCCCTTTTCGTTTTCGTACCACTCGCTGACGCGTCCCAGTTTGACGTTGTCGTCGGCGTCCGTGCTGGCGTCCCAGGTGAGGGCGGGCAGCAGAACTTCGCCGAGCTCCATCGCCTTGAACTCGGGACCGGTGCGGACGAGCGCGGGAATCCAGATCAGGTCGCGGACCCGCTTGGGCGGCATCGCCTCGATCTCTTCAATATGTTTGAAGGGGATCCAGATGTAGGCGCCGGCGGCGTAACATTCGAGACGCGGCCCAATCCGCGGGTCGGCGTCGACCAGGGTTGCAAACCGCCGGCCGTTCAAGGTCCCGGTGAGGGGGGTCTCGGCGGCATCGGCGACGTGGGTGGGATAGTCGCCCTTGGCAAATGTCTCTTTTCGTGTTTTTTCGGCGTGCAGGGCGGACAGATACAGCACCGTCCCCAGTTTGGCATCGCCGCTCGAATCGGCCAGTACTTGTAGCTGCTTCTGCGCGCGATCATACTCGCCCGCGAAAGTCAGCAGTTCGAACAGAAAGGTCCGGCGCCGAACATCGGCCGGGTTGTCCCGGACCTCGCCGTTCAGCGCCTGAATCGCTTCCTTCAGCTTTCCTGCCTGATAAAGATCCTTGGCTGTCATGGGTCAGAAGGCTATGCCGCCGAAGGCAGGAAGGCGACTAGCCGCCCTTGTTCTGGACGAGGGTCCACTTCGAGGCGACCTTACCGGAGGGTTTGCCCGTCTTGTGGTCGGTCTGGGTGTACTCCCATTCGATGTCACCATAGTTGAAGGAGACCTCTTCGAGCGGTAGCGTGTCGCCGCTCCTGACCGAACCGCCGGGGCGAACACTGGTGATGATGCAGTCGCCCATGGTGATCTTGTAGTAGAGCTGTTTGTCGCCCGTGGCGCGGCACAGTTCGAGTTCGATCTTCTTGATGTGCGTGCCGTTGCAGCAGAACAGGTTCAGCTTCGGCGTGGTTTTGTCGAGGTTCTTCACGATCGACAGATCCATGTGGTCGCAGCGGCCAGCAGTCGCCGCGCCCGTCGTTGAGCGCTGTCCGCCGGCGGTCTGCACGATCCCCATCGAAAAGCTGTGGAGCTCAATCCACTCTTTGTGCTTGTCGTCCTGCGACTCGCCCGGAATCCCGTCCAGTTTCAAAAAGGCATCAAATGGCATGGTCTTATCTCCTGAGTAACTTGCGGTAGAAACTTTTGTTAGTAGTGAGCGAATAGTCTCGGTTATCGCACCGGAAGGTTTTCGCCAAGTCAGCTTTTCTTGTAAGCCGGTTCACTAAATAACGCGGGGGCCGGAGGGAAAACCCATCAGCCCCCGCGCGGAAATCAGCCCTTGGCCGGAGGCGGCAGGTCCGCCACCAGGCGCAGCGAAACACTCAGTTCGTCGAGCTGGAAGTGCGGCTTCAGGAACGATACGGCGCGGTAGGCCCCGGGCTTGCCAGGAATCTCCGAAACATCGATACGGGCTTCGCGGAGGGGGAACTTGGACTTCATCTCCGCCGAGGCGTCGTCATCGAGCAGCACATACTGCGAGATCCACTGATTGAGGAACGTCTCGCATTGCGAACGCGACATGAAGCTGCCGATCTTATCCCGCATCATCGCCTTCAGGTAGTGCGCAAAGCGGCTGACGGCGAGGATATAGGGCAGTTGGGCCGATAGCCGGGCGTTGGCGTTGGCCGAGTCTTTGTCATACAGCTTGGGCTTTTGCGCCGACTGGACGCTGAAGAACGCCGCGTAGTCCGTGCCCTTGCAGTGGACCAGGGGAATAAAGCCGAGATCGGCGAGTTCTTTCTCGCGGCGGTCGGTAATCGGCACTTCGGTCGGGCACTTCATCGCCACGTCGCCATCGTCGGTGCGGAAGTTGTGCACGGCCAGCCCGTCCACCAGGCCGCCACCTTCGACGCCGCGAATCGCCGCGCACCAGTGGTGCTTGGCAAAGCTGTTGGTCAGGCGGGCGCCGAGGGCGTAGGCGGCGTTGGACCACAGGTACTTGTTGTGCTCGGTGCCATCCACGCCTTCCTGGTAGTTGAACGCTTCGACCGGCTTGGTATCGGGGCCATACGGCAGGCGGCCGAGGATCCGCGGCAGGCACAGGCCAACGTAGCGCGAGTCTTCCGAAGCCCGGAAGCTCTTCCACTTGGCGTATTCCGTGTTGTCGAAGATCTTGCCCAGGTCGCGCGGCTGATCGAGGCTGGTGAAGCTTTCAAGGTTGAACAGTTCGTTCGAGGCCGCCGTGAGGAAGGGCGCGTGTGCGGCCGCGGCCACGTTGCTGACCCGTTCGAGCAGTTCAATGTCCTCGGGGTGCTTGGTGAACTCGTAGTCACCCACCAGGGCGGCAAACGGGGCGCCTCCGAAGATGCCGAACTCCTCCTCGTACACCTTCTTAAACATGGCACTCTGGTCGAACTCCGGGGCGCGCTGCAGGTCGCGCAGCAGCTCCTTCTTCGACACATTGAGGACCTTGATCTTCAGCATTTCGCTGGTTTCCGACTGGTCCATCATGTACTTCAGCCCGCGCCAGGAGCCCTCGAGCTTCTGGAACGACGGGTGGTGCATGATTTCGTTCAACTGAATCGAAATCAGGTGGTCAATCTGCGCGATGCGGGCGTTGATCATCGCCTCGGTATCGCGCGAGATGGTCATCTGCCCTTGCAGCACCTGCTGCACGAACTCCTTGACGAGCGACTTGCCGCGCTCTTTGCTGGCCGAATCGGTCCCGACCCGGCCCTGTTCGACAATCTGGTCGAGCAGGCCGAGTTCGAGCGTCTGCTCCTGCGCCGCCGCCTGTGCCTTCTGTGCGTCGCTCATTACTCAGTGCCCCCCGTGCCGAGTTCGGCCTTGAGTTTGTCCATCTTGCCGGCGTCCTTCAGCGTTTCCATCAGGGTCTCTTCCAACTTTTCGTTGGTCTGCAGAGTGCCGCGTAGGTCGGAAAGACGCGTCCGGAGGTCGAGCAGCTCCTTGAGGGGCTTCACCTGCCGGGCGACGTTCTCCGGATTGAAGTCATCGAGGCTGGCGAACTTCAGGTCGACCTTCAACTGTCCCGCATCGGCGTCCTCGCTCAGTTTATTCTCAACTGAGAAGGCCAAATGGGGCTTCATTCCTTCCAGGACCTGGTCGAAGTTGTCAGGATTCACCTCGACAAACTTCCGGTCGCGGAGTCGGGGCAGGGGTTCCACGGGCTGGCCGGTGAAATCTCCCAGAACCCCCATTACGAACGGCAGCTCTTTGAGTTCAATCGCGTCTCCTATTTCGACGTCATAGGTGATCTGCACTCGCGGCGGCCGAACACGATCCAATTTGTGCTGCGTGCTCTCTCTTGCCATAAGGTCCTCGTAGTTCTCCTGAGGCGATGCCTGGTAAAGTCTCTGATGGAGGTGCCGAAAAGGCGCTCAGACTCGGCGCGCCTGTCTTCACTCGATCTGGAGATCCAGAGGGAGTATATCGGTGCCTCACAGGCCAGTCAAGTGAATTAAGGTATCATTGCGGCCCGCCCAGACTCTTTACCAGTAACGGCTCATAGGGAACGCGGATTCAGTGCCCTATTTGGATCAGAAATCGCAAAAATATTCACCGCCCGCGTTCAAACTCTCGTGCTGTCTTCCTTCGATTCGTTTCTACAAATCCGCGGCGGCGTAGAATAGAAAAATGAATGATGGTCTGACAATCGCGGGTCGCCCCTTCCGCTCCCGCCTCCTGGTGGGTACTGGCAAGTACCGGTCGCACCAGGAGATGGCCGCGTGTCACGAAGCCTCCGGCGCCGAAGTGGTCACGGTAGCGGTCCGCCGGGTCAACCTGACCGATCGCACGCGCGAGTCCCTGCTCGACTATATCCCGCGCGACCGGTACTTCCTGCTCCCCAATACCGCCGCCTGCTACAACGCCGACGAGGCGATCCGTGCCGCCCGCCTCGGTCGCGAGGTAGGGCTGTCCCACTGGGTGAAGCTCGAAGTCATCGGGGACCCGGAGACCCTGTTCCCGGATAACGAAGGCCTGCTCGAAGCCACCCGCGTACTCGCCAAGGAGGGCTTCGTGGTCCTGCCCTACACCACCGACGACCTGATCAACGCCCGCAAGCTGATCGACGCCGGCGCCGCGGCCGTCATGCCACTCGCCGCGCCCATCGGCTCCGGACTCGGCATTCAGAACCTGACCAACCTGCGCATCCTGCGCGAAAAGATCACGGCCGTGCCGCTCATCGTCGACGCCGGTGTCGGAACCGCCAGCGATGCCGTCATCGCCATGGAGTTGGGTTACGACGGCATCCTGATGAACACGGCCATTGCCGAAGCTACCGATGCCCCGCGCATGGCCGCCGCCATGAACCACGCTGTCCACGCCGGGCGACTCGCCTTCCAGGCCGGCCGCATGCCCCGCCGGCTCTACGCCAGCGCCTCGAGCCCCCTAACCGGCATCAGCCGGTAGCAGCCCCCGCTCTTCCGCCCCTGCCCGGGCCTCGCGCCACAACTCCCGCACCACGTGCATGGCCGTCCACTGGCACGCTCCAGGGCCCGCCCAGGCGCTCATCCACCGGCGCCGCATCTCCGGCGGCACCGGCCGCCCATGCACCCAATCGCTCAGCGCCCCGGTCTGCCCGCGCGAGGTAAAGAACCATTCCCCCACGCCCCACTCTTCAGCCGCGCGGCCCAAGGCGACCTGTTCAGCCAACTCCCAATGTGCCTCCCCGCCTTTGCCTTCCGGGGTAATCCACAGCGCCAACCGGTCACAAATTTCCGCCCGCAGCGCCTGCCGGGCGGGCGCTGGACGCTCCAGCCAGCCCGCGGCCAGCACCTGGCCGAGCAGAATAGGATACGCCGCCGCCAGACGCACCCACGCCTCCGGATCCTGTCCCTGCAGGGACGCCGCCCGCAGTATCGCGTCGGCCTCCTCCGCGCTCGCCCACCAGTTCCCGAAAAACTCCTGGAACAGCTCCGCCGTGGCCGGACCTCCCGGCGCCTCGAGGCCCTCCGGGCCATCCGCCGCCAGCCACGCGGCCAGCGCAGCCTCCGGCTCAGCCTTGACCCGACGCGCCACTGCCCGCTTCACCAACCCATTGAAGACCGGCGCCCGGGACCATCGCAACCATCCCGCGAGGTTCTCCCAGCCTTCGGCGATCAGCACCACCTCGGCCAGATCGGCCTCGGAACGAAACGTCGATCCCAGACAAACCCCGGCTCGCTCGAGCGATACGCCCAGAACACTCTGAGCATCGGCGATACCCTCCACCCGCCAACTCTGCTCCGACCCGCCGCGCAGCGCATAACCAACCGGCCCAGCCTCTTCCCGCTGCCATAGCCACACCCGGTCCGTCGCCGAGAGCGGCACCGGATAAGCCATCGTCAACTCCAGCGTGTTCGAACCCGCCACCGCGAATCCGCTGAACGCGTTGACCGGATCGGGCGGCGTCAACGCAATCACCGGCCGCTGCAGGGCTGGTACCGCCAAACCCGCCGGCAAACTGATCCAGGGCCGTTCGCCCCCCACCCGCGCCACCGGCCACGCCCGGCCCGCCGGCCTGCCCACGGCAGCCACGGCCTGCGCAAACGGCAACTGCCAGGAGACGTGCTCCACCACCTTCCGCCGGACAGCCGCTCCAAACGCCACCTCCAGCGTGTCCAGATGCTCTTTAAACCACGATGGCGCCTGATCGCCCGGCTCAATGCCTAACTGACGGCAGCAGGCCTCCAGGTCCCGCCGCACCCGCGGCAGCAGCGGAACCGAACGCCCCAGCATCTCCGCCAGTTGCAGCGCGTACACGATCCCCCCGGCCGCCAACGAGGCAATCATCGCCGAGGGCAGCGGCAGATCCTCCAGCCGCGCCAGCCACGTCCATGGAAACTGCATCCGCGGAATCCCCGGATTCTGCGGGTTCCTCGCACCCGACAGTAACTCTGACAGTCGGTTTATCCGCCCGCCGTCGTTCCCCGCCGCGGGTATCGGCGCGCCAAGAACGACTTCAATGCCGGAACCCGGCAGGGCAATGTGGGGAAGCGCCATAGACTCTCCAGACCTCACCCTAGGTATCGGCGGTATGCCTTCTAAGGTTTAGGCCATAGCGGCCTTTAAGGTCCGCGAGAATCGAAGCACGGCGAGGGGCCGGGCGATCGGCCCCTGCGGCGCTCCCATCCGGCATCCGCAGGGCACCGCGCGCACGATACGAGGCGCTCAACCACCACAGAAACCGTTCCGGGAGACGACCTGGTTGGCAACGCTGGGCAACCCTTTGTTGGAGCGGTTCCCGATGGGAGACCGGGCTGGACGTGATACCTTACGCTCTGATGACACAGTCCTCCCGAGCCGGGGTCCGTGTGCTCTTGTGGCTGCTTCCGGCCATCGCCTCGGCGCAGATCCCCAAGCTGACGACAACGCCCACGATTGACGGCAACCTGAGCGAATGGAAGCGCCTGGCCCACAACGACGGCCTGTGGGATATCGAGCGGCTGCGGCGGTCGCCGTGGTACGAACCGGAAAGGAATCGGATCACGCTGCATCCGGGCGAGACCGCGGCGCCGGAGCAGGACCTGGCCGCGCGCTACTACACCGCCTGGGACGACACCTCCATTTATCTCGGCGCGGAGGTCACCGACAACGTCAACGACGTCGCCGACCGGGCCCACGAGCCCAAGCGCTGGTATTACAAGGATGCCATCTGCTGGTTTATCGAAGCCCCGCGCCTCGCCCGCGGCCAAAACTTCGGCGAACGCGATAACGCTTTCTGTTTCGTCGCCGACCCGGCCAAGCCGCCCTACGCCGCCTGGTGGCGCCACGGCGCGCCGGGTGGCAAAACCTATCTCGAAGAGCCGATCCCGGCCGGAGCCGTCGCGTGGGCGGTGAAGCCGAACCCGCAAGGCTTCACGTTCGAAGCTCGCGTGGCGATGGCGCCGACGTTCGGGGTGAGCAGCCCGGCGTGGCGCGCGCCGAGAATCGGCGACACCTACGGCCTGACGATTGTCCACACCGATCCCGATGGCGGCGAGTACGGCGGGCATTTTCTGATCTATGGCCGGGGGGATAACGATGCGTCGTGGACGGCATTTACGCTCACCGGGCCGATCGCTCCGGTGGAGCGCCAGCCCAAGTAGAATCAAACAGTATCATGCGATTCGCCGTCTCCGTCTTATTCGCGCACTTACTCGCGCCCGATGTTCCGGCGCAGGATGTCCGCGCTCTCTATGACAGCCAGTGCGCCGTCTGCCACGGCAGCGACGCGCGCGGCACCGAGCGCGGGCCGAACCTGACGAATTCGCGACGGCTGCGGACGAACAGTTTCGACCAGACCCGGGAGACGATTCGCAACGGGGTGCCCGCGCGCGGGATGCCGGCCTTTCCGCGCCTGGCGGCGGCGGAGCTGGAGCAGTTGACGAAGTTCGTGCGCGCCTACTCGGCGCCCGCCGCGGGTAACATTCCGGCGGGGGACCGGGCGGCTGGCGAGCGGTTCTTTTTCGGGGAAGGCGGGTGTGCGTCCTGCCACATGGTGGGGGGACGGGGCGAGGCCCGGGGGCCGGATCTGTCGAGCATCGGCAACGAGCTGACCGTGGCCGAAATCACCGAGGCGCTCGCGAACCCGGGCGCGAAGGTGCGGCCCGGCTATGAGCCGGCGCGGGTGCGGACGGCCGACGGGCGGGAGTTGCGTGGCTTCGCCCGCAACCGCAGCCGCTACAACCTGCAACTGCAGGACTTGAGCGGCCGCTTCCACCTGCTCAACCAGCGGGAGCTGCGGGAGGTGCAGATCGAGACCGGTTCGGCCATGCCCCGGGCCAAGTGCGGCGACTGCCGCGACGTGATGGCGTACCTGGCGGGCCTGACCGGGCCGGTGGCGGGGCGGCCGGCGCGGGCATGGGCAAACGAGACCGGGAAGCTCGCGGCGAACCCGCACGATTGGCCCACCTACCACGGCGCGCTCACCGGAAACCGGCATAGTCCGCTGGGGCAGATCACCCCGGCCAACGTCGCGAAGCTACAGCTGGCGTGGGTCTACCCGATTGACCACAACACGCTGGAGCTGACGCCGGTGGTGATCGATGGGGTCATGTATATCACCGGACCGAATCAGGTGCACGCCCTCGATGCGCGGGCCGGCCGCACGATCTGGAAATACGAGCGGCCGCGGTCCCCCGAAACGAAGGGCGATCCGGCCAAGGGCACCAACCGCGGCGTGGCGGTGTTGGGCGACCGGGTGTTCGTCGTTACGGACAACGCGCACCTGCTAGCGCTGCATCGGGTGACGGGCGCGCTGCTTTGGGAGTCGGTGATCACCGAGGGTGTGGCGGACAAGACGAATATCGGCAACACGGCCGCGCCGCTGATTGTCAACGATCTGGTGGTGGCCGGGGTGTCCGGCGGCGACCTGGGCATGCGGGGGTTCCTGGACGCCTACAAGGCCTCGACCGGCGAACGGGTCTGGCGATTCTGGACGGTCCCGAAGCCGGGCGAACCGCTGTCGGAGACCTGGCAGGGCACCGCGCTTGGCGAGTTCGGCGGGGGCGGCGCGACGTGGATGACGGGGACGTTTGACCCGGAAACCAACACCGTCTTCTGGGGCACGGGCAACCCGTATCCGGCGATGAACGGAGACCAGCGCAAAGGCGACAACCTCTACTCGGATTCGGTGATCGCGCTCGATGCCGCAACCGGCAAGCTCAAGTGGCACTATCAGTTCACCCCCCATGACCTGTACGACTGGGACGCGGGGCAGACGCCGCTGCTCGTCAACCGCACGTACCGCGGGCGGGAGCGGAAGCTGCTGATTCAGGCCAATCGGAACGGTTTTCTGTACGTGTTCGACCGCACGACGGGCGAACTGCTGCTGGGCGAGAAGTTCGTCGATAAGCTGACGTGGGCGACGGGCATTGGCAAGGACGGGCGGCCGATCGTCGTACCGGGGCTCGAGCCGCAGCGGGACGGCACGAAGGTCTGCCCGAATGTTTTGGGCGCAACGAACTGGCCGTCCATGGCGCTGAGCCCGGAGACGGGCCTGTTCTACCTGCAGACGCGGGAGGCCTGCGGGATCTACACGAAGCCGCCGAGTTGGAATCCGAAGCCGATTGCGCTGGAGCCGGGGCAGATGTTTCTGCGGGCGATTGATATTGAAACGGGCAAGCGGGTGTGGGAGGTGGGCCAGCAGGGCCCGGCCGACAGTTGGGGCGGGGTGCTTTCGACCGGTGGGGTGATCTTCTTTGGGGAGGACAGCGGGGCGCTGGGCGCCGTGGATGCACGGACGGGCAAAGACCTATGGCACATCCAGACGAACGCATCGGCGGCGCTGGGGGACGGGCACAGCTGGCGCTCTTCGCCGATGACGTTCGCGGCGGCGGGCCGGCAGTATCTGGCGTTTGCGGCGGGGCCGAATATCCTGTGCTTCACGCTCCCGGAGGGCCAGTAGATCAGTTCTTGAGCCAGGTGGTCATCCAGCGGAGGTTACGTTCCATGAGATCGCGCTGGTGGGCTTTCTCGGTGATGCCGTGGCCTTCGCGAGGGTAGACGACGTACTCGACGGGGATTTCGCGGTCGCGGAGGGATTGATAGATCGGGGCGGTGTACTGCCAGTCGAGAGCGCCGATCTGCAGGAGCGTCGGGGTGGTGATGTCCTTCAGCTTGTGGCCGTAGGAGTGGCGGAGGTAGTTTTCGGGCACTTCGTGCGGCTTGCCGCCGAAGTAGGTCCAGAGGACTTCGCGGGCGCCGTTGAACTCGCCGTAGTACGCGAGCCAGTCGACGGAGGGAGCGCCGACGGAGGCGGCCCGGAACCGTTTGGTCTGGGCGATGGTGGCGCCGGAGAGGTAGCCGCCGTAGCTCCAGCCCATGACGCCGAGGCGCTGGGGATCGGCGATGCCGCGGCGGACGAGTTCGTCGAGGCCAGTCATGAGGTCATCGAAGTCGCCGATGCCCTGGGCGAGGGTGTTTTTGTGGCGGAACTCGGCGCCGTAGTTGGCGCTGCCGCGGAAGTTGGGGGCGAAGACGGCGAAGCCTTGCTCGAGGAAGGCCACGGTGGGGTAGGTGCGGCCGTTGGGGAAGGCGGTGAGGGCGACGCCGGTGGGGCCACCGTGGAGTTCGGTGAGGACGGGGACGGGACGACCGGGCTGAAAATTAAAGGGCAGCCAGAGGACGCCTTCGACGGCGAGGCCATCGCGGGCCTTCCAGCGCACCACTTCGCTCTTGACGGGCGGGAGGGCGGCCAGGGGGGCGAAGACCTGCGTGAGGGTGCTTTCGCGGCCGGCTTCCCAGAGGACGATTTCGGGGGGATGGGCGGGGTGAGTTTTGAGGAAGACGGCGCGGGAGAGGTCGTGGCTGAAACTGGCCGCGCCGGAGATCTGTTCGGCGAGGCGGGTGGCTTGGCCGGTGGGTAGGTGGAGCTCCCAGAGATCGTCCTGGGTGCCCTGGCCGGCGGTGAAGCGGAGGCGCTGGCCGTCGGGCGACCAGGCGTAAGCGTTGCCGTTGCGGAAGAGGTCGAAAGGCAGGAGGCGGGTAAGATACTGGATTTCCCCGCCGCCGGAGGGGACGAAGCCGATCTGGCGCTCGTTGAAGTAGTTGAGCGAGCCGCACTGGGAGTGGAAGACGATGTGCTTGCCGCCGGGGGAGTAGGCGGGTTCGGCATCGCGGCCGGGCTGGGTGACGAGCGGGGTTTCGGCGCCGGTGGCGAGGTCGATTTCGAGGATATCGACGTGGAAGATGTCTTCCGGTTTGGGGGTACGCTGGACGGCGATGGCGGCGCGCTTGCCGTTGGGGGAGAGGGCGTAGGAGAGGACGTGGCGGGTAGGGCCGGTGAGGCGGCGGGGCGGGGCGCCGGAGAGAGGTTGGAGAAAGAGTCCGGTATAGCGGCTGGTGTCGCGGTTGACGATGGGGTCGACCGGGGGCGGGTTATCGGTGGCGAGATAGGCGAAGGCCTTGCCGTCGGGGGACCAGGAGTAGGCGTTGACGGCGGCGCCGTAGGAGTGTTTGCCGAGGCGGATTTTGCCGTTGGCGAGGTAGGCGAGGAGTTTGCCGTTGGGGGACCAGCGGGGGCGACTGCCCGCGGCGACGGCGACAGGTGGGCCGGCGGGGAGGGCGGCGCGGTGGACCTGGCCATTGAGGACGTAGGCGTAGGCGGCGCCGTCGGGGCGGATTTGAGGGTCGCCGAGGGCGGGCAGGGCCAGAAGGGTTTCGATGGTCCAGACCGCGGCGGCGAGGGCGCTAAACAAGGATCTCCTTGATGGGCTTGCCGTAGTCGATGTCGATGCGTTTGCGGCCGGGGATATCGAGGCGGCGGGGGTCGAGGCCGAGTTGGTGGAGGACGGTAGCGTGGATATCGGTGACGTAGTGGCGGTTTTCGACGGCGTGGAAGCCGATTTCGTCGGTAGCGCCGTGGACGACTCCGGCTTTAACGCCGCCGCCGGCCATGAAGACCGAGAAGCCGAAGGGGTGATGGTCGCGGCCGTTGGAGGCTTCGGCGCCGGGGGTGCGGCCGAACTCGGTGGCCCAGACGACGAGGGTTTCCTCAAGCAGGCCCCGCTGTTTGAGGTCCTGGAGTAGAGCGGCGATGGGCTGATCCACCTTCATGGCGAGGGAGGAGTGATTTTTCTTGAGGTCTTTATGGGCGTCCCAGGCGTTGCCGGCGCCGCCGTGATAGACCTGGACGAAGCGGACCCCGCGTTCGGAGAGGCGGCGGGCGGCGAGGCAGACCTGGCCGAAGGGGCGGGTGATCTCCTGGTCGAGACCGTAGAGTTTCCGGGTGGCGGGGGACTCTTCTTTGAACTGGATGGCTTCAGGAACGGCCATTTGCATGCGGAAGGCGAGTTCGTAGGACTTGATGCGGGCGGCGAGGGCGGGGTCCTGGGGGTATTCGGCGGCGGACATGCCGTTGAGCTTGCGGAGGAGGGCGAATTCGCGCTCCTGGTCGGCCTTGGAAAGCTCCGCGCCGGGGGAGACGAAGGGGAGGGGGTTTTCGGGGTTGACGTCGAGGGAGACGCCGGCGTGTTCGGGACCGAGATAGCCCGAGCCATGGGTTCCGTTGCCGCCGCAGCAGTCGCCGGGCGGTTCGCCGAGGACGACGTAGGCGGGGAGGTTTTCGTTCAGGGAGCCGAGGCCGTAGTGGACCCAGGAGCCGAGGGTGGGCAGGTAGCCGTCGAAGATGTGGCGGCCGGTGTGGAACTGGAGGATGGCGCCGTGGTCGTTGTCGGTGGTCCAGGTGGAGCGGATGAGGGAGACTTCGTGCATCTGGCTGCCGATGTGAGGGAACCAGTCGGAGACGAGGACGCCGTTCTTGCCGCGGGGCTGGTAGCCGGTCTGCATGGGATAGAGCGTGAGCTTGATCTGGTGCTGACCGGGGACGAAGGCTTTGAGGTTTTCCTTGACGAAGGGGTTGGTGAGGGTATCGCGATGGGGCGTTTCCGAAAGCTGTTTGCCGGCGTGTTTATTGAGTTCGGGTTTGGGGTCGAAGGATTCGACGTGGGAGACGCCGCCGAGCATGAAGAGCCAGATGACGCGTTTGGCTTTGGGGGCGAAGTGGGGCTGGACGGCGGCGATGGATTGGGGGGTGAGGAGGGTGCCGAGGGCGAGGCCGGCGAGTCCCATGCCGGCGTCGGCGAGGAAGATGCGGCGGGATTTCGGATCGGAGCAGATGTTTCGACGGGCCATGGGAGATTCCTCTTATCGGATGGTAACGAAGTCGTTGTGGTTGAGCAGGACGTGGACGAGGCTTTCGCGGCGCGGGAGGGAGTCGTCGAGATAGGCGGCGGATTCGCGGAGTTCGCCGGGCTTGGCGGGGCGGCCGAGGAGGCGGGCAAAGACGGCCTGGACGAAGGCGTGGGGATCGGTGAGGCCGGCGAGGCTGGCCGCGATGGCGCGGGAGACGGTGAAGCTGAGCTTGCCGTTGGCGAGGGCGAGGGCCTGCTGGGGGACGATGCTCTGGCTGCGCTCAAAGCACTCGATGGGGCTGGCGGCGTCGAAGACTTTGAGCATGTCCATCTGCAGGTCCGGGGCGGTGCGGAAGTAGAGGCTGCGGCGGAAGACGTCGTGGCCTTTGGTTTCGTCGATTTCGGGGCCGCCGCGGGCGGGGTCGAGGAGGCCGGCGACATGGAGGGCGCTATCGCGGACGACTTCGGCTTCCATGCGGCGGACGTTGGCGCGCCAGAGGGTGCGGTTATCGGGGTCGGCCTGCTGCTGGGCGGGGGCGGGGGCGGAGGAGAGGCGGTAGGCCTGGGAGGTGACCATGAGCCGGTGCATGGCTTTCATATCCCAGTTGCGCTGCATGAATTCGACGGCAAGCCAGTCGAGGAGTTCCGGATGGGAGGGGGGCTGGCCGCTTTTGCCGAAGTTGAAGACGGTGGGGACGAGGGGAGCGCCGAAGTGGCGGGCCCACATGTGGTTGATGGCGACGCGGGCGGTGAGCGGGTTGTCTTTGCCGGTGATCCAGCGGGCGAGCGCGAGGCGGCGTCCGGAACTGGAGGCGGGGTACTTGGGGCCGATGGGGGTGTAGCCTTCGGCGGGTTCCTTGAGGAGTTTGGTGGCGGCTTCGAGGCGGGCGGCGGCGGCGGCGTTTTTGTTTTGGGAGAACTCGTGGCGGGCGCGGAGCATTTCCGCGTCGGCCTTGATGGCGTTGGCTTGGAGTTCGAGTTTACGGGCCTGTTCGGCGAGCTGCTCCATGTTTTCGGGGACGGGGGTTTGGAGGGTGGCGAGGTCGGCGCGGATGCGGGCTTCGAGGGCGGGCAGGTCGGCCTGGCGGAACTCGAGATCTTTGGCGAGGGCGGCGAGGCTGGGGGCGGGTTCGGGCTTTTCGTGAGCTTTCTTGAGGTCGGCGGCGGCCTTTTCGATGGCGGCGCGGGCGGCGGCGAGCAGGTCGCGGGTGACGAAGGGACGGGAGTCGGGGAAGGTTTCCGCCAAGGGGAGGGAGACGCGCTCGAGCGGCAGTTCAGGCTTGCCGAAGAAGCGGGGGATGCCGGGTTGCATGACGGCGGAGGTGTCGGGGGTGGCTTCGTTGCCGCGGATGAAGCGGTAGGTGACGGCATCGGCGTTGGCGTCGTAGACGCGGGGGAGACCGTCCTGGAGGGTGTCGGCCTGGCCGGGGACGCGGTCGGTGCGGACTTCGTGGGATTCAAAGAAGGCGCGGAAGCGATAGTAGTCGGTGTGGGGCAGGGGATCGTACTTGTGAGTGTGGCAGCGGGCGCACTTGAGGGTGAGTCCGAGGAAGCTGGCGGCGGTGTATTCGGCGGCGTCCTGGAGCCAGACGTTGCGGTTGAACAGGTACCAGTTGCGGACGAGGAAGCCGGTGGCGCGGACGGTGTCGGGGTCGCCGGGGGCGAGTTCATCGCCGGCGAGCATTTCCTGGATCATGCGATCGTAGGGTTTGTTTTGGGCGAGGCTGTCGATGGTCCAATCGCGCCAGCGCCAGATGTGGCGGGCGCTGTAGCGGACCTGGCTGGTTTTACGGTAGCCGTACCAGTCGGAGTAGCGCCAGATGTCGAGCCAGTGGCGGCCCCAGCGTTCGGCGTGCTGGGGGCTATCAAGGAGTTGGTCGACGACGAGTTCGTAGGCGTTGGGGCGCTGGTCGGCCAGGAAGGCCGCGAGCTGCGCCGGGGTGGGAGGGAGGCCGATGAGGTCGAGGTAGAGGCGGCGGAGGAGAGTGGCACGGTCGGCCGGGGCGACGGGGGTGACGCCCTTTTTCAAACGGGAGGCGGCAAGGAGTTCGTCGATAGACCGGGCGGCGGGGCGGACCGGGGGGCGGTAGGCCCAGTGGCTGGCGGCGGCGGAGACGAGTTCGGCGTCGGGGTTGGCGGCGGCGGTTTCGTAGGGGGCGCCGGCCTTGATCCAATCGGCGAAGAGTTGGATTTCGGCATCGGGGAGTTTCTTCCCTTTGAAGGGCATGCCCGGTTCGACAATGTGGGCGACTACCTTATACAACTGCGATTCGGCGGGTAGGCCGGCGGTAATGACGGGACCATGTTCGCTGCCGACCAGGAGGGCTTCGCGGGTAGAGAGATCGAGACCTCCCTGTTTGACCTTGGGGTTATGGCAGGCGAGACATTTGGTCTTGAGCAGGGCGATCGCGTCGCCGGGCGCTGCTTGTAACAGGCCGACCGTAGCGGCCCATCCGAGTAACCATCGCATCCGCATATCCTCAGCCTATGCCAAAGTTGGCGAAAAGTGGCGGGGCATGTCCAGTCCGGCGGACGTATTCTCCCGCCGGGAGAGCCTAGGGCCGTCTGGCGGGAGGCGATGCGGTTAGCGGCGCGGATGGTCGATTTTGCGAAACGAAGCCAAGCGATCGGGAGTGCTTCCTGTCGGAGACCGTCGGTAGCGGCGCGGTCCGGACGAGGCCAGTCCGGCGGGAGTTGCCCTGTGTTCCAGGCCGCGGAGACGCAGCGATTGGCCAGCTTGTGCGGGGCAGCAGCGTTGGGTTGGTGGGCAGTTCACGGCGTGGGATAGCGGAGCAGCCGCTCGGATGCTCGTCCGGGGACAGAGGCAACGGGCGGCTATTCTCCGGAGCGGGGAGACGGGTTCATCCGTTGTAAACGGGAATGCTGCTTTCGAGCGATCTGCGGCGGCGCGTTTGTCCCTGGCTTCGGGTGGAGCCTGATCGCCCTACGCGGTGGCGGGCGCGGTTTACGGATCGAGCGGTTTGCCCGATGGGTCTCCGCCGGGGATCTTTCTCCACCCGCCCGGTTCGCCGACGATGATCGACGGTGAGAGGGCAGATCACACTGCACCAAAGCATCGCGCGAGGACCATCGCGAATGGACCGCAGACCACCGCAGGATGACACCACCGCCGCGGGCCGCCTCGTCAGAAGCGCCCAGGCCGAAGCGAGTCCGTTGTGCGCGATTCCTCAAAAGCGGAACACCCTGGTCTGCCCAGGGCCAACACTGAGAAGGAACGGGGCGCGAGCGATGTGTCCGACTCAAAGAAGCGCGAGCAGCGGAAGTAGGCCGTCCTAGCAGTGGTGCCCTTGAGCCCGATCAAAAGATTGGTCCCGAGTTCCGCGCACAATCCCTTGGTGACAGCAGTGGCACTGCCGCTCGCTGAATAAAAGAGTGCCCTTTCTTTTTTCGCGACTCGGCCCTGCTCGTGCTTGCCTGTTCTTTGCCCTGCTCTTTGCCCTGCTCTTTGAAAGATCCGCCCGCAACCCCACAGGCTTCCAGAGCCTTGAGGAGTGGTGCGCCAAAAACCGCCAAGGGGATAACTTTCCGCAAAACGGACCGCGCCAATATCCCCAAGTCGTTGAATACACAACCCGTAGGCCGTGGTTCCTTAAAAGCGCACAGGCCGAAGCGAGTCCGTTGTGCGCGATTCCTCAAAAGTAAAACTTCAATCCTAACTGGCCAATCCGCGGGTCCCTGGCTCCAAAAATCCGGCCACCCACCGCCGGCAGTTCAATGTTGGCATTCGGATTCAGAAACTGTGTGTTGTTAAGTACGTTGAAGAACTCTGCCCGGAACTGCAGGAAGACCCCTTCCCGGAAGCTGAAGTTCTTCATCAGCGAAAAGTCCCAGTTGTTGATCCCCGGTCCCCGCAAAATGTTTCGTCCCGCGTTCCCCGGTACAAACGGCTGGGGTACGCGGAAGTCGGCAATGTTGAAGCACCGCTCCGGAGTGCATTTGTCCACCTTGCCGGTGCCGATCACATCCGGCCGCCGGGCGTAGGAAAAGCCGATGTTATGGGGGTCACTCGCAATCACCGGGGTAAACGGGAAGCCACCCTGGGCCGTGTAGATACCGCCCAGTTGCCAGCCGCCCAAAATCAGATCGGCTGCTTTCGGCATATCCGACAGGAACTGCCGGCCCTTGCCAAACGGCAGGTCCCAGCCATAACTGAGGACAAATCGCTGCCCCACGTCGAGGCCGGACCGGCCCCGCATCGATCGCAGGTCGAACGGATTATCGGCCCCTTCGCCGCCGCCTTGGTCGTTGGTTGAGCCATCGATCGACTTACTCCAGGCATAAGCCGCCATGAAGCTCAACCCTTTGGAAAAACGCTTCTCGAGCTTTGCCTCCAGCGCATTGTAGTTGGCGTTGTCCCGGGTATCATAATAAGTTCCCGTGCCGTACTGGGGGAACGGCCGGCGCTGCTGAAACGGACGCGTATCCGTGGCGCTGATCCGCGGCAGGTTCTGCGGCAGATAACGCTCCAGATTGGACGACTTATTGCCCACATACGCCACTTCCAAGGAGAGATCCCGCGCCAACTCCCGCTGAATCGCAAAGTTCCACTGATACATCGTCGGCGTCTTCATGTTCGGGTTCAATCCGAACGTCAGAGGCGTCGTAAAGTTTGCATTCACGCTGAACGGCTCGAAAAAGTTCCGCACATCCAGGGTCGGAAAACCGCCCACCGTTGGCTGCTGTTTCGATTCGTCCACAATGAACGGCACATTGATGATTGGTACGCTCACCGCGTTGTTGCCGCTCGACATCATGTAAAAGACCCCCGCGCCGGTCCGAACCACCGTTTTGTTATTACCGAATGGCCGCCAGGCCAGCCCCACCCGCGGCGCGAAATCGTTAAACCGGTTGAAGACCATCTTCTCCGGCAGTCCCACATCCGAGGCCTTGTCAATCAGGTTCTGAAAGCGGGGAAAGGCAAAACGCGCCACCTGCTGCGACACTGTGTTCACCTGCCCATTCAACATCGCCACGGCCCAGCGTCCCGTATTGAAGTTGAAATTGGCCGCCTGGGCGTGCATCGGCGTCGGCGCCAGGTTCAACTCGTAACGCAATCCCAGGTTTACGGTCACGTTGCGTGATATCTTCCAGTCGTCCTGGACGAAGAAATGCCACCGTGTCTCATACTGTCCAAACAAGTTACGCGGAAAACTCCGTGACCCGTTCACCGGGTACCCCGTCAGGTAGTCCGCAAATCCATTGCCCGTATAGCCGCCATTGAAACTGAACGCTCCGCGCGAATTCGCCGAGTTCGTTGAAGTGAGCCGGTAATCCCGGAAGTCAATGCCCGCTTTTACCGTGTGCGCCCCGCGAATGAAAGAGACCGTATCGACAATCTGGTAGGAGTTGGTGGGATTCACGAGCGGCTGAAAGGCGTTTCCGGGAATCCCCTGAAAGCCCGTGATGCCAAGATTCGGAAAGCCGGGAAAGTTCTGGCTCGTCTCCTCAAACCCCCGGATTCCCGCGAGGGCCGTGTGGTTCGTACCCAGGCCCTGATTGAGATTGGCATTGTGCAGCCGGGTATATCCCAATCGCAACTCGTTCAACGTCGTCGGGCTGAAAATGTGGGTCTCCGTCAACACCAGATTCTGCACCCGCTGCCGCTGGTTGAACCCTCCCAGGGCCGGAAACGGCCCTGGCGTAAAGTTCTGCACGTGGTTAATGCTGTAGCGCACCGCCAGCGAGTCCGCCCCGCTGAACACATGATCATACCGCGCGTTACCCTGGTTAGGATCGCTCTGAAACGGCGCACCATAAACAAAGGTGCCCTGCGCCGTGTTGGCCGACGGCACAAACTGCAGGAAGTAAGTCGTCGCCGGGTTCAACCGGCTGGCAGGAATCACGTTACCGGGAAACGGCGTACCGGTCAACGGGTCGCGCACCGGCGCCGAGCTACTCGAAAAGTCCCCGCGCCGCAGCGCGTCGGAAGCCACAATCGCGTTCGACGTCCGGCCCTGCCGGATCCGCGTGCCCTCATAATTGAGAAAGAAAAAGCTCTTGTCTTTGCCGTTGAATAGCTTCGGAAGCACCACTGGGCCGCCAAAGGCAAAGCCGAACTGGTTCTGCCGGTATGCTGCTTTCCGCGGGATGAAGAAATTCCGCGCGTCGAGCCGATCGTTGCGCAGAAACTCGAACAGCGTGCCGTGATACTGGTTGGTACCGGCCTTGATCGTAGCGCTCAACACCGCGTTCCCGCGTCCGTACTCCGCCGAGAAGGAGTTCGCCTGGACTTTGAACTCCATCATCGCATCCACCGAGGGCCGCAGCGCCACGCCGTCGAACAGCTGTTCATTAATGCTGATGCCATCGAGTAAGAACTCGGTCTTGCTCTGCCTCCCGCCGCTCACCGCCACCACGGAGGCCCCGGTTGTCCCCGCCGTCCCGATCACCGCATTCGGCAGCAGCGCCGCCAACTGCACAAAGTTCCGCCCATTCAGCGGCAGATCAACAATCTTCTGATTGCCGATCACCTGCCCGATTGACCCGCTCTCCGTATTCACAATCGGCGCCGACTCCGTCACCGAAATCCGTTCGGTCACACTGCCTACCGTCATCGTCACGTCAATACGCGCCCGCTGATCAATCTGCAGCGTCAACCCCTTGATCTCCTGCACCTGAAATCCGTTCCGCGAGACCGTTAAAGTATAGCTGCCCGTGATCGACAGCAGCGGGAGTTCATAGTCGCCGTTGTCACTCGTCGTCGTGGTGCGCTCCAGCCCGGTCGAGACGTTTTTCGCTTTGACTGTGGCGCCTCCCACGACCGCGCCGCTCTGGTCGGAGACCCGGCCCACAATCGTCGCCGTCGGTTGAGCCCAAAGCGTTGAAGCCATCAGAAACGACAACAGGCCGGCAATTCGGATTTGCCAATTCATATCCTTGCTCCCTTGCGAAACTGGATTCGAAGTCTTCGCTGTCGTGTGCTCGGGACGGGAGAGCTCATAGGGTACTCCACGCCAGCAGTCTTTAGAAATGAGCATCAGTCCGAACGGCGGAAGTGTCAATCCGAAACGGACAAACCAACAAAAAACCGTCCAGGATTTCGAACAGCAAGACCCCGCGGCCCCGCGTTTCCGTGGCGTAACGTGATCAATGTCCCGGCTTCTGGACACCGCCGCTCCAACCGGACCATCTCGCCGTACACTGAAGACATGAAACGGCTGGCCGGACCGATGTCGGGCGCCCTGTGGGTACTCTTTTCGTACACCGCCCGATTGTGCGCCGCCGAGCCCATCCTGCAGTCCGTCCACCCCTTGGCTGGGCCGCCGGGCGCCACCTATCAGGCCACCATCGCCGGGGCCAACTTGGCCGGTCTCCACTCCCTCACCGTCGACGAACCCGGCGTTCGCGCCCGCCTGCTATCCGCCACGGCCGATCAACTGAATATCGAAATCACTCTCGATCCATCGGTTCCTTCCGGGGAGAAGAAGCTGCGCGCCATCGGCCCGCAGGGCATCACCAATGCAATCTCCTGGCACGTCGTTGCCGAGCCCACTGCCCTTGCCAAACCCGATCTGACGCTGGCCCCGCCTCTTGTCGTCAATGGAGTCCTGCGCGAACCCGGCGAAGTTCATACCTTCACCCTGAAAACCCAGGCCGGCGAGGCCCTCACCTTCGAGGCCGTCTCAGCCAGCCCCGCCTTCGATCCGGTCCTCACGCTTCTCGAACCAGCCCAGGAAAGCTGGTTCTCCCCGAAAAGCTGGAAACGCCTCGCCTTCCACGACGAAGACCTCTTCTTCCCCGGCCTGTCCACCCAACCCCGCCTCACCCATTTGTTCGCGACGGCCGGACCATATCGTCTCCAGATATCCGGCTTCTCCGGGCACGGCGGACCCGCCGCCAGCTATTATCTCCGCGTCCGTCCCGGCACCGCCCCGCCGCCGCCGCGCCATCCGCTGCCCCCTCCCGACTGGACACCCCGCAGCTTCGTCCGCCAACTCGGCCCCGACTGGCTTAGCCAGCTCTACCGCCGCGGCGGCGACCAAAAGACCCAGCCGCCACCGCCCACCCGCATTGCCGCCTCCGCAAAGGCCCCCCCCTCTCTCTCCATCCCCGGGATCTTCGAAGGCCGGATCGACCAGCCTGCCCAGGTTCGGAAAGCCTCCCTCCACCTCGAACAGTCCCTCCAACTCGCCCTCGAAATCGAAACCCCGGAAGCCACCCTGCCCGAGTTCAATCCCGTTGTCACCGTCTTCGATTCCACCGGCCGCGAAGTCGCCACCAACGTCCACACCAAACGCAACAACAATGGCCTCTACATGATGAAGATGATCCACCCGCGGACCACCTTCCTCCTTACCCCCGGCGACTACACCCTTCAGGTCCGCAACATCACCACCGATCACGGCCGCCCCGATTTCGCCTTCCGTGTCCTCCTCCGTCCCCAGATCGCCCACGCCGGCCGGGTTACCCTCCCCGACGACCGCCTCAACCTCACTCCCGGCGCCGCCCGCGTTCTCACTTTTCAGCTCGACCGCGAAGAGGACTTCCGCGACCCCGTCGCCGCCACCCTCACCGGCCTCCCCCCCGGCGTCAGCGTCCTCCCCGTCGCCGACAACCCCGTCGAACGGCCGCCCCTGCCCAATGCCGGCCGCATCGAACGCTACACCCCAAAACCGCAGACCTTCTCCCTTCTTCTCCAAGTCGCCGAAGGCACCCCGCTCTCCGCCGTACCCGTCTATCCCAAACTCACCGTCCGCCCGGTCCGCCAAGGCCGGCTCGCTGCCCCCTTACTCGAGAAACCAATCCCCCTCATGATCGTGGCGCCCACCCCATGAAACTCCTGCTTCCGCTCCTCCTCACCGCCGCTGCCCTTGCCGCCGACCCCGTCGCCGTCCGCCTCGTGCCCGCCCAATTTGAACTCCACCGGCCCGGCGCTTCCCAGCAACTCCTCCTCATCGCGGAGTATGCTGACGGCTCCACTCAGGACCTTACCGACGCCGCCACCTGGTCCGCCAACGCCCCGGCCGGCCTCGTCACGGCGGGAGGCACGCCCGGCCCCCTCCCGGTCACCGCCACCCACGGCCGATTCCGCGCCAGCGCCACGGGCCGGCTCGAAACCGCTCCCGGCCCCGCCGTATTTCGCTTCCGCTCCGCCATCGGCCCGATTCTCACCCGCCGCGGCTGCAACTCGCCCGCCTGCCACGGCGGCGTCAAAGGCCGCGGCGGCCTGAAGCTCTCCGCCGCCTCGCTCTTCCCCCGGGACGATTACGATTGGATCGTCCAGGGCGGCGAATACCAGGTTCTCTCCGCCGAGTCCCGCACCCCGCGCACCCCCCGCGTCGACCTCCGGAATCCCAATGCCAGCCTCCTCCTCCGCAAGGCCACCGGCACCGTCTCCCACGGCGGCGGTCCGCGCTTCGCGGTCGACTCCCTCGACTACCGGACTATCCTCGACTGGATCCGCCAGGGCGCTCCCTTCGGCCCCCCAGACGACGACGCCAGCCGCATCACGGCCATCGAGGTTTTTCCAAAAATTCTTACCCTCGAAAAGAACAGGAAGCACCGCCTCCTTGTCACCGCCGTCCTCGCCAACGGCCGCCGGGAAGACCTCACGGCGCAGGCGCTCTACCTCACCAACGACCGCCAGATCGCCACCGTTGCCGACTCCGGCCTCGTCGCTCCCGTTGCCCTGGGAGAGACCTCGATCCTGGTCCGCGCCGCCGGGCAAGCCGCCGCTGTCATCGTCGGCGTCATCGGCGACCCTGTCGCCCACTACCCCCCCATCGCCACCAACAACTTCATCGACGAACACGTCTTCGACAAGCTGCGCCGCCTCCGCATCCTCCCCTCTGGCCTCTCCTCCGATGCCGAATTCCTCCGCCGCGTCTGCCTCGATCTCACGGGCACCCTCCCTCCACCCGGCCGCGCCACCGCCTTCGTCAACAGCCGGGATCCCCAAAAGCGTCAACGCGTTATTGAAGCCCTCATAGCCACTCCTGAGTTCACCGACTATTGGACCTTCCGCTTCCAGGACCTGTTCCGGGTCGCCCTTTTCGCCAACGGCATCAACCCCAAGTGGAGCCAGATGTACGGAGAATGGATCCGCGAATCCATCGCCCGGAACAAACCCTACGACCGGATGGCTTGGGAGCGCCTCACCGCGCAGGGCTACGACGGACCCACGCGGCACTTCCTGCCGTACGACGTCATCGGCACGCCGGAGGAGACCATGGCCGAAGAGGTGCGCGTCTTTTTCGGACGCCGCCTTGAGTGCGCACAGTGCCACAATCACCCCTACGAAACCTGGAGCCAGGATCAGTTCTGGGGCCTCGCCGCCTTCTTCGGACGCCTCTTTAAGATGGGCGACACGGGCAACGAATACGTCATTTTTGACCATCCTCTGCACGAAGGCATGGGCAATGCCGAAGTGAACGGCAGGATCGAAACCCTCCATCCTCGCACCAAAGCCAAACTCGTCCCTACCCTGCTCGACGGCCGCAGCGTGCCGCCATCGGACCAGGAAAACCCCCGCAAGGCCCTCGCCTCGTGGATGGTCCAGCACCCCTACTTCGCCGAAGCCGCCGTCAACCGCCTTTGGGCCGAGTTTTTTGGCCGCGGCCTCGTCGACCCCGTCGACGACTTCCGCTCCACCAATCCCGCCACCCATCCCGAACTCCTCTCCCGCCTCGCCGCCGAGTTTCGCCGCGGCGGTCACGACCTCCGCGCCCTCATGCGACTGATCGTCAACTCCCGGACCTATCAACTCTCGGCCGCCACCAACCCCACCAACCGCGCCGACCGCGCCAACTATAGCCACGCCCTCCCGCGCCCCCTCCTAGCCGAGGTGCTGCTCGACGCCATCGGCCAGGTCACCGGCGTCCCCGAACGCTTCACTACCACCATCGCCCCCGACGGCAAGATCACCCAGCAAACCCCGACCGGCACCCGCGCCATCCATCTGCGCGAACCGGACCTGTTCCACTCCCGCTTCCTCGAACTCTACGGCCGCCCCAACCGCCTCGCCCTCCCCGAGCGCTCCGGCAAAGCCAACCTCGGCCAAGCCCTCCATATGCTTGCCGGATCCATCTACAACGAAAAGCTGACGGCCCCGGCCAGCCGCCTCCAAACATTGCTCCGCGCCCAAACCACCGATGGCGCCATCCTTGAGGACCTCTACCTCACCGCCCTCGGCCGCCTGCCGGAGGCGGCCGAACGCGAGCAGCTACTGACAGCCCTAGCCACCCAACCGGACCGGAACCAAGCCTGGAAAGATCTCTACTGGGCCGTTCTTTGTTCGAGAGAATTCGCGGAGAACCACTAACATGCAGCGCAGAAGCTTCCTTTCCGCTGGCTCGCTCAGCCTGCTCGGCCTCAATCTCGCGGACCTCCTCCGCGCCAGGCCCAACGGCAAAGCCCAGTCGTGCATCCTGCTCTGGCTCGAAGGCGGACCAAGCCAGATGGACACCTGGGACCCGAAACCCACCTCCTCCTTTCAGCCGATCTCCACCAACGTCCCCGGGATTCAAGTCTCCGAACTCCTGCCGCAGCTCGCCCGCCGCATGGACCGCCTCTCTCTTGTCCGCTCCATGCACACCCGCGGCACTGACCACCCCCAGGGCACCCACTACGCCATCACCGGCCATGAAGTGAATCCCGCCATGCAGTTCCCCAGCATCGGCTCCATTCTGGCCAAAGAAACCGGGGCGCGGAACAGCATGCCGCCCCACGTCCTCACTCCCCAATGGGAGAAATCCCGCCAGTACGAGGACTATTTTCGCTCCGGCTTCCTGGGTCCCGAGTTTGATCCGATGTGTATTCCCGATCCCTCCAAACCCGGCTTCCAGATCACGGACCTTTCGCTCCCCAAGTCCGTCTCGGCCGCCGCCGTCGAGAACCGCAGAAGCTTCCTTGACCTGGTCGATCGCCGCTACCGCACCCTGGTCGAAGGCGCCGAGCACACCCGGATGGACGGCTTCCAGGCCCAGGCCGCCAAAATGCTCTTGAACCCCGCCGTCCGCGAAGCCTTTGATCTCGGCAGGGAGCCCGAAAAACTGAAGGATCGCTACGGCCGCGACGCGGTCGGCCAAAGCGCTCTGCTGGCGCGCCGCCTCGTCGAAGCCGGTACGCGCTTTGTGACCGCCGCCGGCTTCCACTCCAACTCCTGGGACACGCACGCCAAAAACGACGAAGGGCACCGCGACCGCCTCTGCCCGCTGCTCGACCGCACCCTCTCGGCCCTGCTCGATGATCTCAAAGACCGCGGCCTGTACGATTCCACCATCGTCCTCGCCATGGGAGAGTTCGGCCGCACCCCCTTCGTCAATAACGACCGGGGCCGCGACCACTGGCCCAACTGCTGGTCGCTCGCCATCGGCGGGGGCGGTATCGCGGGCGGGCGGGTCGTAGGGGCCTCCGACGCGGAGGGCGCCCAGGTGACAAGTCGCGCCACGAGCATGGGAGACCTGTTCGCCACCATCTACAAGGCTTTCGGAATCGACTGGAACAAGGAGTACGATACCCCGATCGGGCGGCCGATCAAAATTGCCAACTCGCTCGGCGACCAGACCGGACAGCCGCTCACCGAACTGCTCTGAGCGGGGCCGGGCTACAATCGAGGTTTACTGGAGATCGACCCGTTTGCCATCCCATCCCGCCTCAGACAGCGCCACGCCCCCGGAAGTTGTACCGCGGGCGGTCACCGGGTTAGTCGTGGCCGGGGCCATCCTGCTGGGGCTGATTAACGCGAACGTGTCACTGAAGGCAGACGATGTAGGCAGCCTCCACGCCGTGCTCGCACCCTGGCCGGATTTGATCGGCAATCTCAGCAAGGATGTCCACCCGCCGCTGTACTTTTTCTTCCTGAAAGCCTTCGTCTCCGCACTGGGCGACGGCGAATGGGCGTTGCGGGTTTTTTCGATTGTTTGCTACTGGCTGGGGGGGGCGGCGATGTACCGCCTGGCGCGGCGCTTCCTGCCGCCGGCGGGCGCCATTCAGGCCGCCGCGGTATTCCTAACGGCGCCGCTGGCGGTGTTGTCCGCAGAGCTAGTCCGGATGTATTCGATGACAGGGCTGCTTGGCATCCTTGCCGCCACAACGCTGGTCGACTTCGTCCGCCGGCCCGGCTGGCGGGGGATGGCGGCGTTTACGGGCTGGACCGTCCTCGGGACCTTCACGCATATCTGGTTTTTCTGCCTGCTGGCGGGGCTGGGACTGGCGGTCCTCCTGCGGGCGCCCGCGCTGCTTTGGCGGGTCGCGCTGGGCATGGCGGCCGGACTGGTGCCGTACGCACTCTTCTGGCTGCCGATGCTCTGGCGGCAGTTGGAGCTGTCGAGCGAGGCCATGGCGTGGCTGCCCGCACCAGACCTGGACATGCTGACGCAGACGGTTCTGCTGTGGCTGGGAGTATCGGTGCTGCTGCTTCCCTGGGTGATTTGGCGATGGCGCCGACTGAGCGCCAAAGGCCCGGAAGACGGCCGCGAAGCCGCGGCGTGGGCGCTGTGGATTCTGGTGGGCTGCATCCTTCCGGCCATCGCGGTTTCCTTCTACAAGCCCTTTTTCTACCCGCGATTCACGCTCGTGGCCATACCCTTTGTGGCGCTGCTGGTTGGCTGGGCGCTCTGGCGTACGGCGGGGGTGCAGTCGGCCGGAGCGCTGGTCATACTGGCCTGCCTGATGGCGCTCGGGCTGCGGGCTTATCCGGAGAACTGCACGGGGCGGGTGGCAGCGCGACAGCTGCTGGAACACGCCCGGCCGGGCGATTTTGTGATCTTTACCGGGCTGAGCCGCCCCGCGGCCCGCCACTACCTCGATCGGACGCGGCCCGGCCGTAACTGGCAGGAGCAGACCTTCCCGGCCGAAATCGATACCCATCCGGGCTATGAGGGGAGGGTGGGCGCGCCGGCGCGCTTGCCAGGCCTGCGCCGGGAGGCCGCGGCCCTGGCCGACCGCCTGCGGCAATCTCCTCCCGGAACGCAGCTGTTCTTTCTCGAGGGTCGATTCCCGGACGTCGAAGCGATTTTAAAACAGGCGCTCAGCGCTCCGGCCTCCGGCGCCACGGCCGCCAGCCTGCAGCCATTTCCGGTTGCCGCCTGCCCAGCGGACGGCGGCGGCTACTTCCATACGATCAGCGGCTGGAGAGTGCCCTAGTCAGGCGGCCGGATAGCTCGTCAAGCCGCGCAGCACCGTGTCGATGTACTCGCGGGCGCGGCGGGCGAGGTCGTCGATCGCCGCCGGGTCGGTGGGCCGGGGGACCAGCGGTTCGAAGATATTCTCGAACGTCAGCGGGATGGTGAGGCCGGTGCGCAGAACAGGCGCGAAGAGCTTATAGTGGTCGATCTCGCCGAAGCCGGGGCCGCAGTCTTCGTCCTTGGGGGTGTTGCGATGGTCCTTGATGTTGAAGGCGCGGATGTCGCGCCAGCAGGTCTGGATATCGGCAATCGGATCGTGGTTTTCGTAGTCGAGGACGTTGCCGGCGTCGTAGCAGATCTTGACGCCCTCGTCGGCCACTTCACGGACGATACGGGAGCAGTGCTCGCCCGTGGCCGTGTTGCCGCCGTGCTGCTTGATGACGACCAGCACGCCGGCCGCGCGCGCCACGGGCGCCATCTTTCGCAGATTGCTCACGAAGGCTTCGTACTGGCCCGGCGTCGTTTTGCCAAAAGTGAGCAGGAAGGGGATCCGTGCCGCGGCCGCCTGTTCGATGCGGCGCAGGTGAGCCGCGAGCGCGTTCGGTGCTTCGAGGTTGACGGTGCTGAACATCATCACCGGTTCGAGGCCGACATCGCGGCAGCGCGCGGCCAGCGCGGCGGCGGCGCCGGCGGGGGCATCGACGGCGAGGGCGGGTTGGGTGCGGCCCTGTGCGTCTTTGTGGTTAACGCCCCAGGCGACGTGGGAGTAGCCGGCGCGCCGGATGCCGGCGAGCGCACGTTCGAAGGGGTGGGCGGAGTAGGGCAGCGTCATGCACGCCAGCGGGAAGCGGGTGGGCGCGGGTTGGGCGAGGGCGGCGGCGGGTAGGACGCTCGAGAGCAGATGGCGGCGGGTCAAGGACACTCCTCCCTTTACTGTAATCCCGCATCCCGGAACGATTTCCGGCACCCCTTGCTGTATCCTTGCGGAGATGTTTCTCAGCCGCCGCAGTTTCCTGTCCGGCGCCGCCGCCGCGGCATGGGGCGCGCCTTCGCCCTGGCTGCTCGGCGCCAACACCGCCGTGCAGGGCTACGGGCTGTATCCGGCGATTGAACTGGTCCGCCAACTGGAGTTTCCCGTTATTGAAATCCATCCCATGGGCCGGCCCGACCCCGTGCCCCGCACCTTTCCCGGCTTTCAATTCGACCGGTTGGACCCGGCGGCGAAGACCAAGCTCCGCCGCGCGCTGCGGCCGTTTCGCCGCATCACGACGCACCTGCCCTACACCGGTCTCAACTGGCTGAGCGCGGACGCAGACGCCCGCGCCCACGCCATCCGCACCATCGACATCGCCCTCGAAGGCTCGGCCTATCTCGGCGCCCGCGTGGCCGTGCTTCACCCGCAGTCGGTGACCAACGAGCCGTGGGAGCGCCGGGAGAGTGAGTGCGTGGCCGCCATCCAGCGCTGGGGCGAGATGGCCGGTAAGCTCGGGGTGCGGCTGGCCGTCGAAACCGGCTGGCCGCCGAGCATCGCGGCGTTTGTCCGTCTTCTCGAGCAGGTGAACCATCCGGCCGTGGGCGCGACGATCGACGTGGGCCACCAGGGGCGCTACGCCGAACTGGTGGCGAAGGTGAAGACCGAGGATCGCGCCAAGCCCGAAGCCGCGGCAGCCTACAACGACACGACCATCGAGATCATCCGGAAGCTCGGCGCGAAGGTGGTCCATTTGCACGTGCATGACATCGACCCGGCGACGTGGGTGGAGCACAAGCCGATGGTGCATGGGTTTGTGGACTACCCGCGCCTCTTCGCCGCCCTGCGCGAGGTGCGCTACCAGGGCGCGTTGGTGCTTGAGATCGGAGGCGATCCCGAGCGCATGCCGGGCTACCTGCGGGAGGCGCGGGACCGTTTCCGCGGCTGGCTGCGGACTTAGTTAACCTCCTCCACTTGGCCGCACCAGGAGCAGACAAAGTGGAGCAGCGCGGTCGTGGCGGTGACGAGCGAGTCGATCTCGACATATTCGTCCGGCATGTGCGCGTTGCCGCCGGAGGGGCCCCAGAGCAGGGCGGGGATGCCGAACGCGGGGAAGACGAACAGGTCGCACGGCCCTTCAATTCCCTGCACGGCGGGCGCCCGGCCGGTGGCCGCGCGGACGGCGGCGGCGAACTCGCCGGGCAGGGGGGCGTCCGGCGCCAGCGCCGCGCCGGGCAGCCAGCGGATGGGATGGTGCACGGTGGGCGGCACGACGAACAGCTCCCGATGGCGGTCCAGCACCCCGCCCCACCAGGCGGCGAACTGCTCATCGACCGCGGCCACGGTCTCCCCGGGCATCGTCTGCCAGAAGAGTTCGAGGCGGCAGACCGGCGGGACGTTGGGCGGTTCGTCGGTGGACCAGGCGGCGGTATGAATGCGGCCGACGGTGACGGGAACGGGATCGGCCAGATGGGCGAAGAGCGGATGCAGCGGGGCGGTGCGGCGGCGGAGGACGGCGAACGCCGGCAACTCGTTCAAGAAGACGCGCAGCTGGTCGATGACGCCGGCGCCCGCCGGGGCGAGGACGCCGTCGTTGGGCGCGGTGAAGGTGAGGTGCACGGTGCGGCCGCCCCGGTGGGCGGGACAGAGGCGGAGGCCGGAGGGCTCGCCGACGATCGCCGCATCGGCCCGATAGCCGGCCACGCGCCCGGCCAACGTGCCGTTGACCCCGCCGAACTCTTCGTCGACGACCGACTCGAAAAGGAGGTCACCCCGCAGGCGGATGCCCAGCTCGTGAATCGCTTCGAGGACAAAGAGATTGGCGGCGACGCCGGCCTTCATGTCCCACGCGCCCCGGCCGTAGAGGCGAATGCCTTCGACCGTGGCGCCAAAGGGAGGACGGCTCCAGGGGAGAGAGCCGGCCGGCGCGGTGTCGATGTGGCCGCTGAGCAGGAGCGAGCGTCCGCCGCCGGCGCCGGGCAAGGTGGCGACCAGGTTGGGGCGCTGGCGGTAGTCGCGGCCGGGCCAGTAGAGGGGGTGGGCGGGTAGGCCAGGGATGGAGTCCGGTTCGTAGAGATGAGGCGGGCAACCGATGCGGGCGAGGCGGTTGGCAAGCAGCTGCTGGCAGGCGAGTTCGGCGCCGCGCGGGGCGCGGTTTTCTGACGGCGTCCGGACGAGATCGGCGAGGAGCGAGACGAGATGGTCGCGGCGGGAGGCGACGTAGGCGGACAGTTGAAGAGCGTCCATCGGAGATTGGATTATAGGACGATGACACGACGCTGTTGGCTGGCTGGGATATCGCTGGGCGCGGCCGCGCAGGAGAAACCGGCGATTGCACCGCTGCGCGGACTGAGCCGCACCAACCTGCTGGAGTACCGCGATGCCAGCGGCCGGCTGCGGGTGGCGCGGAGCCGCGGCGAATGGGAGGTGCGCCGGCGCGATGCGCTCGCGGGCATGCACGCGGTGACCGGCCCGCTGCCCGGCGAGGAGAAGCGGTGTCCGCTGGCGGTGACCGTGCACGAAGAGACCGATATGGGCAGCTACGTGCGCCGGGCGATCTCCTACGCCGCGGAGCCGGGCGGCCGGACGACGGCCTTTCTCACTATCCCGAAGAAGGCGCTGGCCGGCCAACGGGCGCGGGCGGTGCTGTGTCTGCATCCGACCGATAACACGGCCGGTTACAAGGTGGTGGTGGGGCTGGGTGGGCGGCCGCACCGGCAATATGCGGCGGAGTTGGCCGAGCGTGGCTTTGTGACCATTTCGCCGAGCTATGTGCAGCTGGCCGACTACCAGCCGGACCTGCGCAAGCTGGGTTACGAGAGCGGGACGATGAAGGCGATCTGGGATAACATCCGGGCGCTCGATTTGCTCGATAGTCTGCCGCAGGTGCGCCGTGGCCAGTACGCGGCCATTGGGCATTCCCTCGGCGGGCACAACGCGATCTATACGGCGGTGCATGAGAAGCGGATCGGGGTGGTGGTTTCAAGCTGTGGGTTCGATTCGTTCCTGGACTACTATGGGGGCAACATCAAGGGTTGGGTGCAGGAGCGCTACATGATGCGGATGGGGCAGTACGTGGCCGCGCCGCAGAACGTACCGTTCGATTTTTATGAACTGGTGGGCGCGCTGGCGCCGCGGGCGTTTTTTGTGAACGCGCCGCTGCGCGACGCCAACTTCCGGCATGCGAGCGTGGACCGGATTCGCGAGGCCGCGCTGCCGGTCTTCCGGTTGTACGGAGCGGCGGAGCGGCTGCGCGTTGAGCATCCGGACTGCGAGCACGACTTTCCGGATGCGGTGCGGTTTGCCGCCTATGAGTGGATTGCGCGGTATTGCTGAGGAATCGCGCACAACGGACTCGCTTCGGCCCGGCGGGAGGGGCGAGTTCCTCGCCCGTTGGTGCCGGGCCTGCGCGGCCTGTGCGCTTCTAAGGGTCAGCCGAGCTGCGGCTGATTCGGGTCGCGGCGGATCCAGCGGAAGGCGGGAATGGAGTTCCTCCAGAAGAATTTTTCAACGGCGGCCGGTCCCTTGGCCTGGAAGTAGGCGCGGAAGATCTCGATCGCCTCTTTGTTGCGGCCGGCGTAGACGAGGCGGTCTTCGCCGAAGATGTCATAGATAAAGTCCATGACCGGCAGGTAGACGCCCGGCTCGAACGGGGCGCCGGCGGCCGCGCGCGGGCGATGGAGGCCGGAGAGTTTGACGAAGACGTTGCGCTGCCGGAGTTGGCGCAGATGGCCGGCGTAGGTTTTGAGGACGGCCGGGTCGGTGGGCAGGGCGAGCGCCTGCAGATGACCGAGGACAATGCGGAGGTCGGGAATCTGATCGCTGAGGCGCAGGGTGGCTTCGATGAGGTCGAGGCGGGGGTTGGCGACTTCGAGCGTGAGGCCGGTTTGGGCGTAGGCCTTCATGTTTTCGAGCAAGAGCGGCTGGTGGATGGCGGTGACCAGGTCCTGGCCCTTCCAGACATTGCCGTAGCGGATGCCCAGGAAGAGCTTGTTGCGATGGTAGCGTTCGAGATACTCGCGGAACTGCGGGATGGTGGGGTCGAGGTTGCCGATCATGCCGGTGATGAGGGGCTCGTTCTCGATCATCATGAGGACCCACAGGTTATCTTCCACCCACGGGCTGGCTTCGACTTTGATGCCACCGACGATGCCGAGCGGGAGAGCGGAGGCGCGGTAGTGCTGCGGGAGGAAGGGCGGGTTGTTGGGGGTGAAGGGGAAGGGAGCGCCCTGGGGGCGCGTCTGGTCGTAGAGATGGAAGTGGGTGTCGATGATGGGAATGGCGGGGGGCGCAGCGGAGGCGGCGGTGGCGGCGGCGGCGGCGAGGAGGGTGCGGCGAGGGAGGGGGTAGGCGCTGTTCATGTTGGGCTCGGATCGTTTCCGGTTCCCGATTCTACATCAGGCGCCACGCTGCGGGCGAGATGGCGATAAACTCTAAGTGGTTAAGATCGAGGCCGGGCCTGTAGAGTCATGCGGAGAACGAGTGCGGCGGTGTTCGCGGGATGGATCGTGCTTTCCGGCACGGCGCTGGCGCATGCGCCGACCGAGAGCCGGGAGGCCTTTACGCGGCGCTACTGCGCGGGCTGCCATAACGGTCAGGCGAAGGCCGGCGGGTTGGCGCTTGACGGCTTAGGCAGCGTCGAAACGGCGGCGCGTCCGGAGATTTGGGAAAAGGTTCTGAAGCGGGTGCGCGCCGGCGAGATGCCGCCGGCGGCGATGCCCCGTCCGGAGCCCGGTGCATCGCGGAGCTTTGTCGCGGGCCTGGTAGCCGAGCTGGACCGCGCGGCGGCGCGGACGCCTTTCGCCGGGGCGCCGGTGATCCGGCGTTTGAACCGGACCGAGTATGCGAGCGCGGTGCGGGACCTGCTGCATCTGGAGACGGCGCTCGACGGGGAACTGCCGCCCGATCAGGTAGCGGCCGGGTTTGACAATATCGCCGATGCGCTGTCGATGTCGCCGCTGCTGCTCGAACGGTATCTGAACGTGGCGCGGCGGGTGAGCGCGCTGGCCACGGGCACGGGCGAAGCGTCGCCGGTCGTTGAGATCTATCCGGCGACAGGGACGCAGGCGGTCTGGCAGGGCGAGGGGATGCCGTTCGGCACGCGGGGCGGGATTCGCGTGACGCACTACTTTCCCATGGACGGCGATTACGATCTGCGGGCGTTTCTGGCCAAGGAGAGCCTGACGCCGATTGAAGGGGTGCGCTTCTTCCGGCTGCGCCTTACGAGGGTGAAGGCCGGCGCGCACACCGTGATCGTGACCTTTCCTGATGAGTACGCCGAGCGGGAAGGCCCGGTGCTGAACGTGGGTGGTCCGGGCGGGCTGCCGCTGGGCGGGCCGCTCGATGTGCTGGGGACAGCGGTGCGTCCCACGATCGAGTTCCGCATGGACGGCCGGCGCGTGAAGCGATTCGACATCGGCGGCATGACGGCGGGAGAGGCGGCCTTCGACGGCTTGCCCGGTCCACCCGTGCTGGGCCGCATTGAGATTGCCGGGCCGTACAACGTGACCGGCCCCGGCGAGACGCCGAGCCGCGCGCGCATCTTCTCCTGCCGCCCCGCGGCGGATGCGGAGGAGGGCGCTTGCGCCCAACGCATTCTCGCGCCGTTCGTGCGGCGGGCGTTCCGCCGCGACGTGAACCCGCGGGAGCTGGAGCCTTTTCTCAAGAGCTTCCGTGCTGCGCGGGCCGCGAGGAAGCCATTTGAAACTGCGATCGCCGCGGCCATCCGCGATGTGCTGCTGGCGCCGGACTTCCTTTTCCGCCTGGAGTTTGACGCGGCCAGCGCGGCGCCGGGGGCGGCGCATCCCGTCAACGAATTCGAACTCGCCTCGCGCCTGTCGTTCTTCCTGTGGAGTAGTCTGCCGGACGATGGGTTGCTGAACCTGGCGGCGGCGGGTAAGCTGCGGACACCGGGGACGCTTGAGCGGGAGGTGCGGCGCATGCTGGCCGACGGGCGTTCGGCGGCGCTGCTCGATAACTTTGCCGCGCAGTGGCTGGGGCTGCGGATGTTGTCCGGCACGGCGCCTGATAAGGAGCTGTACCCGGAGTTCGACGCGGCGCTTGGGGCAGCGTTCGCCACCGAGACGCGGCTGTTCGTCAACAGCCTGCTGCGCGAGAACCGCAGCGTGCTTGATCTGCTGCGGGCGAACTACACCTATCTCGACGAACGGCTGGCCGGGCACTACGGCATCGCCGGGGTGACCGGCCCGGGCTTCCGGCGTGTGGTGCTGGACCGGCATCCCGAGCGCAGCGGCCTGCTCGGGCACGGCAGCGTGCTGCTGTTGACCTCGCATTCGACGAAGACTTCGCCGGTGCTGCGTGGCCGATGGATCCTCGATAATCTGTTGAATTCCCCGCCGCCGGCCCCGCCGGCCAACGTCCCGCCGCTTGAAGAGAAGACCGGCGACGGTCGCCGCCTGACGGCCCGCGAGCAGGTGGAACGCCACCGCGCCAACCCAAGCTGCGCGGCCTGCCACGACCGCATCGACCCGCTCGGCTTTGCCCTCGAAAACTTCGACGTGCTCGGCCGGTGGCGGGGCAAGGACGAAGGCGGGCCGATTAACGCCTCCGCCGAGCTGCTCGGCGGCGGCGAGTTCACGGGTCCGCAGGGTTTGAAGACCATGCTGCTCAGCCGGGGCGAAGAGTTTGCCCACGCTACCGTCGAGCGGCTGTTGACCTACGCGCTGGGCCGCGAGTTGGACGGCCGGGATCAGCCGGCCATCCGCGCCATCCTCCGCGATACCGCGGCAAACGAATACCGCTTCCATGATCTGGTTCTGGCCATCGTGCGAAGCACCCCTTTTCAAAGGAAACAGAAGCAGGAGCGCTGAAGCTATGTTTGTCGAGAAAAAACATCTTCCCCGCCGCACGTTTTTGCGCGGCGCCGGGGTGTGCCTGGGGCTGCCGTTGCTCGAAGCAATGGTGCCGGCTCTGACGGCTGAGAAGCTGACGGCGGCCGCGCCGGTGCGGCGCTTGGGATTTGTGATCTACCCGCTCGGCGTGGATCAGGACCGCTGGCGGCCGGCCGGCGAAGGGGCCAGCTACCAATTCAGCGAGGCGCTGGCGCCGCTGGCGCCGCACCGCGGCAAGATGGTGGTGATGAGCGGTCTGTCGTCGGACCCGGACCGCAGCAAAGCCGGGTTCCACGACCGGGCACTGGCCTCGTTCCTGACGGGCGTTGAGCCGGTGAAGGGCAAGGTGCAGGTGGGGATCTCGGTCGATCAGTTGGCCGCGCGGACGCTCGGCAAGGATACGCCGTTTGCTTCGCTTGAACTGTCGACGGAGAACAACAACGGCGGGGCGGCGCACGTGGGCCCGGTCTTCAAGAGCGCGACGACGCCGCTGCCGTTTGAATACAACCCGCGCCGCGTGTTTGAACGTTTGTTCGGCGAAGGCGGCCGCATCGATCCGGTAGCCTCCGCCGCCCGCGATGCGGCCGACCGCAGCAGCCTCGACAGCGTCACCGAACGGATCACCGAGTTGAAACAGCGCCTGGGCGCCGCCGACCGGCGGAAGCTCGACGAGTATGTCGAGTCGATCCGGGACGTGGAGCGGCGCATTCAGGTGGCCTCGCAGAAGCGGCCGATGGACCTGCCGGCGATGGCCCGGCCTGCCGGCGCGCCCGACTCCTGGCCCGAGCACGTCAAGCTCATGTTCGACCTGCAAACGCTGGCCGTGCAGGCCGACCTCACCCGCGTCTGGACCTTCATGTACGCCCGCGAGGCGACCTCGATCAACTACCCGCACCTGGGCATTTCGATGGGCCACCACGAGATCTCGCACCACAACTTCGAAAAGGACAAGCTCGACGCGCTCGCCAAGATCAACGTGGACCAGTCGCGATTGTTCGCCTATTTCCTCAGCAAACTCGATGCGATCAAGGAGGGCGGCTCCACGCTGCTCGACCATTCGCTGATCCTCTACGGCAGCAACCTGAGCGTGCCCACCTCGCACAGCCAGCGCGACCTGCCCATCATCCTCGCCGGCGGAGCGGCCGGACGGATTGCGGGCGGCCGCTACCTGAAGTTCCCGGGCGATGAGACGCCGCTCACGAACCTGTACCTGACGATGCTCGATAAGGTGGGCGTACCTACCGAAAAGCTGGGCGACAGCACCGGCCGGTTGAACCGGCTGGAGGTGTAATCGCGATGCGGGCCGCAGCCGCCGCCTGGTGGGCCTGGTTTCCGTTGGCGCTGAGCGCCGCCACGGATGCCCCGGACCTGTTCCGCGCCGTGCGGGACGATGACCGGGCCGCCGTGCAGCAACTGCTGCGCCAGGGCGCCAACCCGAACGCCCGCGAGCCCGACGGCACCACGCCGCTCGGCTGGGCGGCGGTGCGCACCAACGGCGAAATCGCGGGGCTGCTCCTCAAAGCCGGCGCCGATGCCAACCTGACAAATGAGCTCGGGCTAGGCCCGCTGGCGCTGGCCGTGGCCAACGGGCCGCTCGCGCTCGTCGAACAGCTGCTGGCCGCCGGGGCGGACCCGAACGTAGCGCGGGAGAACGGCGAAACCCCGTTGATGACCGCGGCGCGGCTGGGGCGTGTCGATGTCCTCGAGCGGCTGCTCGCCAAGGGCGCGGCCGTCAACGCACGCGATCAGAAGTTCGGGCAAACGGCGCTGATGTGGGCGGCGGGCCGGCCGGAGGCGGTGCGTCTGCTGCTCGCCCGCGGCGCCGACCCGCGGCTGACGACCAAAACCTGGGACGTGAAGTACACCTTCTATCTACCGACCACGGTGACGTTGGGCAAAACGGGCATCCCCTGGAACAACGACGGCGACTACACCGTAAAGAAGGGCGGCTTGAACGCGCTCTTTTTCGCCGTGCAGAAGAACGACGTCGCCTCGGCCCGCCTGCTGCTTGAAGCCGGTCTCGACGCTAACGCGACGGCCGCCGACGGCACAACGCCCCTGCTGGCGGCGCTCTATAAATGGGACGCGCCGGCGGGCACCTTTATCCCCGGCCGCGGAGCGCCGGCCACGGCGGGCAGCTCGCAGCGCTTCCGGCCGGACCTGGCCATGGCCGCCCTGCTGCTCGACCGCGGCGCCACCGTAAAGAACGTCGACGGCGCGGGCTACACGGCGCTGCACGGCGCGGCGCTGGCCGTGGCGAAGGCGGCGCGCAGCGGGGTGCGGCAGAGCGGCGCCTACGGGCAGACCGCGGCGGCGCTCGCCCTGGGCGCCGACGACGGATCCTCCCCGGCCAACGCGCTGGCCGAATCGCTCGCCATCGTGCGCCGGCTGCTCGCCGCGGGCGCGGATCCGAACGCGCAGACCATCTATCCCACCGGCGGACCCGCCGGCGATGTCCGCATCAACCCGGCTCCGCCCGGCTCCTCGCCCATGCATATCGCGGCCAGCTCGGGCAGCGTCGAGCTGCTGCGTCTGCTGGCCGAACGCGGCGGGAACCCTAACCTGGTCCGCCGGGATGGCCACACGCCGTTCTCCGTCGCCGTGCTGGCCGGCGATGTCGCCATGGCCCGCGAACTGGTGGCCCGCGGCGCGGATGTGCGCGCGCGCTGGAACCCGCAGGATAAGATTCCCGACCCCGTCGAGGCCATCACTCTCCCGCGCCAGCAGCAGAGCATTCTGCATCTGGCGGCCATTCAGGGCCGGCCCGAAGTGATCGAATTCCTCCACACGCAGGGGGCGCCGCTCGAGGCGAAAAACTCGCTGGGCGAAACGCCGCTCGACCTCGCCGACCATCAGGAGCGCTACCGCGAAGCGATTCAGCGGCAGGGCGCCGAAGGCGACCCGGAGAAGCTGAAGAAGATCGTACGGGGCCGAGCCGGATCCGACACCTTGAAGCGGTTGATGGGCAGGTAGCCATTTTGCGAAACGAAGCCAACGTAGAATTGAGGTCAATCGCCGTGGTGCCCCGTATGTCTCTTCTTCGTCTCCTTGCCATTCCCACGCTCGCCACCTCCCTGGCTGCCGCGGACGACGCGGCGACCTTCCGGGACAAGATCGCGCCCCTGCTCGCCGCCCACTGCGCCAGTTGCCACACCGGCCCGCAGGCCCAGGCCGCGCTCTCAATCGCCTCGCTCGACGACCTGCTCCGCGGCGGGAAGCGCGGCCCGGCTGTCGAGCCCGGCCGGTCGAGCGCCTCGCTGCTGGTGCAGTTTCTGCGCGGCGAACGCAACCCGCGCATGCCGATCGGCGGCAAGCCGCTGCCCGACGCCGCCATTACCGCGCTGGCCGCCGCGATCGACAGTCTGACGCCGGCCGCCGCGCCCGCCCCCGGCAGCCGCGACCACATCTCCTGGGTGTTCCGCCCCCCGGTTGAGCCGAAGGTGCCCGCGGTGCGGAACGCCGCCTGGGTCCGCAACCCGATCGACGCCTTCCTGCTCGGCAAGCTCGAACAGAAAGGGATCGCGCCCGCGCCGCCTGCTTCGAAACGCGCGCTCCTGCGCCGCGTCTACTTCGACCTGATCGGCCTGCCGCCCACCGAAGAGGAGGCCCGGCAGTTCCTCATCGACCTGGCCCCCGATGCCTACCCCAAGCTGGTCGACCGCCTGCTCGAGGACCCTCGCTACGGCGAACGCTGGGGCCGCCACTGGCTCGATCTGGTCCGCTTCGCCGAGAGCGATGGCTTCGCCATCGACGGCGAACGGCCCACCGCCTGGCGCTACCGCGACTACGTCATCCGCGCCTTCAATCACGACAAGCCCTACGACGAGTTCGTGCTCGAACAGCTCGCCGGCGACGAGTGGCAGCCCCGCCCCGGAGCCCGCGGCGCCAACGCCGAGAACGAGGGCCTGCTTGCCCTCGGCTTCCTCCGCATGGGTCCGTGGGAGCGCGACACCAACTTTGATGCGCAGCTCCGCCTGGACTGGCTGAACGAGATGGCCGGCACGACTTCGCAGGTTTTTCTCGGGCTCACCGTCGGCTGCGCCCGCTGCCACGATCATAAGTACGACCCGATTCCACAGAAGGACTTCTACCGGCTCCAGGCCTTCTTCGCCGCCACGCGCATCGATGACCGGCCCGTTCCGCATCTGAACGCCGAAGGCGGCCGCCTCGCCTGGCGCCACCGGCTTCGCGCCCTTGAAGACCAGCTCGAAGCCGCCAACGAAGCGGTCAAGGATCTTGAAACCAAACTCAAGGCCAAGCTCACCGCCGCCGGCCTCAAGGAAGGCGAACTGCAGAAGCTGCTCAAAGAGAAGGAGTCGCCGGTCTTCACCGCCGCCGAACGCCAACAGCACGCCGAGGCGGCCGAACGGGCCGCCCGGCTGACGCTCGAAGTGGCGCGCCATCAGCCCATCGCCTACAGCGTCAACGAAGTGGCCCCGCCGGCGGTGATGGAGGTGGAGCCCACCTTCGTGCTCGCCGGTGGCGAGCGCTCGGCGCCGGGCGCGCGCGTCGAGCCGGGCTTTCTCAAAGCCATCACCGGCAACAGCGACCCGGCCAAGATCGCCTTTCCCGGCCGCTACCGCTCGGGCCGGCGCAAAGCGCTGGCCGAATGGATGGTGAGTCCGGCCAATCCGCTGACGGCCCGCGTGATGGTCAACCGCATTTGGCAGCACCATTTCGGCGAAGGCATTGTCCGCACCCCGTCCGACTTCGGCCTGAACGGCGACCGGCCCACGCACCCGGAGCTGCTCGACTGGCTTGCGTTGCGCTTCATCGAAAAGAAGTGGAGCATCAAGGAGATGCACCGGCTGATGCTGACCTCGAACGCCTATCTGCAGTCGACGCGGCACCCGGAGGCCAAGGCGATTAGCGAGATCGACCCCGCCAATCGACTGCTGTCGCGCATGAACTGGATTCGCCTGGAATCCGAGGCGCTCCGCGACTCGATCCTGACGGCGAGCGGGGGCCTCAACCCCGAAGCGGGCGGCCCCGGCATGTTCTTCCGCGTCAAGGACGAGATCGCGCAGGGCTTTCAGATGTTCAAGTGGTATCCGTCGCCCGAAAGCGCGCAGCGCCGCCGTTCCGTCTACGCCTTTCAACGGCGCTCGCTGGCCATGCCGCTGATGGAGGTGTTCGACGCGGCCAACATGAGCGAGAGCTGCGCGCGCCGCAGCGTCACCACCGTATCGCCGCAGGCTCTCACGCTGCTCAACGGCGAGCTTACCGACGCCGAATCGCGCCGGTTTGCCGCGCGCGTGATCGAACTGGCGGGGCCCGACCCGGCGCAGCAGATCCGCAAAGCCTTTTCGCTCACCCTGCAGCGCGAACCGGCCGGCCCCGAACTGGAGCAGGCCCGGAAGCTATACGCCGGCCGCGAGGCCGCCGACGCGCTGGCCCGTCTGGGCGTCGTCCTCTTCAACCTGAACGAGTTTCTCTATCTGGAGTAGCGCCGCATGAGCCACGAATGGAACCGCCGTAACTTTCTCTACCGCAGCCTGGTGGGCGTGGGTGGCCTCGCGCTGATGGATCAGCTGCGCGCCGCCAACCCGCTCGCCTCCCGCGCCCCGCACCATGCGGCCAAGGCCAAGTCTTGCATCTTTCTCACCATGCTCGGCGGCGTGGCGCAGATGGACACGTTCGACCCCAAGCCCGCTCTCGAGAAGTTCGACAACACGACCCTCGACTGGACCAACGAGAAGCGCACCGACCAGCCGGAGCTCTACACCAAGCCGCGGTTGATCCTCAAGAGTCCCTGGAAATTCGCGAAACACGGCCAGTGTGGCATGGATGTCTCCGAGCTGTTTCCGCAGCTGGCCACCTGCGTCGATGACCTCGCGTTCGTCAAGACCATCACCGGCGAGAACGGCAACCATCCGGCCGCGACGTTCCTGATGAACACCGGCCTTGTGCTGCCCGGCCGCCCTTCGGTGGGTTCGTGGGTCACCTACGGATTGGGCTCGGAGAACCAGAATCTGCCGGGCTTCGTGGTGCTGCCGGACTTCCGGGCGCTGCCCTTCAGCGGTTCGCAGCAGTGGGGCGCGGGCTTTCTGCCGGCATCGTATCAGGGCACGATGATGCAGTGGAAGGGCGATCCGATCAACGACCTGCAGTCGGCCGGCAGCCTGACCGACAAAGACCGGCAGGACCAGATGGAGCTGCTGCGCTCCTACAATCATGCCTATCTCGACGGCAACTTTACCAACCCCGATCTGCAGGGGCGTATTGATGCCTATGAGCTGGCCTTCCGGATGCAGACCGAGGTGCCGGAGGCGTTGCGCCTGTCCAAAGAGAGCGAGGCGACGCGGAAGATGTACGGCCTTGATGAGGAGACGACGCGGTCGTTTGGCACGCGCTGTCTGATGGCGCGGCAATTGGTGGAGAGGGGCGTCCGCTTCGTGCAGCTGTATACGCCGAGCCAGTCCTGGGACAGCCATACGGATATTCTCAAAGGGCACGCCAAGAATGCCCGCGAGGTGGATCTGCCCATCGCGGGGCTCATCCGGGATTTGAAGCAGCGCAACCTGCTCGATTCGACGCTGATCGTATGGATGGGCGAGTTTGGCCGTACGCCGGACCATCCGGCGGACCTGCGGGACAAAGCCGGGCGGGATCACAACACGAAGGCGATGACCATGTTTTTCGCGGGCGGGGGTGTGAAGCCGGGGGTGAGCGTGGGCGCGACGGATGAGCTTGGCTGGAAGGCGGTGGAGAAGGTCTACCGCATGCGCGATGTCCACGCGACCATTCTGCACCTGATGGGGCTGAACGATATGCGGCTGTCGCATTATCACGCGGGCCGCCAGATGCGGCTGACGGACACGGGCGGTGAGGTGATCAACGGGGTGGTGGCGTAAGCCTGGAGTGCCGCCCCGGGCCGGCTGGTAAGCCGGCCCGGGGCGTTCCTGCTACCAGAGCAGCTTCAGCGCCAACTGCGTCTGCCGCGGCGCGTTGGCCATGCCGGTCACCCGGCCGAACTGCGCGTTGCCCACCGTGGTGTTCGGGGCGGCGAACACGGGATGGTTAAACGCGTTGAAGCTTTCGGCCCGGAACTCGAGGCCCACGCGCTCGCTGAAGACGTTGAAGCGCTTGAACACCGAAAGATCCAGCAATTCGACGAAATCAGCGCGCAGGTTCGGATGCATCCGGCCCACGTTGCCGAAGGTGTACTGCGCCGGCAGGCGGAAGGCCGCCGTGTCGAACCAGCGGTCGAGGGTCGGGTTGTCGAGCCGGGCGTCCTTGCCGGTCGAATCCGGCCGCTGGCCGCCGCCGAAGCTGAAGCTGGTGTTGCCGGTGGTGAGCATCTGCAGCGGCTGGCCGCTGCTCAGCGTCACAATTCCGTTGACCTGCCACTGGCCGAGCACCGCGTTGGTGAAGCCCTTCCAGGTGCTGCCGAACTTCTTGCCCTTGCCAAACGGCAGTTCGTAGGTCGCGGTGGTGACCACGCGGTGGGGATAGTGGTACGGCGAAACGGACTTGTCGCAGGCGCGGCAGTTGAAGTCACGGAAGCCGGCCGAATCCCAGGCGTTGTCGCCGCCGTCAGCCAGCAGCTTCGACCAGGTGTAGGCGACCACCACGGTGCCCCCGCCCGAGAAGCGCTTTTTGAAGGTCGCCTGCAGGCTGTGGAAGTTGGAGTTGCCCCACGAGGTGCCCGCGTAGGAGACGCCGGGCAGATGCGGGAAGGGGGTGAGGAGTTCGCCGCGCTGCACCGTCCGGGTGGACAGCGGGCCCACCGGAATGATGCCGAAGAACGGATTCGGCACGACATCGAGCAGGCCGGCGTCGGGCCGGATGAGCGAGTTCGGCAGTTGGTCCATCTGCCAGCCGAGCGGCAGCTTGGTCCCTTTGTTGCCGGCGTAGGCGAGTTCGAGTACCGTGGTGCTGCCGAGGTCCTGGGCGATCGAGAAGTTCCACTGGCTGTTATAGGGCGTCGTCATGTTGGAGGGTACGGGCGAGCCGACACCCTGACCGAGAGCCGCCATCAGTCCATTCGTCGGCCCTTCCGGCTGCAGCACGCCGTTCGGGAACGGATTGCGCAGCAGGTCGGTCGGGGTGACGCCGTCGATGGTCGGCACCCACGGCGTGGTGGCGCGGAAGGGCGCCGTGCCGTAGTTGTTGGCGCCGTAGGTGGCCATGGTGTAGAAGATACCGCCGCCGGTGCGGATCACGAGGCCCGGCCGGAGCTGGTAGGCGAGGCCGATGCGCGGCGCGATCTTGCTCCACTCGATGTCCCGCAGCGTGCGGCCGCGGCCGCCCTGATTCGGGAAGGTCCAGCCGCCCATCAGGTTCAGGCCGGTGCGCTGGCTGAGCGGACTCTGTGCCGTGGGATCAAACACCGCATACCGGTTGTGCCGTTCGGTCAGGCCGGTCTCGAAGTCCCAGCGCAGGCCGAGGTTAATGGTCAACTTGCGGTTCACCTTCCAGTCGTCCTGAACATAGAAGCCGTAGCTTTTGCTTTCGAGGGCCGGGCGGATACCGTGCACTTCGCTGCCGCCCGCGCCCGTGCCGAGCAGGAAGGAGGCAAAGCCGAAGCCGCCATTGGCCGACACCACGCGGGGATCGGGACCCTGGGTCATGCCGCGGTTGAAGGTGAAGTTCAGGCTCCAGGGGGCCTGCATGTGGTTAATCAGGTTCAGCCGCACCTCGGACCCATACTTGAGCGAGTGGCTGCCCGTGACCTTCGAGAGCGTACCCACAAAGGTGTGCGATTGGTTGGCCGACCGGAAGTTCCAGTGGTGCAGCAGGCCGGGCATCGTCATCTCTTCGACCGAGAACTCCGGGAAGGCCAGCAGGTCGGCGCCGGTTTCGGTGTAGGCGGGCAGGCCCAGCGCAGTGGGGCGGAAGCCTTTGTGCCAGCTGCCGCGGTCGAGAATTGACCGCGCAAAGCCGTAGCGCAGGTTGACGAGCGTGGTGGGGTTCAGGGTCCAGCTGTAGTCGAGCGCCGCGTTCTGCTGCCGCTCGTAGTTGGAGTAGCAGCCGCCGTCCGGACACCCGGGGCCGGCCCAAAGCTCGGGCTGCGAGTTTTCGTTCTGGAACAGCGTGTAGCGGAAGAAAATGCGTTGATTTTCGTTGAAATTGTGGTCGAACTTGCCGGTGCCGCGGTTGACGTCCGTCGGCGCCTTGCCTTGGAAGAAGAAGTTGTTCTGCGCGGTGTTGAGCTGGCCCGGCAGGTTCGGCCGGGGTCCGTAGAACTTCAAGACGTTTGCCGCGACGGGGTCAAACCGGCTCACGGGAATCCGATTGCCCGGGAAGACGGTCCGCAGGAACTGGCCTGGCCGAGCCGGGTCCGGCGTCGTCGAAAACGGGTCGTAGATGTTGCGGAGTTGTCCGGCGGCGGTCAGGGTCTTTGAGAAGTCGCCGTTCATCTGCTCATCGGTCGGCAGGGTGAAGAAGCGGGTGGACGCCGAACGCTGCCGGCGGCCCTCGTAGACGACGAAGAAGAAGGTCCGATTCTTGCCGTTATAGAGCTTTGGTATCGAGAGCGGTCCGCCGGAGCTCGCGCCGAATTCGTTGCGCTGAAAGACCGCCAGGCGCTGGCCGCTGGCGTTGGCAAACCAGTTGTTGGCGTCGAGCTTTGAGTTGCGCATGAACTCAAAGAGCGAGCCGTGCCAATCGTTCGTACCCGACTTGGTGGCGATGGTCAGAACGCCGCCGCCCGACCGGCCGTACTCGGCGCTGTAGGAGTTGGTCTGAATCCGGAACTCCTCGACGCCTTCAACCGACGGCACCGCACTGTTGGCGTTCATGTTCGCGGTGTTCGAGTTCATGGTCACCGGCACGCCGTCCATCATGATGGCGTTTGACGAGTCCCGGCCGCCGTTCACCGTGAAGATGCCGATGGAGTGGAACCCTTCGTTGGCGTTCCCGTTGGCCGGACGCTGCGGGAACACGCCCGCCGTGGCCCAGGCGAGCGAGTAGACGTTCCGGCCGTTGAGCGGGAGGTCGATAATCCGCTTGTTTTCGATGACGCCGCTGAGCGTCGCCGTGGTGGTTTCGACGAGCTGCGCTCCGCCGGTCACGGTGACCGACTCCGACACCGCGCCCAGTTGCAGCGCGATGTTCACCTCGGCCTTCTGCTGCGTTGCAATCGGCAGCGACTCGACGTTGTAGGAGCGGAAGCCCTGCTTTTCTGCCCGCAGGCGGTAGCGCCCGGGCGGCAGCGGCGTAACGACGAAAAAGCCTCTCTCGTTCGATTCCGTGCGGAAGTTGACGTTGCGCTCAATGTCGGTCACAACGACAATGGTGCCGGCGATTGCTGACCCCGACGGGTCGGTTACGAGGCCCGAGATCTGGCCGGCGACGGTTTGCGCGGCCAAATGCGGTGCGGACAAGAATAATGCCAATGCCGCGCTTGCCAGTGCGGCCATATGAAACCACTTCATTCCATTTCCCCTTTTCGATAATGCATTTACTCCACCAGCGACGACCAAGACCGGCCGGCTTGGCCTGACCTGGCAACCACTGCAAGGCATGACTCCGCCGGATTACCCCGTTACGAGTATGTCCATTACAGTACGGGATGTCATATCACAGGAAATCCGGCGGAGCAAGGGTATACCCATCCAACTCCGATTCCAGTTGTCGTGTTAGACTTACAATGTCGTGTTTGTGAGACCACTCCGCGCCGGGGTTTGCCTCGCCCTTCTCGCCATTCTCCCCCCGGCCGCGCTGTCGCAAGCCACCACCGCGGAGCTCGGAGGCTTCGTCCGCGACCCCGGCGGACTGCCCGTCGCCGCCGCCGCGATCACGCTGCGGCACACGGCCACCGGCCTGACCGTGACGCAGGCATCCGGGCCCGAGGGAGATTACCACTTCCCGGCCCTGCCAGCCGGCAGCTATGTCCTGACCGCCACCCGGGTAGGGTTCGCCCCGCTGCGCCGCGACGGCATCGGCCTGCGGGTGGGCGACCGCGCCACGGTGGACCTGGACCTTGTGCTGGGCGACGCCAGCCAGGCGGTAGAGGTCAGCGCGGCCCCGCCGCTGTTGCAGTCCGCCCGCGGCACCGTGAGCTTTGTCGTGGAGCAGCAAAAGGTGGTCACGCTGCCCCTCGACGGCCGAAATTTTGTCCCCCTGCTGGCGCTCTCGCCCGGCGTGACGCTACCGCCGGGCGGCCTGCTGCCGCGCATCAACGGCAGCAGGCCGCGGGTGAGCGAGTATCTCTACGACGGCATCAGCGTGCTGCAGCCCGAACCTGGCCAGGTAGCGTACTACCCTATTCTCGACGCCATCGAAGAGTTCCGCGTCGAGACCAACAGCTACGCCGCCGAGTACGGCCGGTCCAACGGCGGGGTGATTCTGGTGACGCAGAAGTCCGGAACCAACACCTGGCGCGGCACCGTATTCGAGTTCTTCCGGAACGAGCGGCTGAACGCCCGCAACCGCTTCGCCCCGCCCGGGGCGAAGCCGCGTTTCCGCCGGAACCAGCATGGCTTGGTCCTCGGCGGGCCGCTGGCCCGGAACCGGACGTTCCTGTTTGCCGACTGGCAGGGTACCCGCCTCGAGACGGGGGTGGTACGCACCAGCACCGTCCCCACCATCGCCGAGCGCAGCGGTCTGTTCACCGCCGCGGTCTTCGACCCGGCCACCACCCGCCGCTCGGCGGCCGGTTACGCTCGCGACCCGTTTCCCGCCAACCGGATCCCGGCCGCCCGCTTCGACCCCGTGGCGCAGGCCGTCGCGGTTCGCTACCCGGCGCCCAACGTGGATACCACCGCCAATAACTACCGCCGCCTCGCCAACGAACGGACCGCCGCCGAACAGTTCGACGTTCGGGGAGACCACTACCAGAGCCCCGCGCAGCGCTTTTTCAGCCGCTATGCGTTTCTCCGCGACCACAGCCGGCCGGCATCCCCGCTACCGGACGGCGGCGGCAACCTGACCACGGGGGTTCCCGGCGACACCGTGACGCGGGCCGACAGCGTGGCCGGGGAGCACACCTGGACTCCGCGGCCGGCCATCGTCAATCAGTTCCGCGCGGGCTATACCGCTCGACGCCTCGCGCGCCGCGCGCTGCGGATCGGGCAGTCCGCCACGGCGGCGACCGGCATCCCCCATCTGCCGGCCTCTTCGTTCGCCGATGTGCTGCCCACGTTCGACATCATCGGACTGCAGCAGCTGGGTCCGCCCGCCAACAGCAACGCCCGGTTCGCCACCGCGGTGCTGCAGATAGCCAACACGTTTTCCTGGATGCGGGGCGCGCACCAGGGCAAGGCCGGGGTGGACCTGCGGCGGCAGACGCTCAACGTCCTGCAGCCCGCCCATCCGACGGGGAACTTTCAGTTCCCTCCGCTGTTTACCGGGGCGCTGGCCGCCAGCGGAGCCGTGAGCGGCGGATCGTCGTTCGGTTCGTTTCTGTTGGGGCAGGTGGGGCGGTTCAGCCTGGACGCGCAGCCGGAGGTGCTGCGGCCACGGGCGCAGACGGCCGAGTTCTTCCTGCAGGACGACTGGCGGGTTTCGCGGCGGCTGAGTTGGAATCCGGGTCTCCGCTACACGCTGAATCTCCCTTCGACGGTGGTAGGAGACCAGGGGGCGGTGTTCAACCTGAATACCGAGCGCCTGGACTTGCTGGGCTCTCACTTGCTGGGCTCTCACTTGCTGGGCTCTCCAGGACAACCGCGCGCGGCGCGCCGCCTGGAGAAGCGGCTGCTGGCGCCGCGGGTCGGGGTCGCGTTCCTGCTGCGGGATTCGCTGGTTCTCCGGTCCGGCTACAGCCTGACCTGGATTGAACAGGCCGGCATCACCACGCCCTTTACGACGCCCCTGTTTCCCTTCGTGCAATCGCTGGGTCAGCAGACGCTCGACAATCTCACCCCGGCGTTTCTTCTGGCGCAGGGGCCGACGGTCCGCCCGCAGGCGCCGGGGCCGGACGCGGGGTTGGGCCAGGGCGTCTTCGGCGTGCAGCGGGATAACGGCAGCGGGTACGCTCAGCAGTGGAACCTGAGTGTGCAGAAGAGCTTCGGGGCGCATTGGAGCGTCGAGGTTGGTTATCTGGGTTCGAAGCTGACGCGGTTGGGCGTTCCCGACGGGAACCTGAACCAGCTGACGGTGGAGCAGTTGGCGCTGGGCGCGCCGTTGACCCAGGCGGTGGCCAATCCGTGGGCGGGACTGCTGCCGGCCGGGAGTCCGCTGGGAGGGCCAATGATTCCGCGGGCGCAGCTGCTGCGGCCCTTCCCGCGGTTCACCACCGTGGCGCTGTACCGGAACAACGTGGGCCACTCCACCTACCACTCGGCGCAGGCGCGGGCGGAGAAGCGGCTGGCGCGCGGGCTGACGCTGACGTTGGCCTACACGTTTTCGCGCCTGATTGATGATGCCGGGGCGGTGTTTGACTCCGCGCTGCTTTCGGGGCCGGTGGCGAACTTTCAGGCCGCCGACAGCTTTAACCGGCGTCTTGAGAAAGACGTCTCCACCGGCAATGTGCCGCACAACTTCTCGGCCGGATTTGTTTATGAGCGGGCGGGCCGGAGCCGCTGGCTGCGCGGCTGGCAGGTGGCGGGCATGGTTCGGGCGCAGTCGGGCAGTCCGGTAGCGGTGACGCAGGCCAACAACCTGAATGCGTTTGCCGGTTTCGGGGTGCAGCGGCCGAACCGCGTGGCGAACCCGCAACTGGCGCGCGGGGAGCGTTCGACGGCGCGGTGGTTCGATACGGCGGCGTTCCGGCCGGCGCCGCAGTTCACGCTCGGCAACAGTTCGCGCAACCCGGTGGTGGGACCGGGCTACCGCGCGGTGGACCTGATGGTGGGGCGGAGCTTCCGGCTGGGCGAGGCGAGGCGGCTGGAACTCCGCGCAGAGGCGTTCAACGCGATGAATACGCCGCTGCTGGGCAACCCGAATGGCAGCTTCGGCGCGCCGGGGTTTGGCAGCATCACGACAGCGCTCGACCCGCGCGTGTGGGAGCTGGTGGCGAAGTTTCATTTCTGAGGAACGCGCACAACGGACCCGCGCGGCCTGTGCGCTTTTTTTAAACCGCGCACAACGGACCCGCTTCGGCCCGGCGGGAGGGGCGCGTTCC
>JAINDL010000185.1 GCA_019931245.1 Bryobacteraceae bacterium CoA2 C42
CCCGTGGTCAAAAGGACCTCGGCACGGCGTCCTCATTTGCATCTTGCCGGCCGCGTTATCAATAAATTGCGTTCTTGGAGGGGTAGTTGTGGAGAGGTAGTTGGAAAGCCACGTCGAGGCTCACATTTGCCAGTCTTTGGTGCTCAACTCAAAGCCCGAAACCGCCGCTGTTTCATGAACCTTTCTCAAGAGAACCGTTCGTAAACCCGCACTTTCGGGGAGCCAATTTTCAAACGACTCTCCACCGCCTGATTGCGCTGACCCACTTCCGCGCCAATCCCAACGCCCCCAGAATAGGCCTTTCGGCGCACTCCTTACCCTCGCAACGCCCACCGACCGGCCCGCGGGCCCTCATGAGCATACTGACGGAATCGTTGCGTCCACCGGGCGCTTGAGAGAACACCCTATAGCCGCGGCACCGGCGGCTTCACCGCCTTCCACGGCAAAACCCCCGTCCGCTTCGTCGGTCGACGGTAAATCCCGTCCCCTGCCGAAACATACAGCGTATCCAACCCCGGCCCCCCAAACACCGCGCTCCCCAACGCCTTGCCCTCCGGCTTCAACAGCACCGCCGCCGTACGCCCCGCCGGATCACTTACCTGCAGCCCCAACCGCGTTGCCACGTACAGAAAACCCTCGCTGTCCACCGTAAACTCCTCCGCCCCGGTCCGCGTCTGCCCCCCGGCCACCTCATCTTCGATCTCCAGCCGGTGAAACGGAATCCCGTGCGCCACGCCGCCTCCCGCCTGAATCTGAAACGACCATACCCACCGCGTCCCCGCGTCAGTCACCTGCAGCAGCGCATGGTCCGGCGACAGACGCACCCCCGCTGGCTCCACCATCCCCTCATGCAACACCTGCCGGCCGCCCCGCGGGTCCACCTGCCACACCCGGCGCCCACCCGCATCCGTAAAGTAAACAACCCCTGTCGGCCCCACCGCCAGGTGCCGCGCGGTCACCCCCGCGGCCACCACCGTCTCCCGGCCCCGGGCATCGTAGGACACAATCCGGCGCCCCGCCGGCTGCGCCGCGTACAGCCGGCCGTCCGGCCCGAACATCAGGCTCGCCGCCGTCGTCTCCGTTCGGAACACCGTCACCGCCCCGCTCGCATGGTCTATCCTGCTCAGGCACCCTTTCGCGGCGTCGGCAAAGTACACGTCGCCGCCCCCATCCACCGCCAGACTCGACGGCCCCGCGTGTCCCCGCGAAACCGCCTGCCACTCGATCGCCTGGTCCACAAAACGCGACGCAAACGACTTCAACGGTTTGGCAATCGGCGTCTTCCAGTCCCGCCATACCCACCGCAGCGCCTCGGGCAGCAGCGGCCCGCCATGCTTGGAGTTGTGCCCCTCGCTGCCCAACACCAGCTTGGCGTCATAGCCTCCCTGGTCGAGCGCGGCAATCATGTCCTGGTTACTTTGTACGTTGACATCGCCCGTGCCGTCCTGCAGAAATATCCGCAGCGGCTTGCCCTCAAACTTACGGACCTGCGACGGCAGGATCAGCGCCCCCCGCTGGTGCGTAAAGCCGGCTATAAAACTCAGTACCCGCCGAAACGCATCCGGCCGCTCCCACGCCGCGTTCACGCTGCAGTTGCCCCCCGACGACGATCCGGAGATCGCGCGCAGGTTCGGGTCCTTCGTGAGATTGTAGGATTGCCCCACCAGCGCCAGCATGTCTTCGATCAGAAAACGCGCATAGAGCGGCGTCACCGCATCGTACTCATGGCTGCGGTGGAAACGCGGCTGTTGGCCGGCCGCCAACGCCGGTACCGTCCCCGGATTGATCAGGATGGCGATCGTCACCGGCATCTCGCCCTTGTGGATGAGGTTGTCAAACACGATCGGTACCCGAAATGCCCCTGTTTCATTGACGAACGTCCGCCCGTCCTGAAAAAACATCACGGCAGCCGGCGTGGCGGCGTTGTACTGCGCCGGGACGTACACCCAGTAGTCATGCGTCGTCCCCGGATAGACCTTGCTCTCCGTGAGCGTATGCGCCGTCACCGTGCCGCGCGGAACATTCGGCTGGCGGGAGGAGTCCGGGGTGTAGACGTACTCCTCGGCACGGGCCAGGAGGGCGGTAGCGGGAAGCGGTAGAAAGTCACGGCGGCGCATCCCGCTAGCATACTCAACTGGCGGCCCGCGAAACGGTTCCTGATCTTTCCGCGTCCTCTTTTGGCAGCAAAACTTGTTACAACGCCGACGTCCGGCACAGAGAACATCGGCCGATACGCCTCCCAGGAAAACAGACTCCTCGAACTGCTCAACCCTCTCGGCAAGGATAAGCTGCTCATCCGCTCCCTCGCGGGGGACGAAGCGCTCTCCCAACTCTTCCACGATCAGGTCGAGGTCGGGGCGCCCGGCTCCGAGACCCTCGATTTTTTGAAGCTCCTCGGCTGGCCCGTCACCAGTAACATCCGCCTCTTCGCCGCCCTACCCACCCGCTTCTTCCACGGCCTGGTCAACTCGGTCTCCCGCGGCGCCCGCGGTAACGACTCCACCGCCTACACCCTCCACCTCGTACCCGCCCTCTGGATCCTCTCCCGGTCCACCCAAAGCCGCATCTTCCAGCAGCAATCCGTCCCTGACATCCTTAAAACCATGTTCGACGGTCTCAGCGTCACCCGGGAACTCCAGGCCCCCTACCCACTCCGCGCGTTCTGCGTCCAAATAATGCGAATCTCATCTCGCCTTCGCCTGCCGCCTCATGGTGGACGAAGGCATCTTCTCCTACTTCCGGCACTCCGGTTCCGGCTATACCCTCGTTCTCCCCGACAACCCCGCCACCCACAAAGATCTCCCCGCCGTCCCCGTTCTCTACTACGACCCCGACACGAGCCACGGGGACGAGGTCCGAATCGTCTACTCCTGGGAAAAGCAACAGACCCGCCGCTCCGGCAAACGACCCTCTGGGATCACAACCAACTCCCCTGCAAAAACCTCAAAGCCCAGGATCTCATCTCCCAGTCCCTCCAGATCGGGCAAACCCGCCACCCCCTCGCTGCCGCCGGCAACGACACCTGGGAACGCTACGACTACCCTGGCGGCTACTCCCTCCGCTTCGACCGCGTCTCCTCCTCCGGCGGCGAGCAGTCCAGCAAACTCCACAAAACATTCGACGACAGCCACCGCACCGCCCACATCCGCAGGAAGCCGTCAGCCCCCTCTCCACCCGCGCCCACACCCGCTTGCTCGGCGTCTCCGCCGCCGCCCGTTTCCAACTCGACCGCCACGATGAGGACAACGACCTCTAGCCCCTCACCCGCGTCCACTTCGCCATCACCCCAAGCGGCGAATCCTCGGAATCGGACTCCGGCCTCCCCTCCGTCGCCTCCTTCCACTGCATCCCCCTCGCCCTCCCCTTCCTGCCCCAGCGGCTCAACCCCAAGGCCCGTCATCTCCGGCGCCCAGAGCGCCGTCGTCGCCGGCCCCCCGGGCGATCAGATCCATACCGACAAAGACGGCCGCATCAAACGACAGTTCCCCTGGGACCGCGCCCAGGCCTTCGGTTCGCAAAGCTCCTGCTGGGTGCGCTGCGCCATGCCCTGGGCCGGCCAAGCCTTCGGCTTCCTCTCCATCCCCCGCATCGGCCATGAGGTCCTGGTGGCCTTCGAACAGGGCGATCCCGATCAACCCGTTATCGTCGGCAGCGTTTACAACGCCGACTCCATGCCAGGCTGCACGCCCCCCGACACCAAGGCCGTCACCATCTTCAAGTCCCGCTTCAACAAGGACTCCGAACCGATCTTCTTCCACGCCCAGAAAGACCTCCATTTCCACATCGGCCAGGAGATCTGCCAAACCACCGGGCACAACAAGAGCGTCATCGTCCAGAAGGACTACAAAAAACAGATCGACGGCAGCTAATTCTCCACCGTCAAGGCCGATCACAAAACCCGGGTCAGCGGCACCGCTCACCTCTGACTCCGATCAGTACTACCAAACCAGCGCCCACCGCGCCGTTGACGCCGCCCGGTCGGTTGAGGTCAAAGGCGGCAGCAACTTCTTTCTCGAAGC
>JAINDL010000138.1 GCA_019931245.1 Bryobacteraceae bacterium CoA2 C42
ACCTGAGCCCACCAGAACACGCCATCGTGCTCTGCGTCGACGAGAAGAGCCAAGTGCAGGCCTTGGACCGCACGCAGCCCGGTCTGCCGTTGAAGCGAGGCAGGGCCCCAGACCATGACTCACGACTACAAACGCTACGGCACCACGACGCTATTCGCGGCCATGGACGCGGCGACGGGCCGGGTAATCAGCCGCTGCCAGCAGCGGCATCGGCACCAGGAAGGGTTGAAGTTTCTGTATCTGATCGGCGAAGCGACTCCCCGGGACCGCCAGATCCATTGGATCGCCGACAACTATGCCACGCACAAACATGCCAAGGTCCAGCGCTGGCTGAAACGCCATCCGCGCTTCCACGTGCACTTCACGCCGACTAGCGCCTCGTGGCTCAACACGGTCGAACGCTTCTTCCGGGATCGCACGGAAAACCGGCTGAAGCGAGGCGTTTTCCGCAGCGTCTTGAAACTCATCGAAGCTCTCGACGAATCTGTCGACCACCACAACGCAGAGCCCAAGCCCTTCATCCGGACAGCCAGAGATCAAGATATCCTGGCGAAAGTCATGCGGGCGCAGGGCACCCTGAATAAACGACAGACTGCTTGCAGCAGACCACTAGAGCTGGTACAGCATCCAGTAAACGACCACCCCGGTCACCGAGACATACAGCCAGATCGGCATCGTCCACCGCGCCAGTTTCTTGTGTTGCGGAATCCGGTTCGCCAGCCCCCGAAACAGCGTGAGCGGCGCCGCCACGGCCACGAAGACCGCCAGGATCGTATGGCTCAGCAGGATCGTGAAGTAAACGGTCCGGATCGCGCCCTCTTTCTGGAACTTCACCGACCCGACGTTGTAGTGGTATACCAGATAGGAGAGCAGAAAGATCGCCGAGACGGTGAACGCCGCCAGCATAACTTTCTTATGGGCCTCCCGCTTGCCGTTCACAATCAGCCACCACCCGGTGGCCAGCAGGACCGCCGCGGTCCCGTTCAGTGTTGCGTTGAGTGCTGGAAGATCTCTGACGTCCATTTCGCTACCGTTCCCTCGTCAGTTGTTGGATGCCGGCCAGCAGCCGGTTGATGCTTTCCTCGCCCGCGCTCGGGTAACTGCCCCGGTACCGCCGCTGCCCGTCCACCAGCAGCAGGCGCGCGCTGTGCTCTAGCTGCCCGTCCACGCTGCCCACTTGAAAAACGCCGTAAGCCAACCGATGCAACTCCGCCTCCGGACCCGTCAGAAAGTGCCACCGCGCCGGGTCCGCCCCAAAGCGCCGCGCATAGCCGGCCAGCACCGCGGGCGTATCCCGCTTCACGTCCACCGTGAACGACACCAGATCCACCGCCGTCTCCCGCTGCAGCCGCTGCAGCACCGTACTCTGCCGCGGACAGGTCGCCGCACAGGAGGTGAACATGAAGTTCGCCACCCAGATCCGGCCGCTCAACCGGCTGCCCGCAAACGGCGCGCCCGTCTCATCCACCAGCGAAAACTCCGGCACCGTGGCCAGCACCGGCAACGGCGCCGGACGCTGACACCCGGCCAGCCCCCACGCCGCCGTCGCCAGCCAACCGCGCCGCGTCACTTCGTCCCCCGGACCGCCGCCACCCCCGCCAGCAGCGTGCTCACCACTAAAACCGCCGCCGCCACCCGCACGTCCGGCCCCTCCGGCCCGCTGTCCACCAGAAACGCCCGCACCAGACTCTGCGCGTAATACAGCGGATTAACCTGCATCAGCACGCGCACCCAGGCAAACGACAACGCCGGGTTGAAGATCGCCCCCGACAGCATCCACGCCGGCACCAGCAGCAGGTTGATCACCGCGTGAAACCCCTGCGTCGAACGCAGCCGCCACGCCACCACGTAACTCACTACCGTCAGCAACAGCGCCGTCAGCAGCAGCGCACCCGCCACCCCCGCGAGCGCCGCCGCATCGTGGCGCAGTGAAGTAAAAAACACCCCGCCCAGCACAATCAAACCCTGCAGCCACGCCAACAACGCCGCCCCGCCCACCTTGCCCAGCACAATCGCCGCCCGCGGCGCCGGCGAAACCAGCACCGACAACAGAAACCCCTCCCGCCGGTCTTCAATCAGCGACATCATCGAAAACATCGCCGAAAACATCACCGTCATCGTCAGCGCCCCGGCAAAAAAGTACTCCAGATCGCCAAACCCTGAACCCACCACCACCCAGAACAGCAGCGGCGACGCCACGTACCCCGCCACCCGCGACCGCTCCCCCCAGAAGCGCTGCAACTCCCGCCGCCCGAGCGCCCACGCCGCCAGCCGGAACTTCATAGCCGCGCCCCCGTGTAGCGGAAAAAGACATCCTCGAGCGTCGGCCTCTGCACCGCGATACTCTCGATCACCCCCGGCAGCGCATCGGCCACCTGCGCCGCAAACCGCGCCCCGCCCGGGGTCACAAAACGCACCCAACCCTCTCCCACCACCGGGCTCGCCTCGGCATACCGCGCCGCCACCCGCGCCGGGTCCGCCGTGCCGAACTCCACTACGTCGCCCCCCACCTCGCCCTTCAACGCCGCCGGCGTTCCACCCGCCGCCACCCGGCCCTCGTGCAGCAGCGTCAGGCGGTCGCACCGCTCGGCCTCGTCGAGCAGATGCGTGGTCATCAGCAAAGTCAACTCCCGTTCCCGCCGCAGCGCCGTCAACAGATCCAGCCACTCCCGCCGCGCCGCCGGGTCCAGCCCCGTCGTCGGCTCATCGAGCAGCAGCACCGCTGGTTCGTGCAGCAGCGCTTTGGCAATCTCCACGCGCCGCGCCAGGCCCCCCGAAAGCTGCTCCACCGGCTCATGTTCCCTGCCGGTCAACTGAAACTGCCGCAGCAGTCGCTCCGTCCGCCCGGCCAGCACCGCACCCGCCAGCCCATACAGGTTCCCCTGCGCCTCCAGGTTCTGCGCCACCGTCAACCGCCGGTCCAGGCTCTGGCTCTGAAACACCACGCCAATCCGGGCGCGAATCCGCTCCGCCGCCGTCTCGCCCGCCACCGTAAAACGCCCCTCGTCCGGACGCAGCAGCGTGGCCAGTACCCGGAACAGGGTCGATTTGCCTCCGCCGTTCGGCCCCAGCACCCCGTGCCACTCGCCGGCCGCCACCCCCAGCGACACGCCAGAGAGCGCCCGCCGCGCGCCGTAGTGCACCGTAATCGACTCGGCGGCAACCATCAGCGGGGCCGGTCGAGAATCAGCAGCCCGAACAACACCGGCAGATAGATCACCGAGGCCAGCAGCACGGTCCGCGCCCGCAGCAGGCTGCGATCGTTCACCATCCGGGTGCAGTACCAGAAGAAGACAAACCCGCCCACCAGCGCCCCGGCGACGTACCAGTTGCCGGTCATCGAGAGCACCCGCGGCAGCAGCGTCACTGGAATCAGCGCCAGCGAAAACAGCATCATCTGCCGGACCGTCGATTCGCCATCCGGCTCCACCACCGGAAGCATCCGGATGCCGCCCCGCTGATAGTCGTCCCGGTACATCCACGCAATCGCGTAGAAGTGCGGAAACTGCCACAGGAACATGATCGCAAACAGCGCCCAAGCCTCGATGGTCAACCCTCCGCTCGCCGCCGCAAAGCCGATCAGCGGCGGCATCGCTCCCGGCACGGCGCCGATCGTGGTCGAAACCGGCGACCGCTGCTTGAGCGGGGTATAGACGAACAGATAAATGCACTCGGTCAGCAACCCGAGACCCGCCGTCAACCAGTTGCAGCCCAACGAGAGCTGAAAGTAGCCCACGCACGACAGCACGAAGCCAAACAGCAGCGCGTTGCGCGGCGTAATCGCCCCGGCCGGAATCGGCCGTTTCTCCGTCCGCCGCATCAGGGCATCGCTCTGATGCTCATACCACTGGTTAAGCGCCGAGGTGCCCGAAGCTATCAACGCCGTGCCCACCATGCAGTGGAACAGCGTCAACCAGTCGAGCACGCCCTGCTGCCCGAAGTAATAGCCAACGCCCGTGGTCACCAGGATCAACCACGTAATCCGCGGCTTGGTCAGCTCGTAGTAGTTTTTCAAGCCGCTACCGCCTCAGCCGGACGGACGTATCGGTTCACTAAAAGGGATAAAACCACGCTTAACCCCATTGTAAGCCCACCGGTCACAATGTGCGAGACGGCCACGTGCGACACCCCGGCCGTCACACCCGCCTCCTCGGCCGCAATCCGGCTCAAATAGGCGTAAATACCGAAGAAAAACTGCAAAACCGTCACGGTCAAAAGCGCCCACGATACCCGCCGCAGTACCGGCCCCACGCCCGGCAGAATCATCACCGAGATCCCGGCGAACATGATCAGCGCCCCCGCCAGCATCGCCCCCAGCACGTGCAGCGAGATGCCCAGAAAGCCGTGCCGGTAAAAGGCGCCGAGAATCACCTGCATTGCAATCATCAGAGGCGCCCACCGCGCCAGGCTCCGCAGCGGCGGACTGCCCGAATCCTCCACCTCCGCGTCCGACCCCGTCCAGGCCGTCACCGCCAGCAGGCAAAGCAGGGTCAGCAGCACCGGACCAATGACCTCGTGCAGCACCGCCACCGCCGCGTTTGTCTTCACCAACCGTCCCGTTCCCCCGCTCACGACAAACAGCAGAACACCCAAATAGGCCGCCCGCTGTCGCATCCATCCCGCCAGGGCCAGCAGCAGGAGCGCCAGCAGGGCGCTCGCCACCAGATGCGGCTTACCGCCCGTCGGACCCGTCGCAATCACCCCGGCCGCAACAACAACGGCCAGTACCGCCAGCCGGAAGACGGTTTCCTTCTCCATGCTCTCCCTCCCCTGTAACGCAATTTTCAGTTGGACCGGAACGAGAACTGAACCGACTGCTCCTCCCGGGCCCCGACCGTCACCAGCAGCGTTTTCGCCCCCAACCGCTCATGCACCGCCTCGATTTCGTACCGGCCCGGCGGCACCCCCGCGAGTTTGAAGGTGCCTTCCGAACCCGTGACGGCATAGAAAGGATGGTTGACGACATTTACAAACGCCTTCATCCATGGATGCATGTTACAGACCATCGGAATCATTACCTCGGGGGTGGCAAACTGCTTTCGCAACCGCTCCCCCTGCGGCGGCTGCGCGACATTAAACTCCTCGTTCAGGCGAGTCAGCGGATGCACGTTGTGCATCATCGGGTCCGCGTTGCCGATTTCAAGCGTCTGCCCGGTGTGCACCACCACCACCCGGGGACTGAACAGACAACCCTTCTGGTCGAGCAGGACCGGAGCGGCGGGCGCCGGCCACGCCTTGGCCGGCACACCCGACTTCAGGTGGATAAATACGTTGCGCAGCGTACCGTTGCCGTTGACAAAAACCTCTTCCGATTCAATTCGCGCCGGGTGCTGTTTGGCGCAGGCAGGCACCGCGTCCATCGAAATCGGCTTCACTACCGGCTTGTTCCCCTCAAAGGTCACTTGGCCGGAGATAACGCCGAACAGGTCCTCCGGGTTGCTGCTGACAGAAGCCGGGGCAGGCGCCGGAGGAGGCTGGACCGTCGCCGCCGGAGGCGGTGGCGGCGGTGGATCGCCACCACATCCGGCCAAACCAACCGTGACGGCCAAACAAAACCAGTAGCCAGGGCGCATACCTAGGTATTCTAGCTGTTACACTCCGGAAATGAGAAGCTGGTCGGTTTTTCTGGTTTGTAACAGTTTGGTTTGTAACGGTTTGGTTGGATCAGGTTTGGCCGCGGCGCAGCCCCGCCCGCTCACGCTCGATGATCTGGCCAAGTTCGTGGACGTTGGCGCACCGCGCTGCGCGCCGGAGGGCAAATGGATCGCCTACACGGTGACCACCACCGACACAGCGGCCGACAAGCGCGACACCGACATCTGGATGGTCAGTATCGACGGCAAGGAGAACATCCGCGCCACCTCATCCACCGACTCCGAGTCCTCGCCGCAGTGGAGCCCGGACGGCAAGTACCTGTCGTTTCTGTCGAGCCGCCCCGGCAAGGCCAAGGGTGCGCAGGTCTGGGGCATCGACCGGCGCGGCGGCGAGGCGCAGCAGCTGACCGCCGTAAAAGGCCGCCTCTCGGCCTACGAGTGGTCGCCCGATGGCAAACGGCTCGCCCTCATCGTTAAAGACGACGAGGACTCCGGCCCAAAGGCCGGCGATAAGAACGACGCCGACAAGAAGGACGACAAACCGAAGCCGATCGTCATCGATCGCTACTCCTATAAGCGCGACGGCGCCGGGTACCTGTCCGGCGTCAAGCGCAACCGCCTGGTTCTCTACGACCTGGCGAGCGGCAAAACCGAGACCGTTACGACCGAGAACTTCGATGAGTCGAGCCCGGTCTGGTCGCCCGACGGCAAACGGATCGCCTTCGCCAGTAACCGCACCGCCGACCCCGACCGCAACCGCAACAGCGATATCTGGGTCGTCGAAGCCAAGGCCAACAGCGCTCCCCGGCGCCTGACCAGCTTCACCGGCTCCGACTCCCAGCCGGTCTGGTCACCCGACGGACAGAGCATCGCCTATCTGCAGGGAAGCGACCACGATATGGGCGAGTACACGATGAACCGGCTCGCTATCATCCCGGCGGCGGGCGGCGAGGCCCGGCTGGTGACGAAGGACTTCGACCGGGGCGTCAGCAACCACCAGTTCACCCCGGATGGCAAGCAGCTCGAGTTTCTGGCCGCGGACGACAGGAGCGTCTACGCCGCCCGCGTGCCGGTCACCGGCGGCGCGGTCGAGCGGATGACGGGCGGCCAACTCGCGGTTTCCGGCCTCGACCGCGCCGGCCAGTGCGTGGCTGCGCTGGTCTCCACCAGCGTCACCCCGGCCGAAGTGCACGTGCTCGAAGGCGGCGCCCTGCGCAAACTCACCCGGAACAACGACGACCTCGTCGCGCAGTTGAAGCTATCTCCGGCCGAAGAGCTCTCCTTCCGGGCCAAAGACGGCAACGAGGCGCACGGGCTGCTCTTTAAGCCGGTGAACTACGTTGCCGGTACGAAGGTGCCGCTGCTCGTCCGCATTCACGGCGGGCCCAACGCGCAGGATCAGCACTCCTGGAGCACCGAACGGCAGATGTTCGCCGCAGCCGGCTACGCGGTGCTGAACGTCAACTACCGGGGCAGCAGCGGGCGCGGACAGCAGTATACCGTTTCGATTGCCGGGGACTGGGGCAATAAGGAGGTCCTCGATCTCCACGCCGGCGTCGACCACGTCATTCAGATAGGCGTGGCGGATCCGGACAAGCTCGGAGTCGGGGGATGGAGCTACGGCGGCATCCTGACCAACTACCTCATCGCCCGCGACCACCGCTTCAAGGCCGCTACCAGCGGCGCCGGGGTCGCGTTCCCGCTCGCCTTCTACGGCCACGACCAGTACATCCATCAATATGACAACGAGATCGGCCCGCCCTGGAAGAAGGGCCTCGAACCCTGGATCCGGATCTCCTACCCGTTCCTCCACGCCGACCGGATCAAAACACCAACCCTGTTCCTGTGCGGCGACAAGGATTTTAATGTCCCGCTGCTCGGCAGCGAGCAGATGTATCAGGCGCTGCGGAATGTGGGCACGCCCACGCAGCTCATTATTTATCCGGGTGAAAATCACGGCATCTCCCGTCCGAGCTTCCAGCGGGACCGGATGCAGCGTTACCTGGACTGGTATGCCCGGTACCTCGGCCCGCAGACCCGGAACAGCGACTAGCCGGCCGCGGACTACACCTCCCTCAAGTGCTACGAGGGGGGTCGCGGGAATCATCCACGCCCAATGGGTGTCACTCTCGGTGATTCCCCCCATTTGCAAAACAAAAATTCATCAAAGAATTTTGCAACCTTTTTTCATATTCCCCTCTTTTCTAGACTTTATGGTTTTTTTTCTTGACGGTGACCCCCTCCAGCCTTACCATTGAAATACGCTCTGGTTGAGCGGTTTTAACAACTCACGGAAGGTGTACTATGGGTCTCTGCACGACCTTTCACATCGGCGATAAAGTGGTTTACCCGAATCACGGTGTTGGAACGATTGAAAACATCAGCACCCGCTCGTTCGGCGCGCAGTCAGAAAGGTTCTACCTGTTGCGCTTGACCTATAACAGCCTCACCGTCATGGTCCCCTTCAGCCACGTCTCGGACGTGGGTCTGCGCAAGGTGACCAAGGCGACCGAAGCAAACCGTGTTTTGGCGTTTCTGGCCACCGTTGACACCAAACGCACCCAGGACTGGAAAGACCGCTTCAAGGAAAACTCCGAGAAGATGCGGGTCGGCGGCCTGTCCGGCGTCTCCGAAGTCTTTAAAGAGTTGGTCCTGCTGCAGACCGGAAAACCGCTGTCGTTCCGGGAGAAGAAGATGCTCGACTGCGCCCGGCGTATGCTCATCACCGAAATTTCCATTGCCCGCAACATGAACGAAAAGGCTGCCATCGAGTTGTTGGCCAAGACCCTCGCCAAGGCCAACCTGCCGATGCCGGAAGCGATGTAACCTAGGTTCGTGAAAATCACGAAAATCGAAACCCTGCGCCTACAGCGTGGCGTCACGGTGCACGCCGGCCCCATTCAGTGGCTTTGGGTTTTGATCCATACCGATACCGGCCTCTCCGGCCTGGGAGAAACCTATCCTCACCCGGCCGCCGAAGAGGCCGTTGTGCATTCCTCGCTGGCGCCCCGGCTTCTCGGGCAGGATCCATCCCGGATCGACCGGCTCTGGGCCTCCATGTTCGACGCCATCTCGTACTCGGGCTGGGCAGGAGCCGAGATGCGTGCCATCTCCGCCATCGATATGGCGCTGTGGGATCTGGCCGGAAAAGCCGCCGGTCTGCCGGTCTACCAGCTGCTCGGCGGGGCCTCCCGGGACCGCATCCGCACCTACAACACCTGTTATGACCACTTGAGCTTCCTGACCGAACCCGTCGAACTGGCCGCGAGTTTGCTGGCTGAGGGCATCTCGGCGATGAAAATCTGGCCGCTCGACCCGGTAGCGAAGGAGACCGGGGGCCACTCCATCTCCGCCGAGCAGTTGCGGCGCGGGCTCGAACCGCTCCGCCTGATCAAAAAGGAGCTTGGCGACCGCATGGACGTCGCCATGGAGTTTCATGGCTACTGGAACCTGCCCTGCGCCATCCGCATCGCCCGCGCCTGCGAGGAGTACGAGCCGATGTGGCTCGAAGAGATGCTGCCGCAGGATAACCTGGCCGCCTACCGCGAACTGGCGTCGGCAACGCGGCTGCCCTTGACCATCTCCGAGCGGCTGATGACGCGGTGGCAGTACCGGGAGCTGCTCGGCAACCAGGCGGCCCGTACCGTGATGCCCGATATCTCCTGGGTCGGGGGCATATCGGAGGCGCGCAAGATTGCCAACATGGCCGAAACTTGGTACCTGCCGGTAGCACCCCACAACTGCGGCGGACCGGTGCTGCATGCGGCGTCCCTACACCTGGCGGCCAACCTGACCAATCTGCAGATTGTCGAGTCCGTCCGGCGGCACTATGCCGACGAGTACCGGGAACTGGTAGGCCCGCTACCCGCCCCGCAAGAGGGCCATTTTGCTCTACCGGCCGGGCCAGGTCTGGGCATCTCTCTCAACCCTGCTCTCTTCGCGCGCCCGGACGCCGTCCGGCGCGAGACGGTTGCCTAGGTCGAATCGTGGAGCAGAGCCCTCAGGCGGCAGGGTCGCACCATGTCTCGTAAGGTATTCACCGCGTGGTTATGAGGACCCTTCTTCCTTACCATGGGAAGGACTAGTCCTGTACCTACCGGTATGCGTCCCCCTTCCCGATCCAGCGCGGTCCCGCTGCCCGACCTCCCCGTCAATGCCGGAGCTTATCCGGCGGTCGCGGCGGATCCGGAGCCTTTGCGGACCTCGCCCGCCACCTTCGCTTCGGTGGAAGAGTCCCGGTTGGAAGGCACCTGGGTGGAGTCCCTGTTTCGTCTGCTGCGGGTAGGGGACGAAGAGCTCCCCGCCGACGAGACCGACGAAGGCATCGAGACCGTTCCGGCCGAGACGCTGCTGGCGCTGACCACTCCGGAGGGGCGTTCGTGGCAGTGTTTCCATGCGGATCAGAGCGTCGGGATGGCGGTAGAGCCCAGATTTCCGCCGCCGCGGGTGATGCTGACCGAGCCGGTGTTTCCCCCGTCGAACCAGGTGCCGGCCCCGGGCGCCGCGATCCCGATGCTGCGGATGGCGAGTTTCCGGAGTGCGCTTCCAGGTGAGCCGCCGATGTCGCCCGGCCACTTCTCGCTGGTCGTTCCGGCTGCACGCCTCCGTCCGCTGCCCTGGGAACCCCACCAACCGGAACTGAAACGCGGCAAGGCCCAGCTTCGCGCACGGGCCGGTTCGCCCGCCGTGCTGCCTCCGCCGCCGGACGCCGAACCGCAACACCCGCCGGTAACCATCGACGCTCCCCGGCCGCGCGAAGCGGAGCCGCCCGTTTCCTCCGTGCCCGCGCCGCCGCAGGCAGCCCACCAATCGGAACTGAAACGCGGCAAGGCCCAGCTTCGCGCACGGGCCGG
>JAINDL010000223.1 GCA_019931245.1 Bryobacteraceae bacterium CoA2 C42
CGTTCTCACCTCCGACGTCGGCCCCCGCGTCATCCACTACGGCTTCACCGGCGGCCCCAATTTCTTCAAGGAATTCGACGACATGATGGGCGGCTCCGGCGAATCCCAATGGATGATCCGCGGCGGCCATCGCCTCTGGAAAGGCCCGGAGGACCGCCACGCCACCTACGCCCTCGACAACGGCCCCATCGAAGTCGTCCCCGGCGAACTCTCCCTGCTCGCCAAACAACCCGTCGAGCCCGAAACCGGCCTCCGCAAATCCCTACGCCTCACCCTCGCGCCCGACTCCTCGCAGGTCGAAGTCCTCCACATCATCGAAAATACCAACCTCCTCCCCGTCGAACTCGCCGCCTGGACCCCCACCGTCATGGCCCCCGGCGGCGTCGGCATCACCGGCTGGCCCCCCCGCGGCACCCACCCCGAAATGCTCGAACCCTCCAATCCCATCATCATGTGGGCCTTCACCGACCTCTCCGACCCCCGCTGGAAGTTCACCAAAAAATACCTGCTGCTCCGCCAGGACCCCGCCAACCCCGTCCCCCAAAAGCTCGGCCACTTCAACAACCACACCTGGGGCGCCTACAGCCTCCACGGCGGCCTCTTCCTCAAACAGTACTTCCCGGACGGCATCCCCGAGGAGCACCCGGAGTTCGGCGCCTCGTTCGAAATCTTCACCAACGCCGACTTCCTCGAACTCGAAACCATGGGCCCGCTCACCCAGCTGCGCCACGGCGACGCCCTCACCCACACCGAACTCTGGAGCCTCCACAACGGCGTCGCCCTCACCGCCTTCACCGACGACGAACTCGACTCGAAGCTCCTCCCGCTCCTCGCATGATCACCCGTCGCCACCTCCTCGCCGCCCCGGCGCTCCTCCGCGCCCGGGGCCGCCAACCCGATATCGTCATCGTCCTCACCGACGACCTCGGCTACGGCGATCTCTCCTGCTTCGGCCACCCCAACATCAAAACCCCCAACCTCGATAAGTTCGCCTCCCAGGGCATCCGCTTCACCGACTGCTACGCCGCCGCGCCCGTCTGTTCCCCCTCCCGCTGCGGCCTCCTCACCGGCCGCAGCCCCGCCCGCCTCGGCGTCTACGATTGGATCCCCGAAAAATCCCCCATGCATCTGCCGCGCGGCGAACAGACCTTCGCCAAGCTGCTTCAGCAAAGCGGCTACGCCACCGCCCACATCGGCAAGTGGCACTGCAACGGCCTGTTCAACCACCCCGCCCAGCCCCAGCCCCACGACCACGGCTTCGACCATTGGGTCTCCACCCAGAACAACTCGCTCCCCTCGCACCAGAACCCCGTCAACTTCGTCCGCAACGGCCAGCCCGCCGGCCCGCTCACCGGCTTCTCAAGCCAGCTCATCGCCGACGAATCCATCGCCTGGCTCCGCTCCGTGCCCGCCTCGAAACCCCTCTGCCTGTTCGCCTGCTTCCACTCCCCCCACGAAAAGGTCGCCACCTCCGACGCCTTCACCGCGCCATACGGCCAGGCCTCCCCCCGCGAACGCGCCGAGTACTTCGGCAACGTCGCCGAAATGGACCATCACTTCGGCCGCATCCTCACCGCCCTCGAAGCCCAGGGCCGCGGCGATGCCCTCGTCTTCTTCACCTCCGATAACGGCCCGGAAACGCTCCTCCGCTACCCCGCCGCCAACCGCTCCTACGGCTCGCCCGGCCCCCTCCGCGGTAGGAAGCTCTCGCTCTATGAAGGCGGCATCCGCGTCCCCGGCCTGCTCCGCTGGCCCGGCCGCGCCAAGGCCGGCCTCACCTCCGCCGAGCCCGTCTCCGGCGTCGACATCCTGCCCACCCTCCTCGCCGCCGCCGGCGCCCCGCCCCCGGCCAAGCCGCTCGATGGCGCCAGCCTCCTGCCCGCCCTCCGCGGCAGGCCCGTCCGCCGCCGCGTCCCCCTGCACTGGCACTACCTCAACGCCATGTACGAACCCAAAGCCGCCCTCCGCGACGGCCCCTGGAAGCTCGTCGGCATGTGGCCGGAAGGCGCCCCTAAACTCCCCGTGTCCGGCTACCGCCCCGCGTTCCTCGATATCGCCCGCCAGCAGACCCTCAGCCGCTTCGCCCTCTACCATCTCCCCACCGACCTCGCCGAGCAGAAAGACCTCGCCACGCAGCAACCCAAGCAATTCGCCAAACTGCGCGACCGCCTCACCACCCTCCACCGCGAGGTCCTCGCCCCGTGACCCGCCGCCACTTCCTCGCCGCCCTCGCGGCCCCCGCCCCAAAACGCAACGTCCTCTTCCTCGCCGTCGACGACCTCAACACCTGCCTCAGTTGCTACGGCCATCCCCTCGTCAAAACGCCGAACATCGACCGCATCGCCCGCGCCGGCGTCCGCTTCGACCGCGCCTACTCCCAGTTCCCCTTCTGCAGCCCCTCCCGAACCTCCCTGCTGACCGGCCTCGCGCCGGACTCCACCCGCGTCTATAACCTCGCCAAACACTTCCGCTCCACCGTGCCGGATGCCGTCACCCTCCCGCAGCTCTTCCGCAACCACGGCTACTGGGTCGGCCGCATCGGCAAAATCTACCACTACGGCGTACCCGGCGACATCGGCACCCCCGGCCTCGACGACCCGCCCTCCTGGGACTACACCTTCAACCCCATCGGCGTCGACAAAACCGAAGAAGAGCCCCGGCTTGTCAACCACACCCCCCAGCGGAAAAACATCGGCAGCGCCATCACCCTCTACCCCTCCCCCCACCCCGACGAAAAACACACCGACGGCATCGCCGCCGCCCACGCCGTCTCCCTGCTCGAACAACACCGCCACCGCCCCTTCTTCCTCGCCGTCGGCTTCTACCGGCCCCATGTCCCCTGGATCGCCCCCAAGAAGTACTTCGATCTCTTCCCGCTCGATCAGATCGAGCCCCTCTCGTTTGAAGCCGAAGAGATGACCATCGCCCCGCCCCCGGCCTACTTCACCAAACCCGGCAACTGGGGCATGTCGCTCGAGCAGCGTAAAGAGGCGCTCCAGGCCTACTACGCCTCCATCGCCTTCCTCGACGCCCAGGTGGGTAAAGTGCTCGACGCCCTCGACCGCCTCCGTCTCACCGCCTCCACCACCATCGTCTTCTGGTCCGACCACGGCTACCACCTCGGCGAGCACGGCCAGTGGATGAAGCAGGCGCTCTTTGAGCCCGCCACCCGCATCCCTCTGCTCCTCTCCGGCGCCGGCGTCAAATCCCGCGATAAAGTCTGCCGCGGCCCGGTGGAGATGCTCGACATCTATCCCACCCTCGCCGACCTCTGCGGGCTCCCGCCCCCCGCCAAACTGCACGGCCGCAGTCTCAAGCCTCTTCTCGACCACCCGGAGCGCGGCTCCACGCACCCCGCCGTCAGCCAGGTGCTGCGCGGCAAAGTCATGGGCTACTCCATCCGCACGGCCCGCTACCGCTACACCCTGTGGGACGGCGGCGCCGCCGGCGAAGAGCTCTACGACTACCAGACCGATCCCCGCGAGTTCCGCAACCTGGCTGCTACCTCGCCCGAAAAAGCCGCTCTTCGCCGGCAGCTTGAAGCGATCATTCAGGCTCGCGGCGCGTAGGGTAGGCGTCGGAACCATCCCCGCCTGGCGCCCGTCCGGCCCCTCCGGCTAGCCTGATCGCCGCCCTCCGCCGCATCAAACACTCCGTCAGGGGATTCGATCACGCAATCCCCGGATCCCCCGGAAGCACTTTCACCCGGTCCCCCTGCCCCGGCGCATCACCCACCGCCTCGCCCATGGTTCCTCCGGCTGCGGACCCTGCCGCGGCCCCCCGATCCATCCGCTTCGCCACAGTGCCCGCCAACGCCGCGCTGCTGTCGGGAAACGCAAGAGCGCACAGGCCGCGGCGGGTCCGTTGTGCGCGATTCAAAAAAAGCGCACAGGCCGCGCAGGCCCGGCACCAACAGGCGAGGAACTCGCCCCTTCTGCCGGGCCGAAGCGAGTCCGTTGTGCGCGATTCAAAAAAAGCGCACAGGCCGCGCAGGCCCGGCACCAACAGGCGAGGAACTCGCCCCTTCTGCCGGGCCGAAGCGAGTCCGTTGTGCGCGATTAAAAAGAGCCCACAGGCCGCGCCGCGTCCGTTGTGCGCGATTAAAAAAAGCCCACAGGCCGCGGCGAGTCCGTTGTGCGCGGTTCCTTGGAAGATTAAAACCGAATAATGTTCTTGTTAGCGGTCCTATTTTGCCATATTTTATGGATGTTACTCCTCTAACCGTTACTCGAATTACAATTCTGTTTCTTATGCCCCCCCGCTCTAGTACTACTAAGTACCAAGAATCGTAATTGGCGATTGGGGGTAGGCCTCCGTCCGGCTGCAGAGGGCGGGCGGGTCCTTGCCGTCCGGAAGAAACGGTGCGAACAGGCGCATGCGTCGCGTGCGTTGCTTTGTTTCGGGGGTAGGTGTTTACGGACGGGCCGGCCTAGGGGGCCGTCCTGCTCTTGCAATGATTCGCGGGCGGGAAGGTCGCCCGGAACTTTGCCCGGCCGGGTGACCAAGCCAGAGGAGTAAGTTGAGGTTGCTTGACGCGACTTCCCCGACAGGACGTATCTTTATGCGAATTCTCAATCTATTGGCTGTTTCCATTATTCTGGCGGCGCCGCTCGCTTCTCAGACAGGTTTCGGAGCCATGCGGATCTCCGGCTGGGTGCGCGACGAAGCGGGGGCGCCGGTCCGGGCCGTGGTGAAGGCGCTGCGCGGACCGACGACCTTAGAGGCTTTGACCGGAAGCGCCGGCGCCTTTTCCTTTGATGCGCTCGCGGCGGGCACCTATCGCTTTTGTGTGAGCCCGTTAGAGACAGACTGGGTGGATCCGCTGGCGAAGCGAGACCCGCGCGGGAAGCCCGCGGCGGCCCCGGACCCGCTGGTGGACTCCTGCGAGGTGCAGGATACAGCGTACCCGGCGGTCACCTTGGCGGGGAACCTTTCCAGGCCAGGGCTGGTGCTGACGGTACGGCGCGGCCGCTGGCTCATGGTTCGGGTGAAAGATCCGCAGAAACTATTGCCGGAGGCGAAGGGCCGGAGCGCGGGACCGGAGATGCGAGTGCGGGTGGCGGGGCGCAATGGGTTGATCCGGCATTTGCCGATCGTAGCGCAGGACAAAGAGGGGCGGACTTACGGGACGATTGTTCCGTTTGAATCGCCGCACCAGCTTTCCATCAGCAGTACCGGTTTTCAGTTTCAAGACAGTGCGGGGGCGGCCCGGATGAGCGCGCCCATGAGCGCCGCCGAGCCGATGCCGTTGAACGTGGCACGGGGTGGCGCGGATGTGATCCGGGAGATTGTGATTTCGGGAAGGAGCGGCAAGTGATGCGATTCCTTCGATGGGCGATGAGTCTATGCGTCTCGGCGCTGGCGGTGAGTTCCGTCGCGCACGGCGCGTCGTGGAGTTTGGCTGTTTCTCCCCACGCGGGGTCGGTGGGATTCGATGTTCCCGTGCAGTACACGCTGACGTTTCAGCACTCGACGAGCGCGAATCAGTTTAATGTGGTCTACGGGTTGATTGCGACGGCGTTAGACGGGTCGAATGCCTGTTTCTTCTCGTACGTGCTCAACCCGATTTCCCCGGGACAGCCCGTCGGGTTTCATCTGGTGAACGATTTGGGGAACGACCTGGTCGTGCCGAGTTCCGGCGGAGTTTATCAGAACAGTCAATGTTCGGTACGGAATGTCACGGCACTTTCCAGTGGAACGACGCTGACGCTTACTCTGTGGGTGGCGTTCCGCCCCGCCTTTGGGGGGGCTTCTGGCGGAATATCCAGGGCGAACAAGATCATTTACCTGGCGGCGTTGGACCTGGGGGGACTCAATTCGGGCTGGCAGCCCTCGGGGACGGTTACGGTGGGTCCACCGCCTTGGACGAACCAGCAGGTTGTTTCCGTAGCCCCGGGGCGCAGCCAGAGGCAGACGGAAAACTTTCTACTCACGATGCAGGATAACAGTGGTCAGGGATTCGGCGTTGGCAATATCCTGATCAACGGTGGTTTGGACGGAAACAATGCGTGCTGGCTAGCCTATACGGCAGACGGCGCGGTCATTCTTGGTACTGATCGCATTGACGATTGGCTACTGCTCGGCCCGAATCCCTGGGACTCTGTCTCGAACAGCCAATGTACGGTTTGGCGAGGGACGCCCGGGGACGGCACGCGGGCGACGATGGCTGGCCGGACCGTGTATCTGTCTCTCAAAGTGCAGTTCAACGCCAACTGGC
>JAINDL010000007.1 GCA_019931245.1 Bryobacteraceae bacterium CoA2 C42
CTCGCCGTGCCGTGCCACGTGGCAATGGGTGTTTTCGACGTGGTCAACTTTATCCGAGCAGAAGTGGTCTTTTGGTGAGCGCCGAGGCAGAATGGTCGTCTGTGCCAGACTGATGCCGCGTTCGCTCATCATGCTGACCAAATCCCGGTAGCTCAGTTTGAAACTCAGGTACCACCGTACGCACAACACGACAACCTCCTTGTCGAAATGGCGACCGGCGACCAGCTCTTCGACCGAAACAAATCGGGACATTCCCCCATCTTCGCCCATCCCGAAAAGTTTGCACCAGAGCCGTTGAAACTGCTGTTACGTGTCGATAATCTCAACGTCTATACTTGGGGAGTGAGGTTACGCCATGTTGCGCGGTGCCCTGTTGCTGCTTTTCCTGCCAGCGCTGTTCTGTGCGGAAACAAAAGACGTTACGGTCGTCATGGATTTCGCCGAAGGCTTTTCGCCCCAAGCTCTGCAGGAGATGCAGGCTGAGGCTGGTCGCATCGTCCGCAAAGCCGGCGTCAAACTGGCCTTTCTTCATCGGAACGAAGCCGCGCAGGACTCTTACAGCGAACTGGTCGTCTTCAAAATGTCGGGTCGCTGTGAAATGGACTCCTTTCCGGCCTTGCTCGACGAACGGGGTCCGCTCGCCTTCACCCTCACCACCGAGGGCCGCATTCTTCCCTTCGGCGAACTGAAGTGCGACCGCCTCCGGGAGTCGATCAAAACCGCCATGGTGGGTTCGGACTTCAACAAAGGAAATCAATTGTTGGGCCGCGCCATGGGCCGTGTCCTCGCGCACGAGTTGTATCACATGCTGGCGCGCACCAAGGGCCACGGTAAAGGCGGCGTCGCCCGGGACGCGCTCTCGGCGCGTCAGTTAATCGCCGAGAATCTCGAACTTGGCGACCACGATTGCGCTTTCCTGCGCTCCGCTTCGCAAAAAAACTTCCTCTAAAATCGATCCATATTTTTCGAACTTTCCTCTCGACGCCGGGCCAACTTTACGCTACCGTATTGAGTAAGCCTTTTGGGGTCCTGGATGTTTGACCCCATCGCTCTCCAGCGTTTCCTTCTTCGAGCCGCGCGCATGGCTCTTCTTGCCTGGTAGCTGCAAAACTCCACTCTCCGTTCAGAGTCCAACCAGCACCCGAGTGCTGACGCTTAACCTAAGGATCTTCGAATGGTTACTCGTTGGACCGCTTTTGCGTTGTTTTTCCTCTTTTTCTCCCTGTCGGCGAACGCGCAATCTATTCAGGGGGGCCTCCGCGGTCTTGTCACCGACAGCGGCGGCGGCGTGATTGCCAATGTCAAAGTTTCCTTGACCGATCAGGCTACCAACCTGACCCGCAGCACCCTCACCAGTGCCACCGGCGATTACGTCTTCAACGCCGTTGTTCCCGCCGTTTACGTGATTACCGCCGAATCCCCCGGCTTCAAAAAATATGACCGGCAAGGCGTCACGGTCGGCACCCAGGAGTTCCTCACCGCCGACATCAAAATGGAAGTCGGCAATGTCACCGAATCGGTGATGGTCACCGAAGAGGTCCCCGTTATCGAAACGGCGAACGCCTCGGCCGGCCAACTCATCGACCGCCAAAAATTGATCGATCTGCCTAATCTCGGCCGGAATCCTTTCATGATGGCCAAGATTGCGCAGAATGTGGTGGCCGTGGGCAATCCCCGGTTCAACCGGATGCAGGATCAGTCGGGATCCTCCCAGATTTCGCTTGCCGGCGGGCCCGTCCGCGGCAATAACTACCTGCTCGACGGCATCCCCATCACCGACTCGGTCAACCGCGCCGTCGTCATCCCTTCGCTCGAAGCGGTACAGGAAGTGAAGGTCCAGGCCAACACCTACGACGCCGAAATGGGCCGCACTGGCGGGGGCATGTTCAACACCTTCATGAAGAGCGGCGCCAACTCGCTGCAAGGTTCCGCCTTCGGGTACCTGCGCGAAACCGAGTGGCTCGCCAACAACTTCTTCAACAATCGCGCCGGCCGCGCCCGGCCCAACCAGCCTTTCCGCAACTACGGCGGCTCCATCGGCGGCCCCGTCTCCCTGCCCAAGCTGTATAACGGCAAGGACAAAACCTTTTTCTGGATCGCCGGCGAGGCCTACCGCCAAACCTCCTCCACCACCGGCGAGTTCGCCGTACCCACAGCCACCGAGATTGGCGGCGACTTTTCCCGCTCCTTCCGCAGCGGCTCCTCCGGCGCCCTACAGCTGATCTTCGATCCGTTGACCACCCAGCCCGACGGCACCCGGCAAACCTTCCCGGGCAATCTCATCCCCGCCAACCGGCTCAATCCCATCGGTTTGGCCATCGCCCGCACCTACCCCGCCCCCACCCGCGAACGCGCCGGATTCGGCCAGAACAACTACACAGCGGCCTCCAACCAGTACGACCGCGCCGACCAGACCACCTGGAAGGTCGACCACCAGGTCAATTCCTGGTGGCGCGCCACCGGCTCCTATCTCCACTACGGCTCCATCGAGCCGGGCGAAAACTGGTTCGGCACCATCTCCTCGCCCGCTCAGTGGACGCTCGGCCGCAAGGTGGACGCCACGGCGCTCAATAGCCTCTTCACCCCCAGCCCCACTACCGTCATCACGGTCCGCTACGGCTTCAACCGGTTCCCCAATCTGAGCTCCCAGCGCTCGGCCGGCTTCAACCTCGCCTCGCTCGGCTTCCCGGCCAACTATCTCTCTCAAGTCGACTCCCGCACCTTCCCCAACATCGGCATGCAGAACTTCTCGGCCCTCGGCGCCAACAGCAACAGCCAGCAGGTGTTTCATTCAAAGAACCTCCTCGGATCGGTAGCGCAATTCGTCGGACGCCACAGCTTCAAGATGGGGGCTGACTACCGCCGGCTGCACATCGACGGCGTCGACCTCGGCAACGCGTCGGGAGCCTTCAATTTCAACGACCAGTTCACCCGCGCAAACCCCCTGGCGGCCACGGCCGGCACCGGTTCCGATCTCGCCTCTCTCCTGCTCGGCGTGCCGGCGAGCGGGGACTTCCTCAAGGCGACCAAAATGTTTCAGTACGTCGATTATTGGGCGGTCTACTTTCACGATGACTTCCGCATCAACGCCAAGCTGACCCTCAACTACGGCATTCGCTACGAGTACGAAACCGGACTGCAGGCCACCAACAACACCCTCATCACCGGCTTCAGCCGCACCATCGCCAACCCCATCGCCGTCACCGCACCCGTCGCCGGCTTCACCCCCAAAGGCGGCCTGCTCTACGCCGGCCAGGACGGCGGCCGCACCCAGACCGGTAACCTGAACCGCAACAAGTTCAGCCCCCGCGTCGGCATGGCCTACCAGCTCAACGCGAAAACTACGCTGCGGGCCGGTTACGGTATCTTCTGGGCGCCCATTCCCTATGGCTTCCAGAACACCCTGGGCTACTCGCAAACCACGGCCATGCTCGCCACCGCTGACGGCGGCTTCACCCCGGCCGGCTCGCTTTCGAATCCCTTCCCGGCCGGCATCCTGACGCCCGTCGGCAACGCGAACGGCCTGCAGGCCGGCATCGGCCAGGCCATCGGCTTCATCAGCCAGGACCATCGCGCCCCCAATATCCACCAGTTCTCCTTCGATATCCAGCGCCAACTCCCCTGGGGCCTCGGCCTCGCCGCGGGTTACGTCGGCAGCCGCTCCTACAACCTCGTCCTCGGCGCCGGCGGCGTCAACATCAACCAGCTCGATCCCACCAGCTTCGCGCTCGGCACCGCCGCTCTCAACGCTTCGGTCTCCAACCCCTACTACCGCGCCGGCGGCCCCGGCTTCATCGGCGCCCGGACCATGACCCGGGAGCAGTTCCTCCGCCCCTTCAATCAGTTCTCGAACGTCACGCTCAACAACAGCGACTATAACCGCGCCGTCTACGACTCCTTCGTCAGCAAGATTCAAAAGCGCATGTCCGCCGGCTTCAGCTTCCTCGGCTCCTGGACCTGGTCCCGGAACCTGGACGCCTCCGTCGGCGGCGCGGGCACCTTCTTCAACGGCCTGGGCGCCATCCAGAACGCCTACGACCTCAACGCCGAGTACTCGCTATCCAGCGTCCACTCCCCCCACCGCTTCAGCAGCGCCTTCACCTACGAACTCCCGTTTGGCAAAGGCAAACCCTTCGCCCAGGGCCGCCTGGCCGACCTTACCATCGGCGGCTGGTCCGTCAACGCCGTAACCACCTACCAGACCGGCTATCCGCTGGCCATCGCCCAGGCTGCCAACAACAACGGCCCCTTCGGCGGCGCCGGCCAGCGTCCCAACGCCACCGGTCTCAGCCCCCTCACCGCCGGCAGCCTCATGGACCGCATCGACGGATTTATCAACCGCGCCGCCTTTACCGAGGTCGGCAAATACCAGTTCGGCAATCTCTCCCGCACCATCACCATGCGAGGGCCGGGCATCTCGGAATGGAACCTGTCGCTGTTCAAAACCTTCTCGCTCGGCGAAAAGTTCAAGGCGCAGTTCCGTGCCGAGGCCCTCAACGCCTTCAACACCCCGCAGTTCCGGGCGCCCAACCTCGCTTTCGGCGTTAGCAACACAAATTTCGGCAAAATCACCGAGCAAGCCAACTTCGCCCGCATGATGCAACTGGGTGTCCGCTTCTTCTTTTAAACCAGTTCTCGCAAATTCTGGCCGGTTCCGATTCCCAAACAGAACCGGCTCACTCTCAAGTTCAATCCCTAGCTAGGAGTTTCACTCATCATGTCAGTTTTCACCTCTGCAGGACTCAAGAAAGAGTTCTCCCGTCGCGCCCTGGCTAAAGGCGGCGCCCTGCTGGCCGCCGGCGCCGCGCTGCCGTTCTACAACGAACCAGCCCTCGCCCAGCTTTCAATGATCGCCAACCTGGACCCGAACGCGGTTAAAATCAACGCGAACGAGAATCCGCTCGGCCCCTGCAATGAGGCGGCCGAGGCCATGTACGGCGTCATCAAAAAAGGCGGCCGTTACATGTACGAGGAGACCTTCAACTTCGCGAAAACCCTCGCCGAACAGGAAGGCCTGAAGCCCAACTACGTCATGCCCTTCCCGGGCTCCTCCGACCCCCTGCACCGCTCCGTGCTCGCCTTCACCTCGCCCGAAAAGCCCTTCGTCATGGGCGACCCCGGTTACGAAGCCGGCCAGCGCGCCGCGCAGTTCATCGGCACGAAGGTGATTCGCGTTCCTCTCAAGGCCGACCATTCGCACGACGTGAAAGCCATGGTGGCCGCCAGCCCGAACGCCGGCCTGATCTACATTTGCAACCCCAACAACCCCACCGGCACGCTCACCAAGCGCTCCGATATTGAATGGGTCATTGCCAACAAGCCGGCCGGGTCCATCCTCGTCCTCGACGAAGCCTATATCCACCTCACCAACGAAGCCTTCGGCTCCGAATTCGTCGCCAAAGACAAGGACGTGATCATCCTGCGGACCTTCTCGAAGCTCTACGGCATGGCCGGCCTGCGCGCCGGCGCCGCTATCGGCCGTCCGGACCTCATCGCCAAGCTCTCCAGCTACGGTGCCGGCGCCCTGCCGCTCACCGGCATGGTCGGCGCCCACGCTTCGCTCAAGGTTCCCACCCTCGTGCCGCAGCGCCGGAAGCTGATTGGCGATACCCGCGAAGACGTCTTCTCGTTCCTGTCCAAGCACAACGCGAAGTTCGTTCCCTCCGTGTCCAACAAGTTCATGATGGAACTCAACGGCATGCCCGGCGGCGACATCGTGAAGGCCTTCGTTAAGGAGAAAATCTACATCGGCCGCGTCTGGCCCGCCTGGCCGAAGCACGCCCGCGTGTCGATCGGCACCCCGGAAGAGATGGCCAAGTTCAAAGCGGCTTATCTGAAAATCGCGAATGCCTAAGACCCAACCGGCTTCCTGGCAATCCTGGTCGCCGCTGCAGTACAGTCCACGCGAACTCGCCGGTGATCTCACCGGCGGGCTCGTGGCGGCCCTCATCGCCATGCCCTACGGTTTGGCTATGGCGGCGCTCATGGGCCTTCCCCCCACCATGGGGCTGATGACCTCCGTCATCACCGCTCCCATCTGCGCGCTGCTCGGCCGCAATCCCGTTCTCATTGGTGGCACCTCCACGGTGACTGTTCCCTTCATCGCCGCGGCCGTACAGGCCCAAGGCCCGGCCGGCGCCGCCAAGATCACTATCGTGGCCGGCATCTTCCTGATGATCTTCTGCGTTCTCCGCTGGGGAAGCTACATCACCAAGGTGCCGCTGCCGGTCGTCTCCGGCTTCTCGTGCGGCATCGGCGCGATGATGATCATCTCCCAACTCCGCACCCTCTTCGGTCTCCGGATCGCCGCCGGCGGCTCCATGCTCGACCAACTCTGGAACGCGATGGTGAATCTGCCGTCGTTCAACTGGCAGGTTACCGCCCTCGCCTTCACCACCATCTTCGGCGCCGCCCTCTGCGGCCGCGTCCTGCCCAACGCCCCGGCGCCAATGCTGGGCATTCTGGCCGCTGTCGGCTGCGGCAGCCTCTTTGGCTGGCACGACAAAGAAGTGGGCGCCCTCTCGCTGTCCCTGCCGCCGCTTGCTAAGTTTACCTGGTCGCCCGCTGATACGCTGCAACTCATCCCCTCCGCCCTCGGCCTGGCTATTGTCACGAGCGTCAACCTGCTCATCACCTCCCGCGTCGTCGAACACTTCCGCGGCCGCCATCAGCATCTCAAACGCTCCGATGCCGACCGCGAACTCGGTGCCTACGGCATCGCCAATTTGACTACCGGGCTGTTCGGCGCCCCGTTCAGCGTCGGCATCCCGGCCCGCTCGCTCGCCAACGTCCGCTGCGGCGGTTCCACGCGCGTGTCCAACATTGTCCACGCCGGCTTCATTCTGCTCTTCCTGACGGCCGGCTCCCAACTCGTCGAACACATTCCCATCTCCGCCCTCGCCGGCATCACCGCCTGGATGGGCTACTGTCTGCTCGATTGGTCCACATGGTTCCGCCTGCCGCGCATGCGCCGCACCGACGCCGTGGCCTTCCTGCTCACCGTCTCGAGCGTTCTGGTCGTCAACGCCGCCATCAGCGTCGCCCTCGGCTGCGGCGTCTACGCGGTCCGCTGGCTCTACGACCGGCTGACGCACAGCCCGGCCGCCCCGCACGCCGTAGTGCAGAGCTAACTCAGATTCACGCTGCGCACCAGCCGCCGCCGCAACTCCGCGCCCTCGGCAAACTGGCCCTCGTTCTCGCCGAGCGATGCGCGCATGTCCCGCAACCGATCAATCATCTCGCCGAGCGCCGTATCCACCGGCCCCCGGTTCGTCCACAAGATATCCCGCCAAATTTCGTAAGGGCTCTGCGCCAGGCGCGTCGTATCGATCAGCCCGGGGCCGCTCACCTGAATCTCATCCCCCGGCAGCGCCCGCGTCACCGTCCCGGCCAGCGCGGTCGCCACCAACTGCGTCAGGTGGCTCGTGTAGGCCACGGCGCGGTCGTGCTCCTCGGCGCCCAGAATCACCACGCGCGCCCCCATCTTTTCAATCCAGCCGCGCAGCCAGTGTTCGGCCGTCAGCACGTACGTCCGGCCGCGAAACAGCGCCGCGTCAGCGCCCCGCACCCCGCGCGTCTCCTTACCCGCCATCGGATGGCCCCCCACATAGCTCCCCGCCGGTAGATACTCCCGCATCGCGGCCACAATCTCCGACTTGGTACTGCCGGCGTCGGTCACCGTCGCCTGCGGACCCAGCATCCGGCCTAAGGCCGGCATCCCCTCAATTATCTTCAAAATCGGCTGCGCCAGGTAGATCAAATCCGCCGTCTGCGCCACCTCTTCGAGCGTGGCGCCGCGATCCACCACCCCTAACTCCACCGCCTCGGCAATCGTCCGCTCGGAGCTTACCCCAAGCAGCGTTCCCGTAAAACCCGTGCGGCGCAGCGCCAGCGCAAACGAGCCGCCGATCAACCCCACGCCGCAGATGGCGACCCGCTGCATTCGCCTAAAGGCTCCGGCCCACCGCCTGCGCAATGGCTCGCAACTGCACCATCAACTCGGCGAACTGCTCAGGAAACAGGCTCTGCGCCCCGTCGCTCAAGGCATGGTCCGGATCATGGTGCACCTCCATCAGCAGCACGTCCGCCCCCGCCGCCACCGCCGCCCGCGCCATGGGCGCCACCAGGTTCCGCTTGCCTACCCCGTGCGATGGATCCGCCGCCACCGGCAGATGCGTCAAGCCCTGCAGCACCGGAATCGCCGACACGTCAAACGTATTCCGCGTCGCGGTCTCAAAGGTCCGGATGCCCCGCTCGCACAGAATCACCTCGTAGTTGCCACCCATCATGATGTACTCGGCCGACAGCAGCAACTCTTCAATCGTCGCCGCAATGCCCCGCTTGAGCAGCACCGGCCGCCGGATGGTCCCGAGTTCCCGCAGCAGATTGAAGTTCTGCATGTTCCGCGCCCCCACCTGTAGAATGACCGAGTACTCGCTCAGCAGCCCGATCTGGCTCCGGTCCATCACCTCGCTTACCACGAACAATCCGTGCCGGTCTGCCGCTGCGCGGATCATCTTCAACCCCTCTTCGCCCAGGCCTTGAAAGCTGTACGGGCTCGAACGGGGCTTGAACGCGCCGCCCCGGATCCCCTTCGCCCCGGCCTTGGCGACGATCTCGGCCGAAATCTCAATCTGGTCGCGGTTCTCAATCGAGCACGGGCCCGCCATCACCACCACCTCTGGCCCGCCGATCCTCACGCCTCGCACGGTGATCTCCGTGCCGTTGGGCCTAAACCGCTTGTTCGCCAGCTTGTAGGGAGAGACGATCCGGTGGCACTCCTTCACCCCGTCCAACACTTCAAACTCCAACGGGTCGAAATCTTCCTGCGGCCCCACCCCGCCCAGCACGGTATGCGTCACCCCGGTGGACTTATGCACCGTAAAGCCCATCATCACCAGCTTCTCGATCACCCGCTCCACCTGCGTCTCGGTGGCGCCCTCCTGCATTACGACCAGCATCAGTTCTCCTTGCTCAACATCCGGTTGCGCTGAATGGTCCGCATCTCGTCCATGATCCGCTCAAAGATCCGGACGGCGGAATCGGCCGGCAGCGGGCCCCCGTTCGCCGCCGCCACGTTCTCGAGCACGGCCCGCTCGCGGTTTGGCTCATAAACATCGAACGCCGCGCTCTGCTTGATCTGCCCGATCCGCTCCACCACCCGCACCCGCTCGTTGATCAGCGCCACCAGGCGGCGGTCCACCTCGTCGATCTCTGCCCGGCAGACGGCCAGCGCCGCCCGCGCCTCGTCCGGTGTCATGCCCGGCCCGCCCGGGCCCCGGCTTTCAACTCGCGCGTGAAGGCCTCCAGCCGGCTCTCCATTTCGAGCGAGCCCGCGCTCTCCTCAATAATCCGGACGAACGCGCTGCCCACCACCACGCCATCGGCAATCTTAGCTACCGCGGCCGCATCGGCCGCCTTGGCAATGCCAAAACCCACCGCCAGCGGCAGATCGGTCACCGTCCGCATCCGCTCCACCAACTCCGCCGCCGAACCGGCCAACTGATCGCGCACCCCGGTCACCCCCGTCCGCGAAACCAGGTAAACGAATCCCGACGAGTAAGCCGCCACCTGCTTCAATCGCTCCATCGGCGAGGTCGGCGCCGCCAGAAATACCGTATCGAGCCCCGCCGCGCGCACCACCGGCACGAACTTGCCGGCCTCTTCCACGCTGGCGTCCGTCATCAGGATGCCGTCAATGCCGGCCGCCGCGGCGTCCTGCGCCAGCCGATCAAACCCGTAGCGCAGCAACGGGTTCAGGTAGGAGAACAGCAGAATCGGAATCTGGCTCCGCTCCCGGATCTTCCGCGCCACCTCGAGCACCCCGGCCAGGCTCGCGCCATGGGCCAGCGCCCGCTCGGTCGCCCGCATGATCACCGGTCCATCGGCAATGGGATCGGAAAACGGCACGCCCAACTCAATCAGGTCGGCCCCGCCCAACTCCATGGCCTCGACCAACGAAACCGTGCGCTCGAGCGACGGATCGCCCGCCGTGATGTAGGCGATCAGCGCCGGCTGGTTCTCCGCGCGGCACCGCGCAAATAGTTGACTAATTCGACTCGGGTTCATCCAGTTCTTTCAGGTTTTCGCGGTAGATATCGATGTCTTTGTCTCCCCGGCCGGAGAGGTTCACGATGAAGATCTCGCCCTTGGCCGCCGGAGCCCGGCGCAGCGCTTCGGCCACCCCGTGCGCGCTTTCGAGCGCCGGAATCAGGCCCTCGGTCCGCGCCAGCGTCTGCGCGGCCTCCAAGGCATCGGCGTCGGAGCAGGGCACGTATTCGGCCCGGCCCTGATCGGCCAGAAACGCATGCTCCGGGCCAATCATCGCGTAGTCCAGCCCCGCGCTCACCGAATGGGTCAGCGAAATCTGCCCGTCGCCATTCTGCAGCACGTAGCTGAAGCAGCCCTGCAGCACGCCCGGGCTTCCGCCGGCAAAGCGCGCGGCGTGTTCGCCCGGCGCGAGCGACCGGCCCCCGGCCTCCACCCCCACCAGCTTCACCGCCGTATCCGGCACAAACGCATGGAAGATGCCGATCGCGTTCGACCCGCCGCCCACGCAGGCGATCACTTGATCCGGCAGCCGGCCCTCTTTGGCCAGAATCTGCTCACGCGCTTCGGCGCCCATGCAGCTGTGAAAGTCGCGAACCATCAGCGGATAAGGGTGCGACCCGAGCGCCGACCCGAGCAGATAATGCGTGTCGCCCACATTGGTCACCCAGTCCCGCATCGCCTCGCTGATGGCGTCTTTGAGCGTCCGGCTCCCGCTGGTCACGCCCGTCACCGTCGCCCCCAGCAGGCGCATCCGGAAGACGTTCAGCCGCTGCCGCCGCATGTCCTCCTCGCCCATGTAGATCACGCACTCCATGCCGAAAAGCGCACAAACCGTCGCCGTCGCCACCCCGTGCTGCCCCGCGCCGGTCTCGGCGATGATCCGTTTTTTGCCCATGCGCCGCGCCAGCAGAATCTGCCCCAGCGCGTTGTTGATCTTGTGCGCCCCCGTATGCAGCAGATCTTCCCGTTTGATGTAGATCTTGGCGCCGCCCAGCGTCTGGCTCAGGCGCTTGGCGTAGTAAAGCGGGGTCGGCCGCCCGGCATAGTCCTTCAGCAGGTCGGCCAGTTCGGCTTGAAACGTCGGGTCCCGCCGGGCCGCATAGTAGGCCTGCTCGAGCTCTTCGAGCGGGTTCATCAGCACCTCGGGGACGAAACGTCCGCCGTAAGGTCCGAAGTGTCCGCCGCTATCGGGTTGAGAGGTAGTAATCATGCTGTTAATGCCAATTCGATGAATCGCGCCACCTTGGCGTGGTCTTTTATCCCGGGCCGCAACTCGAGCCGCGAACAGGCGTCCACGCCCCACGGCCGGGCGGTCGCAATCGCCTGCTGCACATTGTCCGGCCCCAGGCCCCCGGCCAGCAGAATCTTCCGTTCCGCGCCCTTGGCGCGGGACCAATCCGCCGCGCCCTTGGCGCGGGTCCAATCCGCCGCGCCCTTGGCGCGGGTCCAATCAAACGTATGGCCGCTGCCCCCGTAAAGCTCCCCCGGCGCATCGAGCAGAAAGGCCTCGGCCGGAAACGTCAACCGGTCCATCGAAAAATCGCTCGTCACGCGAAACGCCTTCCACACCGGAAAACCCGCCGGCGCCGCCTGCTCATCGCCGTGCAGTTGAATCACGTCCAGGCGCGCCTGCCGCGCTATTTCCACCGCGCGCGGCTCGTTCACGAATACCCCCACGCGCAGCACCCCGGCCGGGGTGACAATCGCGGCTGCCGACTCCGGATCCACGTAACGCGGACTCGGCCGGTAAAAGTTGAACCCGAGCGCGCCGGCCCCGGCGGCCGCATCGGCATCGGCCTGATTCGTGATGCCGCACACCTTGACCATCATGCCCGTAACGCCCGCAGCGCCGCCGCCGGGTCCGGCGACAGCATCAAATGTTCACCCACCAAAAACGCCTGGTAACCCGCCCCCCGCAGCCGCTGCACATCGGCCGCCGAGTGGATCCCGCTTTCGCTCACCCGCACTACCCCCGCCGGCATCCGCTCCGCCAGCCGGACCGATGTCTCGAGCGATACCCGGAAGGTGTGCAGATCCCGGTTGTTCACCCCCAGAATCTCGGCGCCGGAATCGACCGCCCGCGTCAACTCCGCTTCGTCATGCACCTCGACGAGCGCCGCCAAGCCCAGCGAAGCGGCCACTTCGCGGAAGCGCCGCAACTCGTTCACCGACAGGATCGCCGCAATCAGCAGAATGGCATCCGCGCCGTAGGCCGCCGCCTCCACAATGTGCCGCTCATCAATCGTGAAATCCTTCCGCAGCGCCGGCAGGCCAACCGCGCCGCGCGCCGCCTGCAGGTCGGCGAAGGAGCCATAGAAGAACTGCCGGTCCGTCAACACCGACAACGCCGCCGCACCCCCCGCCTCGTAGCTCGTCGCCAACGCTGCCGGGTCGAACGACTCGGCAAAAATGCCTTTGCTCGGTGATCCTTTCTTGATCTCCGCAATCACCGCCGGCGTCGAACCCTCAAGCGCCGACCGGAAATCGCGCCGCGTGGCCATGCCGTCTGCTGCTCGCTCGGCCAACCGGGGCTCCGCAGTGCGCTCCCTCAGTTCACGCCGCTTGACTTCGACGATTCGGGCGAGAATATCGGGAACGGTCTGCTGCATCCGGGACGATTCTTCATCCTATCACTTGGCGGGTGCCACCACCTTCACTTCCACGCTGGTCCGCATCTTTTGCATCCATTCCCGGCTCCGCAGCTGCTTCACATCCACGTACAACTTGTCCTTCACCTGCTCGTAGCTCTGCTCCTCGAGCCCGATCAGCTTGAACAGGTAGTACCCGTTCGGCAACCGCAGCGGCTGGCTGATCTCGCCCGGCTTCAATCCGAAAATCGTCTGCTTCACGTTCTCCGGAATATCGTCCGATCGCTTCACCGGCGGATAATCGCCGTCCTTTTCCCGCGTAGCCTGGTCTTTCGAATGCTCTTTGACCAGCGCCACGAAGTCCGCTCCGGCCTTCAGCTTGCCATAGAGTTCATCGGCCTTCTGCTTGGACTGTAGTTCCTCGGTCGCGTTGGTGAACGAAAGATAGATCAACTTTAACTTCGCCGTCGAGAACTGATCCTTCATCCGCTCGTAGTATCCCTTCAGCATCTCCGGCGGCAGCACGTCGTTCTGCTCCTGCCGCTGGATAATCGCCTCGCTCAGCACCGTCAGCCGGTTCATCTCAATCCGCTGCTGGTAGGGGCTCTCCTTGTCCAATCCCTCTTTTTCCGCGAGTTTCGCCATCTTTTTCAACCAGCCGTGCATGCGCAGAGCCTCCACCGGGTTGCTCCGCACTGCATCCTGCTGGGTCTTACTCATGGTCACCAGCAGCAGTTGCAGTTCCATCTGGGTGTACGGCTGTCCGTCGACAGTGGCGATCACCTCGTTCGGCTTATCGGGATCAATCACGATTTTCGGGTCGGGCGCCGGCAACCTCTGGGCCCAAAGGAGGCTCGAAACGAGAAAAACTGAGAAAACGGAGCGTGGGAACATCGTTGTTACCAATATACTGAAGTTATCCGAGCAACTATGCGTTCTGGCCCGTTCATCACCGCGGTAGCGGTCGCAGTTGCGACGGCAGGTTTGTGTTGGGCGGATGGGCAGTTGCCCACCTTCTCTTACGCCGCCGACCCCCGGTTGCAGGCCGCCTCCCGGCAGCCCGCCCGCAACGGCTGGATCTTCCTCCACCTCGAAGGAGAACCCGCCACCATCGGCTTTCAGCATGGCTATCTGCTGGCCCCGGAGATTATTGATACCCAGCGCACCATCGCGGCCGTCCTCGCCCAGGACACAAAGAAAGACTGGGCTTTCTTCCGCACCGCCGCCGAACAGATCCTTTGGCCCCGCATCGAAGCCGAGTACCGCGAGGAACTCCAGGGCATCGCCGAAGGCCTACAGGCGCGCGGCGCCAAACTCGACATCTGGGATGTTGTGGCCTTGAACGCGTGGCTCGAACTCGGCGCCTACTACGTCCCCTGGTCGCAAAAATCCGCCGTCCCCGTTCCCGAACGCTGCAGCGCCTTCATCGCCACCGGCAGTTACACCAAATCCGGCCAAATCGTCTTCGGCCACAACGCCTGGACCGGATACGCCGAAGGCGCCCGATGGAATGTCCTCTTCGATATCCAACCCACCAAAGGCTTCCGCCTGCTCATGGACGGCATGGCCGGCCTCATCCACTCCGGTGACGATTTCGTCATCAGCGCCAGCGGCCTGATGATCACCGAAACCACCATCAGCCACTTCGCCGGCTTCGACCCGTCCGGCATCGCCGAGTTCGTCCGCGCTCGCAAAGCCGCTCAGTACGCCGACTCCATCGATAGCTTCGCCCGGATCATGACGGAGGGCAATAACGGCGGATACGCCAATAACTGGCTCATTGGCGATCGCAAAACCGGCGAAATCGCCAGCCTCGAACTCGGCCTCAAGAACGTGACGCTCCAGCGCACCACCGACGGCTACTTCGCCGGTAGCAACTTCCCGGTCAATCCCAAGCTGATCGCCGAAGAGACCACCTTCGATCCCAACGACAAGTCTTCCAGCCCCAACGCCCGCCGCATCCGCTGGGACCAGCTCATGGCCGCGAACAAAGGAAAGATCGACGTCGCCGCCGCCCGGACCTTCCTGGGCGATCACTTCGACTCAACCACCGGCAAGGTCGATCCCAACGAGCGAACCCTGTGCGGCCACATCGATCTGTCCCCCCGCGGCGTCGCCGGCTGGGTCGGCCCCTACGCCCCCGCCGGCGCCGTCCAGGCCAAAGTCGCCGATGCCAAAATGGCCGAACAGATGCGCCTCGAAGCCTCCATGGGCCACTCCTGCGGCCTCCACTTCCGCGCCTCGTCCTTCCTCCGCCGGCGCCCCGCCTACCGGGCCCTCCGCCCCCATTTGAAAGACCTGCCCGCACAACCCTGGACAATGTTCACAACAGCAACAAGCCCGGATCGCTTATAGTGACTCCTGTGATTCGTCTCTCCGGCCTCCTCCTGCTTGCCACCCTCCTGGGGGCTCAAGCAAAGGACCCCTACATCGGGTCGCAAGCCTGCCGCGCCTGTCACGTCGCGCAAACGCAAACTTTCTTCCGCAACGCCCACACCAAGGCCGACCGCGGCTGCGAAAGCTGCCACGGGCCCGGCCGCGCCCACGTCAGCGCCGGCGGCAAGAAAGATCTCATCGTCGCCTTCTCGGCGCTCTCCTCCCGCAAAGCGCTCGACAACTGCCTCTCGTGTCACGGCAAAGACTGGTCCCGCAACAACATCCGCCACAGCGCCCACACCCAGGCCGACGTCGTCTGCTCCAACTGCCACTCCGTTCATCAGGCCGCCACCCCCAAACATCTTCTCGCCAAACCGCAGAAAGACCTCTGCTACAGCTGCCACCCCAACGTGCAGGGCCAGTTCTCCATGCCCTTCAAACACCGTGTCAACGAAGGCACCGTACAGTGCGCCGACTGCCACAACCCCCACGGCGCCCCCGCCCCCACCTGGCGCATGGGCCAGCGCCCCCGCCTCCAGCAGCACGCTCAGGCCAACGAGCAATCCTGCGTCCAGTGCCACGCCGACAAGCGCGGCCCCTTTCTCTTTGAGCACGCCGCCCTCCGCGTCGATGGCTGCGGCAGTTGCCACGCCCCCCACGGCTCGGCCAATCCTCGGCTCCTCAACCGGCCCGTCGTCTTCACCCTCTGCCTCGAATGCCACAACGGCGCCCCCGGCTTCGGCCGCGAAGGCCAGGGCATCCCCACCCAGTCCGCCTCTCACAACATGGCCGACCCCCGCTATCAGAACTGCACCACCTGCCACGTCAAAATCCATGGCTCCAACGCCGACGCGAGGTTCCTGCGATGAGACCCCTCCTCCTCTGCCTCCTCGGCGCCGCGGCCGCCTCCGCCCAACCGGTCGTCGCCCCTACCCCCCAGCGCGCCGGCGATGCCAAGGGCGATGATCTCGCCGGCTACAACATCGTCAACTCCCTCGAAACCGGCTACCGCTTCCGCAACGTCGATGGCAACCTCGGCAAGTACCGCAGCGACGTCAACTTCGGCAACGGCCTCCGCGTTCTCGGCAGCTACCTCACCATCAATTCCAAAAAACCCGGCTCCGGCAAGCTCTTCGACGAACTCGTCCTCTCAACGCAAGGCCTCGGCAACGACCCCTACCAGTTCTCCTCCCTCCGCGTTCAGAAAGACAAACTCTACCGCTTCGATTCCGTCTGGCGCTGGATGGACTACGTCAACCCCGCCCTGCCCCTCGCCAATGGCCAGCATGGGATCAACACCACCCGCCAGTTGCAGGACCACGACCTCGTCCTCCTCCCCCAAAGCCGCTTCCGCTTCCTCCTCGGCTACTCCCGCAACCAGCAGGACGGACCAGCCTTCTCCACCCTCCAGTTCCCCGACGCACGCGGCGACGAGTTCCCGTTTCTTGAAAACGTCCGCCGTACCCGCAACGAATACCGCCTCGGCACCGAATTCGAACTCTTCAAAACCCGCTTCCATATCCTCCACGGCTGGGAGTATTTCAAAGACGATACCCGCGCCCCGCTGTTCAGCCCCGGCCCCGGCGCCAACCCCAACGACACCAACACCCTCACCCGCTTCCGCCGCGACGAACCCACCCACGGCCAAGCCCCCTACTGGCGCATCGGCCTCCACAACGAAGCCCTCAAGACCTTCACTTTCGACGGCCGCTTCACCCATACCACCGGTCAGCGCCGCTTCGTCGTCGATGAACTCGCCATCGGCACCGGCCGCTTCGGCGCCGCGCAAAACCGCCAACTCTTCGCCGGCGGCAGCGCCCGCCGCCCCGTCACCACCGGCAACCTGACCCTTAGCTGGTTCCCCCTCGAACGCCTCACCCTCACCAACCACACCGCCCTCTATAACACCCGCATGGAAGGCGAAGGCTCCTACGGCGAATTCTCGAACGCCGTCGCCGGCCTCAGCCTCCTCAATTTTCAATACCTTGGCATCCGCACCTTCGCCAACCTCACCGATGCCAATCTGAAACTCAACCGCTGGCTCGGCCTCTACTCCGGCTACCACTTCTCAGAGCGCCGCATCGCCTCCAGCCAGTTCGCCGACTCCGATCCCCCCGCCCGCCTCGACCGCGCCGAACAGACCAACCGTCTCCACTCCGGCCTCCTCGGCCTCCGCCTCCAACCCCTCAAACCGCTCCGCCTAAGCCTCGATGGCGAACTCGGCCGCGCCGACCGCCCCTTCTACACCACCAGCGAAAAAGACTTCCACACCCTCGCCGCCCGCGCCCAGTGGAAAACCAAACGCACCAGCCTCCTCGGTCGCTACCAGACCAACTACAACCTCAACTCCAACTCCCTGTTCGTCCACAGCGCCCGCAACCGCGTCGCCTCCCTCGACGCCGCGTTCAATCCCAAACCCTTTCTCACCCTCGAAGCCGGCTACGGGCACACCCACATCGAAACCGTCACCGGCCTCGCCTACTTCTCCCTCGGGGACCTCATCGAAAACGATCGCAGCCTTTACCGCTCCCGCCTCCGCCAAGTCCGCCTCGGCGTCCAACTCCAAATGGCCCGCCGCGCCGACTTTTACTTCGGCTATCACCGCATCCAGGACGCCGCCCGTCTCGGGTTGTCTCTCATGGATCAAGCATTCCCCCTGACCTACCAGACTCCTTTGGCCCGCTTCTCCGTTCAGATTTCGAAGAGGTTGCGATGGAATCTCGGCTGGCAGTACTACAATTACAGCGAGGAGCGTTTGGCATGGCAGAACTACAACGCTCATACTGGATTCAGCAGTTTGTCCTGGTCTTTCTGATGCCAAACCGACTTCCGTCCTATGGGCTTTATAACGACCGATGCGAACCTCTTTGCTGTGGGCATGTTCCTCGCCACGGCCTGGTTCCTCATCGCCCGGCCGGACCTGCCGCCGGAAAGCAACTGGCCGTTTCTCTACTACGGCACCCTGCTTCTCGGTAACGCCTACGGGACAGCGTTTCTGCATCCCGCCGCTGTTTATGCCGCCGGCGCCTGCGCCCTCATCATTCGCTTCGAGTTCCTCTCAACGAGACTGATCAAGGCCCTGGTGCTGGCCGAGTCCGCCTGCCTGGCTTATGTACTCTGGGACTGCTTCCAGCATTTTGTCACTCCATGAGTGACCTGCTTTTAGTACTTCGCCGCTCTACGGCGAAACTGTCTTCACAATCTCGTCTCTCTGCGCCAGGCCCTTCCAGCCGCCATCCAGCGACCAAACCTCCGTGTACCCCATCTTCTGCAGGTTGTCCGCCACCAGCGCCGACCGGAAGCCCCCGCCGCAGTACAGCACCAGTTTGGTGTCCTTGGCCGGGATTTTGGCCTCGATGTCGCGCTCAATGATCCCTTTGGACAGGTGGACGGCGTTGGTCACGTGTCCGGCGTTCCACTCGTTGTCCTCCCGCGTGTCCACCAGCACATGCTCCTCCCCCGACTTGAGCAGCAGCACATACTGCGCCACATCAATCTCCCGTACGCGCGTCTTTGCGTCGCCCACCAACGCCAGAAATCCAGGACTATGCACCATTGCCCTAGTATATCCGGCGAATCCGCGCGCCCACCGACTCGAGCTTCTGCTCGATCCGCTCATAGCCGCGATCCATGTGGTAAACCCGGTCGATCACCGTCTCCCCTTCGGCCACCAGCGCCGCCAGCACCAGCGACGCGCTCGCCCGCAAATCGCTCGCAATCGTCTGCGCCCCGGTCAACGCTCGCGGCCCCGCCACCATCGCCCGGTTGCCGTCAATCCGGATATTCGCGTTCATCCGGTTCAACTCGGAAACGTGCATGAAGCGGTTCTCGAAAATCGTCTCGGTGATCATCGCAATCCCGTCGGCCTGCGTCATCAGCGCCATGTACTGCGCCTGCAGGTCGGTGGCGAAGCCCGGGTGCTCCTCCGTCGTGATGTCCACGCTGCGCAGCCGCGCCTGCGGCCGCACCCGTAAACTATCCCCGGCCGGCTCGGTCACCTCGAAACCCGCCTGCCGCAGCTTCGCCGTCAGCGCCGCCAAATGCTCCGGTACGCATTGCGTCACCGTCACGTCCCCGCGCGTAATCGCCCCGGCCAACAGCAGCGTCCCCGCCTCAATCCGGTCGGCGATAATCTCGTGCTCCGCCCCGTGCAGTTCCCGGACGCCCTCCACCGTAATCGTCGACGTCCCCGCCCCGCCAATCTTCGCCCCCATCTTCGTGAGCAGTTCGCACAGGTCCACCACCTCCGGCTCCCGCGCCGCGTTCGTAATCACCGTCTCCCCCGCGGCCAGCACCGCCGCCATCACAATGTCTTCCGTCCCCGTCACCGTGATCCGGTCAAAGTGGATCTGCCCGCCCCGCAGCCCCTCCGGCGCCTGCGCCTCCACGTACCCGTGCGACTGCTCAATCCGCGCCCCCAACTGCTCGAGCGCCCGCATATGCAGGTCAATCGGCCGCGCCCCGATCGCGCATCCGCCCGGCATCGAAACCCGCGCCCGCCCCGTCCGCGCCACCAGCGGACCCAGCACCAGGCTCGAAGCCCGCATCGTCTTCACCACATCGTAAGGCGCCTCCGGCCGGGGCAGGGAAGCGGCGTGCACCACCGTCACCCCCGGCTCCTGCTCCTCCACGCTCGCCCCCATGTGGGCCAGCAGGCTCTGCATCGTCCGGATATCTTTCACCCGGGGAATCCGCCCCAGCCGCACCGGCTCCGCCGTCAGTAAACACGCCGCCAGCGCCGGCAACGCCGAATTCTTCGCGCCGCTCGCCGCAATCGAACCGCGCAGTGCGGCCCCGCCTTCAATCGAAAACTTATCCATGATGATTCAAAATCGCCTGTTTCACATTCCGGCCCGCGGCCTCAAACAACCGCTCCGCCTCGGCCCGCTCCACGCCCGTCGCCTCGGCGATAATGCGAATCGCCCGGTCCACCAGCTTCTCATTCTTCGCCTGCACGTTCACCATCAGGTTCCCGTAGGTGTAGCCCAGCCGGATCATCAGCCCTGTCGACAGCATGTTCAGCACCAGCTTGGTCGCCGTCCCCGCCTTCATCCGCGTCGATCCCGTCAACACCTCCGGCCCCGTCGGCACCGCAATCGTGTACTCGGCCACCGCCGCCATCCGGCTCTCCGGCACGCACACCAGCGCCACCGTCAATCCGCCCAGCGCCCGCGCGTATTCGAGCGCGCCAATCACATAAGGCGTCCGCCCGCTCGCCGCGATGCCCACCAGCGTATCCCCCGGCCCAAACCCCCGCGCCTCCACGTCCGCCCGCCCCAGCGCGGGCGAATCCTCGCTCGCCTCGGTCGCCTGGTAGAGCGCCGTCATCCCTCCCGCCATGATCCCCTGCACCATCTCGTAGGGCACGCTAAAGGTCGGCGGACACTCGGATGCATCCAACACTCCCAGCCGCCCGCTTGTCCCCGCGCCAATGTAGAACAACCGGCCCCCCGCCCGCACCCGCGGTGCCAACTGCTCGAGCACCGCCGCGATCGCCGGAATCGCCGCCCCCACCACCTCCGGCACCGTCCGGTCCTCGGCGTTGATAATCGCTAACATCTCGGCCGTCGACACTGCGTCGATCCGCGCCGATCGGGGGTTGCGCTGCTCGGTCAGCAGCAGGCCTAAAGGCTCAGACATGAACTATCAGAATCTCACTTTTTCGGCTTCCCGGTCTGGTCCGGCGCGTTCGGCAGCGCCTCGTGCGTCCGCTCTTTGAACCGTCCCTGCAGCCCCAGCGCCAGGGAAACCGACCCCTCTCCGTACTTGTCTCGCAGCTTGTCCATCGCGCTCAACGCCCGGCCCATCCGCTCCTGCTGCGCCCCTTCGAGCAGATCCAGCTGCCCCGCCTCCGGCGACAAACCCGACGTCTGCACCCCCAGCAGCCGGATCGCCGCCCCCGCTCGCCGGTTCTTCCGCAGCAGCTCCCGGGCCGTTTGATAAATCTCCGTATCGATCTGCGTCGCGTGACCCAGCGTCAGCGCCCGCGTAAAGGTTGAAAAATCGCTGTACCGCAGCTTCAGTTGAATCGTCCGCGCCCACAGTCCGTGCTCCCGCAGCCGCCGCCCCACCTTCTCGCTCAAATGCGCCAGCGCCGCCTCCAGCGCCTCGCTGTCTGCCGTATCCACCGAAAACGTATGCTCATGGCTGATCGACTTCGGGTTCTGCTCCGCCCCGATCTCGCCCTGAAACCAACCCCCGGCGTCCAGCCCCTTGCTCTTGCCCGCCAGCGCCAGCCCCCACTCGCCCAGATGCTCGGCCAGAAACTTCGCATCGAGCGCCGCCAGGTCGCCCACCTGCCGAATCCCCAGCCGGTGCAGCTTCTGCTCGGTCACCTTGCCGACCCCGGGTATCTTCCGCACCGCAAGCGGCGCCAGAAACGCCGCCTCCGCCCCCGGCGGAATCCACACAATCCCGTGCGGCTTGGCCTGGTCCGAACAGACCTTCGCGAGCAGCCGCGACGTCCCGGCCCCGATCGAATTGTTCAACCCCGTGGCTTCTCTAATGGCGTTGTGCAGCTTATGCGCCGCCAACAACGGCGGCCCGTGCAGCCGTTCGGTCCCCGTCATGTCCAGGTACGCCTCGTCAATCGACGCCATCTCCACCTGCGGCGTGAAACGCCCCAACACCTCCCGCACCAGGTTCGAATACTTCCGGTACCGGTCCGGATGGCCCTCCACGAAAATCGCCTGCGGACAAAGCTGATGCGCCGTTCGCAGCGGCATCGCCGAATGTACCCCAAACTTCCGCGCCGCGTAGGAAGCCGCCGAAACGACCCCCCGCTGCTCGGACGACCCGCCTACCACCACCGGCTTGCCGCGTAACGACGGGTCGTACAACTCCTCGACCGAAACAAAGAAGGCGTCCATGTCGACGTGGAATATCGTCTTCACTCTATGCCTACCCTGAATTGGAAGCCAAGGGCGATTTCTCCACCATCATTGCGGTGAACCCGTTTCTGGTCGCTGGGACCAATCGTGTCTGCCGCCGTGCCGGATAAGTCCACACCCAGCCTGCTCCAGCTTTCCGACGAGATCCGGGCGCTTCATTCCATCGCAAGCTCGGCAACACTGCGGATGCCAGGAATCTCACCACTCGTCAAATCCCGGTAGAGGTCACGAAGGTTCTCTTCGAGGTCGCTGCGCGAATCCCCTTGCGTAACGGTATCGGGGAACTGCTCAAAATAACCAAGCCACATCTCCCCATTTTGCCAACGGATAGAACGGGGCTTGCTGTGCATAACCCCATTCTACAAATTCGCTCCCCAGAGCCGAATCGCGGAAGGGGCCGCCGCCGAATGAAATCGACTCGACCCCTCCCCGCACCCCTGCCAAGGCAGATCCCGATCAGAAAATCAGCTTCAAGCCCAACTGCATAATCCGCGCGTCCCGCGATGAGTTGATCACCCCAAATAACGCTGCGGCATTCTTCCCGTCCGGTCCCGGACTGAAGTTGTCATTCACCAGACCCAGGTTCACTTTGTTGAACGCATTGAACGCCTCGGCCCGGAACTGCAGCCGGATCCGCTCGGTCACCTGCGTGTCCTTGATGAGCGACCCGTCAAAATTGATCGTCCCCGGATGCCGCACATCCGGCAATCCCCGGCTCACGTTGCCAAACTCAAACTCCGGCGGATTCACAAACTGCGCCGTGTCAAACCACCGCCGCGCCGTCCGTTCCCCCGCCGGCAGATTCGCTGACTTGCCTGTCGAGTTCGGCCGGTCCGCCGCGAAGTTCGCCGCGCCGCGCACCGTCAGCGGTGTACCCGTCTGGAAGACGCCAATCACGTTCACCTGCCAGCCGCCCACGATCCGGTTCATCACCCCGTTGCCCGTGTCAAAACGCTTGCCCCGGCCAAACGGCAGTTCGTACAACCCGTTAATCACCAGCCGCCGCGACACATCCGCCGGATCCACCGACTTGTTGATCTGCCGGTTGAACAAGCCGTCCTGGAAGCCCCCCTCGTTCACCTGCTCAATCGGCCCGAAGTCCACCGGCACAATTGCGCTGTCCGCTATCCGCTTGCCGCCCGTGAACGCCACATCCACCAGCAACCCGTTCTTCATCCGCTTCCGCACGTTCACCTGCAGCTGGTGCGAGTTGTAGTTGCCCAGCCGCGGATTCCGCACGTTCACCCCGTTGTAGTAAGGGAACGGCTGCAGCGAACGCTCCCGCGTAATCGTCGCCGCGCCCAATCCGCCCGGCACCCGGCCCGCAAACGGATTCGGCACCGTCGTAAACAGATCCTGCCGCAGCCGCAGCCGCAGTTGCGGATCCAGCTGATTCAGGTTGTACCCGTTGCCCACGAAATGGTTGCCCTTGTTGCCCGCGTAGCTCACGTCAAACACCCAGTCGCCAATCTGGTGCTGCAAGCCGGCGTTCCACTGCTGCGTCATTGGCGTCGTCGGGTCGTTCTCGGTAATCGCTACCGTCTGGCCCAGCAGCGCCAGCGGCCCCGCGCTCGCCCCCGGCGCCTCCAGCGGAGACCGCGGGAATCCGTCCCGGAAACGCAGCGCCCGCTGTCCCGGCCCCTGCGCTACGTACTGCGTGTTCGTCGTCGAGAATAACTGCGTATCACCCAGGAAGTTGCGGTAGAAAATCGAGGGATAAAACACCCCGTACCCGCCCCGGAACACCGTCGTGCCCTTGCCGAAAATATCCCACGCCCAGCCAATGCGCGGCCCGAAATCGTTGAAGTCTTCCTTGTAGAAGCTCCGCGGCTGGCCGTTCTTGCCCGCAAATACCGTCACCCCGCGAAAGCCGTCCGCCGTCCCGTTCGGGTCAAAGTTAATGTGCCCGTCGTTCCGCTCATACGGCTTCTGCTGCCAGTCCCAGCGCAAGCCCAGGTTCAGCGTCAACCGCCGCCCCACCTTCCAGTCGTCCTGCACAAACGTCGAAATCGCCACCGCTTGCCACGTGTTGCCGATAATCCGGTCGATACTCGCACTGCCCACCTCGCCGAGCAGAAATTGCGCCATGTTGTTGCCTGTGTTCGTCGCCACGAGCGGCTGCGTCGTCAAACCGCCAAAGCTGAAGTTCCCCGCCAGCGCCCCGCCCTGCCGGTTCGAACCCTGCAGCAGTCGGTGGTTGTAGCCAATCTTCACCGTGTGGTTCCCCGCCACCTTTGTCAGCATGTTCTGGATGTCCCAGTTCAGCGAACCGCGGTTGCCCACCGCGCCGCCTCCAATCGGCCCAAATCCGAAATCCACCTGCACCAACTGCTCGTTCGGATAGCTCGCCGGCAGCGACAAAATCGACCGCCAGTCCGGCCCCGCATTGATCGCCCGGAAGATAAACGACTGCCGCATCAGACCCACCCGCAAATTGTTGATCATCGTCGGCGAAAACGTATAAGTATCCGAAATCATCGCGTTCCGGTTGGTCTGGTTGTCTTCGCGATTCTGGCCCACCCGCGGATCCGTGTAAATGTTGTTCGCCTTCGGCGCGTGCGTCGCGTCCGTGTAGCGGAAAAAGATGCTGTGCGCATCGTTGAACCGGTGATCGACGCGCGTGCTCTTCTGCGACCAGTTCACCAGGCTTAACGAATCATCCCCGAAGTTCTGCGCCTGCGTGAACGGATTGCTCGGCGTCCGGTTCGGCGCCGGCCAGAATCCCACCATCTTCGGCGTAATCGGATCAAACCGCGCCTGCGGCACCACGTTGCCTGGAAACGGATCCCGCACCAGCCCCGCCCCCGCCGGATTATTCCGCGTCGTCGCCGGATCGAAAATCTGCGTAAACACCCCGTTGGCATTTGCCAGCGTCGAAAAATCGCCTCGCCGCCACGGCTCAATCGGCACCGTCGAAAACCGCGGCGTGCTCTGCCGCAGCCGGTACTCCTCCCAATTGAAAAATCCGAACGTCCGGTTCTTGATCGCCGGACCGCCAATCGATCCGCCGTACTGGTTGTAGCGCAGCGGCAGCCGCCGCGTCGCAAACGCATTCCGCGCATCGAGCGCGTTATTGCGCAAAAACTCATACAGCGTCCCGTGGAACTGGTTCGTCCCCGACTTCGTCACCAGGTTCACCGCCCCGCCCGCCGTAAATCCAAACTCGGCCGACATCGATCCGCTCTGCACCTTGAACTCCTCCACCGCGTCCACCGCCGGCGGAATCCCCACCTCGCCCACATAGCTCAGCACGTTATTGTTCCCGTCCAGCATCTGCGCGTTCATCGAACTCGGCGAGCCGTTAATCGACAGCGAAGAAATCTGAATCCCGCGGTCGCCAAACCCCGAGTTCGTCGGACCCGCGTTCGAAATCACCCCTGGCGTCAGCAGCGTCAACGCCAGCGCATTCCGCCCGTTCAGCGGCAAATCACTCACCCGCCGGTTCTCAATCACGTTCCCCAGCGTCGCGCTGCCGGTGTCCACCAGAATCTGCTGCCCGGTCACCTCAATCGTCTCGGCCACCTGGCCCACTTCCAGCGCGAAACTCACCTCCGCGTTCTGGTTCACCTGCAGCACAATCCCCGCCCGCACCGCCCGCTTGAACCCCGTCTTCTGCGCGTTGATCTCATACTGCCCCACGGCCAAACCCGGCATCGTGAAGAAGCCTCGTTCGTTGCTCGTGGCCCGGGCCGTAATGTTGGTCCCGGTATTCCGCGCCTCCACCGCGACGCCCGGCACCACGGCCCCCTGCGGATCGCTGACCGTCCCCGAGATCGTTCCCGTCTGCAACTGCGCGTGGGCTCCCAGCGCAAAAAGAAAAAAAGGAAGCAGTTGTCTATGTGACATAACAGATTTCAGTTTGCGAGTATATAGAAACTAGCTCTGCGAAGCAAATCGGCGCGCTTCAGTATAATTCCAGGGTTGCCAATGCTCACCGCCTCGCCGCCGCGCCCACCCGCTCTTGCGCGCCTCGCCCTGCTCGCTCTCGCCCTGCTTTCCCTATCCGCCCAGCCCCCCGGCGCCCCCGTCGTCCTCGACGGCGTCACCCTCTGGACCGTCAAAGAACCTCGCGCGAATTTCAACCCCGCCCAACGCGCCGAAGACATCCGCTCAAGCCTCCTCGCCCTCGCCGAAGACCCCCGCCGCGACCTCGCCGACCTCCTCGAAGTCCACACCGGCTCAGAATCCATCCTCCTCGTCGACCGCGTTTACCTCTTCGCCGTCACCGACGCCGACGCCCGCGCCGAATCCCGCTCCCTGCCCGAACTCTTCGCCCAGCGCCGCAACCTCGCCCTCGACGCCGTCCGCCGCTACCGCGCCGCCCGCACTGTCGAGTTCTACCTCAACGCCCTCGGCCGCTCCCTCGCCGCCCTCGCCCTCGCCGCCGCCGCCCTCTGGCTCCTCCGCTTCCTCTACCGCCAATCCAAACTCCGCGTCCGCCAAACCTCCGCCCGCCTCGCCGCCAGCGAACACGGCTTCGCCCGCCTCCTCCACACCCTCGAACGCCAGCTCTTTATCCTCGCCCGCCTCTCGCTCCGCCTCCTCTTCTTCGCCCTCGCCGCCGTCGTCGTCCTCGCCTCTATCTCCTACATCTGCAGCCTCTATCCCGCCACCGCCAACCTCGCCGAAGCCGCCCAACTCGCCGCTGCCAACTCCGCCGGCCTCGCCGCCGCCGCCCTCCTGGCCTACATCCCCAACCTCCTCCTCATCGCCATCGTCTTCGCCTTCACCTACGCCCTGCTCAAAATCGCCGCCGCCCTCGCCCGCGCCATCGACTCCGGAGCCGTTACCCTCCCCCGCTTCCACCGCGAATGGGCCCAGCCCACCTACGGCCTCCTCCGTATCACTCTCATCCTGTTCGCCCTTGTCGTCGTCTTCCCCTACCTCCCCGGCGGCGATTCCCCCGCCCTCCGCGGCGTCTCCATCTTCATCGGCGTCCTCGTCTCCCTCGGCTCCGGCTCCGCCATGGGCAACCTCATCGCCGGACTCATCCTCACCTACATGCGCCCCTTCCAGATTGGCGACCGCGTCCGCATCGCCGACTCGGTCGGCGACGTCACCGAAAAGTCCCTCCTCGTCACCCGCATCCGCACCGTCAAAAACGTCGAGGTCATCGTCCCTAATAGCGCCATCCTCGGCGCCCATATCGTCAACTACAGCACCAACGCCCAGGACCACGGCCTCATCCTCAACACCACCGTCACCATCGGCTACGACGCCCCCTGGCGCCGCGTCCGCGAACTCCTCATCCAGGCCGCCCTGGAAACCCCCGGCATCCTCCCTCAACCCGCCCCCTTCGTCCACCACACGAGCCTCAACGACTTCCACGTCAGCTACGAAATCAACGCCTACACCCGCCACGCCGCCCAAATGGCCGCCACTTACTCCGAACTCCACAAAAATATCCAGGACGCCTTTCACGCGGGCGGCATTGAAATCATGTCCCCCGGCTACCTCGCCGTCCGCGACGGCAACACCGTCACCATTCCCCAGTCCCAACGCGCCCCCGGCTACGCCCCCCCTGCCTTCCGCGTCCAATCCCAGCCCCCCGCCCAACCCTGATTCCGTCCAGCATTCTGACCACCCTTTCCGGCGAAAACCGGATCAATGTACAATTCTTCATGCGCGCTTTTCTGGCCTGCTTTCTTTCTCTCGCCCCCGCGGCCCTCCCCCAAACCTTCAACAACGGCACCCTCCTCGGCACCGTCACCGATCCCTCCGGCGCCTCCGTCCCCGGCGCCTCCGTCCGCGTCTCCCGCGACAATCCCGCCTTCCGCCGCGAAACCCTCACCGACGCCTCCGGCAACTACCTCCTCCCCCAGGTCCCCCCCGGCGCCTACACCCTCACCTTCGAAAAAACAGGCTTCCAGAAAACCGAAACCAACAACGTCGATGTCAGCGCCGCCCAAACCGTCCGCGTCGACTCCCAACTCACCGTCGGCTCCGTCTCCGACACCGTCCGCGTCGAAACCCGCGCCGCCCAGGTCGACACCGCCTCGGCCAACATCGGCTCCACCGTCTACGGCACCCAGGTCCAGGAACTCGCCCTCAACACCCGCAGCTTCACCCAACTGATGACCCTCCAGCCCGGCGTCAGCTCCATGCAGGCCCAGCAGCCCGGCTTCGGCTCCAACACCGGCGTCCCCTTCTCCTTCGGCGGCAGCCAGACCAGCGCCAACAATTGGACCCTCGACGGCGGCCGCAACGTCGACACCTTCAACGGCAACAACCTCGCCATGGTCAACCTCGACGCCATCGCCGAAGTCCGCATCGAACGCAACGCCTACACCTCCGACTACGGCCGCAACGGCGGCGCCCAGATCAACGTCGTCACCAAGTCCGGCACCAACGACCTCCACGGCACCCTCTTCGAGTTCTTCCGCAACGACAAACTCGACGCCCGCAACTTCTTCGCCGCCCGCCGCCCCAAGAACCGCTATAACAACTTCGGCGGCACCCTCGGCGGCGCCATCAAACGCGACAAACTCTTCTTCTTCCTCTCAAACGAATACCGCCGCATCTGGCAGACCACCGGCGCCCGCACCAGCATCGTCCCCACCGACGCCCAAATCGCCGGCAACTTCTCCGCCACCCGCGACATCCGCGACCCCCTCACCGCCCAACTCTTCCCCAACCGCCAGATCCCCGCCTCCCGCCTCGACCCCAACGCCCTCGCCCTCATCCGCACCTACTACCAGCGCCCCAACTTCCAGCAGGGCGCCCTCAACTTCACCTCCGCCGAACCCGACGGCACCAACTACCGCTCCGGCCTCGCCCGCCTCGACTGGAACGCCAAGGAAAACTTCACCGTCTTCGCCCGCTATAACCTCGACTCCACCCGCCTCATCAGCCCCTACGGCCTCTTCGCCGGCAACCCCATGCAGAACGTCGCCGACAGCGAACAATCCCACGTCATCCGCGGCGCCAACCTCTCCACCACCTGGATTGTCAACTCCAACATGGTCAACCAGCTCACGGGCTCCTTCTACGGCGGCTCCCTCGCCATCTCGACGTCGGCCAACGCCGCCCGCGCCCGCGAAGCCGCCTTCCGCGTCCCCCGCGTCTTCAATACCCAGGTCGCCGCCGCCGGCCTCATCCCCTCCATCTCCCTGTCCCAGGGCTACGCCGGCATCGATATCCGCTGGCCCCAGAACATCACCTCCTATACTTGGGAAATCATCGACAACTTCTCCTGGAACAAAGGCCGCCACAGCATCAAGTTCGGCGGCGCCATCGACAAAGAAAACAAGTCCCAGAATCAGAGCGTCCCCAACAACAACGGCACCTTCACCTTCAACAGCCAGCCCACCGGCGATGCCCTCGCCGACCTGCTCACCGGCAACGCCTTCCAGTACACCGAAAACTCCAATCACGTCTTCGGCCGCTCCCGCTGGGAAAACTGGTCGCTCTACATCCAGGACCAGTGGCGCGCCACCAACCGCCTCACCCTCACCTACGGCGTCCGCTACGAAATCTACGAACCCGAAAAGGACGACGACGGCAACTACTCCTTCTTCCTCCCCTCCCGCTTCAGCCGCGCCGCCGCCGCTACCGTCCTGCCCGCGAACGGCCAAATCGTCACCGGCACCCAAAACTACGATAACGGCGTCGTCGTCGTCGGCAAATCCGACTCCCCCTTCGGCAACGCCATGACCAACACGGTCTACAACACCTTCGCCCCCCGCGGCGGCTTCTCCCTCGGCCTCGGCAAAAACAACTCCACCGTCCTCCGCGGCGGCTTCGGCATGTTCCACGACCGCTGGGCCCAGCTCGTCTCCGGCGCCCGCAACAACTGGCCCTTCAACCAAAGCGCCTCCATCTTCAGCACCGCTTTCTCGAACCCCGCCCAAGGCGAACGCCGCTTCTTCCCCATCGCCCTCACCAACTACGCCTCGCCCTGGAACATCCCCTATTACATGAAGTGGTCCCTCGGCCTCCAGCACGCCCTCCCCGGCGACATCCTCCTCGACGCCAGCTACGTTGGCTCCCGCGGCGTCGCCCTCACCCGCACCCGCGACATCAACCAACCCGTCGCCTCCGCCGATGTCGCCGCCGGCCGCCTCAACGTCAACGCCGCCCGCCCCTTCCCCGGCTTCGCCGCCATCTCCACCAACGAAACCACCGGCCAGTCCGTCTATCACAGCCTCCAAACCTCGGCCACCCGCCGCTTCGCCCGCGGCATCTCCCTCCAGGGCTCCTACACCTTCTCCCGCTCCATCGACAACGTCGCCACCCCCCTCAACTCCTACGCCGCCAACGGCATGGAACGCGGCCTGTCCGGCTTCGATCGCACCCACGTCCTCGTCGTCAGCTACGTCTACGAACTCCCCCTCCTCCGCAACAGCAAAGGCGCCCTGAAGCAGATCTTCGGCGGCTGGCAGGTCTCCGGTATCAGCCGCTTTGAATCCGGTACGCCGTTCTCCATCACCGTCCCCGGCGACCGCGCCGGCACCGGCACCGGCGGTCAGCGCCCCGATGTCTCCGGCTCCATCAACCTCGACCGTACCCTCCAGCGCTGGTTCAGCGGCGCCTTCGCCGCCCCCGCCCTCGGCACGTTCGGCAACCTCGGCCGCAACGTCGTCCGCGCCCCCGGCTTCGCCAACTGGGACGTCTCCTTCAGCAAAAAGGCCGAACTCTTCCGCACCGCCAACGACCACCCCGTCCAACTCCAGTTCCGCGGCGAGTTCTTCAACCTCTTCAACCACACCCAATGGGCCGGTGTCTCCGCCGCCGTCGGCGCCGCCAACTTCGGCCAGATCACCTCCACTCGCGACCCCCGCCTCACCCAGCTCGGCCTCCGGCTGATATTCTGATGCCCATGCAACGCAGACTCTTCCTCGCCAGCCTGTTCGGCGCCGCCGCCCGCGCCGCCTCGGTTAAAATCGAACGCGTCGAACTCATCCAGGTCGTCGTCCGCATGAAGCCCGGCGTCGTCTACAGCCCCGACTTCGGCCCCACCCTCGACCAGCGTCTCGTTGTCTTCGACACCTACCCCAAGTTCCTCATCAAACTCTACGCCGACAACGGCATGGTCGGCCTCGGCGAAACCGCCCGCGAAGTCTCCGCCGCCGCCGCCCAGCGCAACGCCGATTTCATCAAAGGCAAGCGCATGGAGGAGCTCGACAACAACCTCCCGGAACCCTCCACCGCCGACGGCTTTGAAATCGCCATGTTCGACCTCATGGGCAAATCCTCCGGCCTCCCCGTCTGCGCCCTCCTCGGCGGCCGCCTCCAAAGCAAGGTCGCCGTCTCTTATTGGACCGCCCAGCGCACCTTCGACGATCTCGTCAAGGTTGGTGAAACCGCCGTCGCCAAAGGCTTCCGCAATCTCAAATTCAAAGCCCGCCTCGGCGACCCCATCGAAAAGCAGATGGCCGCCGTCACCAAAGCCTCGCCCCATCTCAACTTCATCGTAGACTTCAACTCCTCCTACCCCGACCTCGCCAGCTTCCTCCCCGTCGCCAAGCGCCTCGAAGGCTACAACCTCACCATTGAAGATCCCTTCCCCAAGCGCCTCGACTGGTTCCGCCAGCTCCGCCAGCGCACCACGATTCCCCTCGCCCTCACCCCCACCGGCCCCGCGCAGCTCTTTGACGCCATCAAGTCCGACGCGGTCGATATCTTCAACCTCGGCGGCAACATGCGCGAATTCGTCCGCGAAGCTTCCATGGCTGAAATGGCCGGCATCCCCTGCTGGCATGGCTCCGGCGTCGAACTCGGCATCCGCGACATGTCGTTTATCCATGCCGCCGCGGCCACCCGCAGCTGTACCATCGGCTCCGATACGCTCAGCTACCTCCGCCAGCACAGCCTCATCACCCCGCCCTTTGAACCCGTCAACGGCTATATCGAGGTCCCCACCAAACCCGGCCTCGGCGTCGAACTCGACGAGGACGCTGTCAAACGCTTCCGCGTCTAACCCCGCCGGGTCCCATCTCAGGCACCCATCTCAGGCAGTATAGTTGGCATGTCTCGCCTCCGCGTCTATCTCGGCTGCTCGCTCGACGGCTGCATCGCCGGACCCGATCACGACCTGTCGTTCCTGGACGAACACCCTCCCGAGCCGGATGCTCAGGGTGGGCTGTCGTTCGAAGATTTCCTCTCCGGAATCGGCGTCCTGCTCATGGGGCGCCGCACCTATCAGGTGCTGCTCGATTACGATGTCTGGCCCTACGGCGACCGCATCGTGCTCGTCGCCACGCATCACGAACTTCCCTCTGCGCCGCAGGGAGGCCAGGCGCGGGCCGTGAGCGGACCCATCGACGAACTCGTGGCCGAGGCCAAGGTTCTGGCCGGTGGTCGGGACGTCTATCTCGATGGGGGCGACCTCGTGCGCCAGGGCCTCGACGCCGCGCTCGTTGACGAGATCTGCCTCACGTTTCTTCCGCTGGTGCTCGGACGCGGCATCCGCCTCTGGGACGGCCTCGCTAGGCGGAATGACCTGGTGTTCGATCCACCCGTGATGCATGGCCGACGCATGGTGCAGCTCAGGGCCCGGGTGGCGCGTCCATAGCCCAAACGAATGCATCATCCTCCAACCGCAACGCTACGCGCTCAAATTGGAATCGGACCCCAACGCGGCGAATGACCAACTCGAAAGGCCGAGCAGGAACTGATACCGCCGCTCGCTGCGTTTTACCAAACAGTTCGATCGTGTCCATTCCCAGGCGCTCCCCCTGTCCTGCTGCGTACGCGATGCCGGCGACATATCGGGCTGGCCTGTATCCGGCCAGCCTTCCCACCAGAGAGCCCGCTCCCGACCCTCCCAACGCC
>JAINDL010000097.1 GCA_019931245.1 Bryobacteraceae bacterium CoA2 C42
CGTGCGCCTGAATGGCGCAGTTCATCAGTGGGTGAGAGTCCCACCCCAGGAGGAATCGGTATGACTGGGTAGCTAGCGAGCGGCTCAGCCGGGTAACGGGCTGGGTCGGAGCCTCGTGACAAGGTCCGCTATAGGCGGATCGGCGAATCTGCAGGCCGTAACTTACGTGAAGCTTGAGCAGGCCTCGAAACATAAGATGTGGATGCCGACCGGCCGGTTGTACCGGGAAGGCCAGAGCGGTGAGGGAAGAGCCAGGCGCGGGAGCGCGCCATTGACGAACCGATACGCACCAAACCGATCCACCGGGGTAGGGAGCACGGCATGTAGAGAAGGTGAACTGGGTTAATCAGGGAAGCCCGGAGTCAGCGGGATAGCATCCCAACGCTGTCATATTGGGCGGCGGCTGGCTTGGGCCTCGGAAAGGGTCATAGTAGCGAGGAATCCGCGTAATGGCGGAGGAGCGAAGGACCCTTACTTCAGACAAGCTAACCAGAGCAGTAAGGGATAGGTGATTGACGATGAGTCTAACAACGCCACTTCAGATTCAGACGCTGCAATGGAAGCTCTACGAGAAGGCGAAACGGGATCCGGGCTACCGATTCTATTCGCTGGCCGACAAGATCATGCGTGGAGATATCCTCGCCCAAGCCTACGATTGTGCGAAAGCCAATGGTGGTGCGCCTGGTGTCGATGGGGAAAGCTTCGCGATGATCGAACGGCATGGACGGACGGATTGGTTGAACGGTTTGGAGCGAGAACTCCGTACCCAAACGTACCAGGCAAAGCCGGTACGGCGAGTGATGATACCCAAGCCAGGTGGGGGTGAGCGGCCATTAGGGATTCCGTCGATTCGGGACCGCGTGGTGCAAACCGCCGCCAAACTACTGCTGGAGCCGATCTTCGAAGCGGATCTGGAGCCGAATGTTTTCGGCTATCGTCCGGGCCGGAGTGCGCTTGGTGCAGTGGATGAGGTGCGGTATCTGCTTCGCTCGCAGTACACGGATGTGGTTGATGCTGATTTGTCGAAGTACTTCGACACGATCCCCCACGCGGATCTGCTCCGAAGCATATCGCGGCGAATCACCGACGGATATGTGCTGCGTCTAATCAAGATGTGGCTGACGGTTCCGGTGGAAGAGCGGAAAGAAGGCGGGCAGCGGCGATTGTCTGGCGGGCAAGGGCAGAAGCGAGGTACGCCGCAAGGCGGCGTCATCTCGCCTTTGTTGGCGAACGTCTACATGAACCGGTTTCTCAAGCACTGGCGACAACAGGGGATGGGCGAGCAATACCGGGCGCGCATTGTGAACTATGCCGATGATTTCGTGATCCTCAGTCGCGGCCACGCGAGCGAGGCTCGGGACTGGGCACAGGCGACGCTGGAACGGATCGGACTGACCCTGAACGAGCAGAAAACTGTCATCCGGGATGCCCGGACTGAGACGTTTGATTTCCTCGGCTATACTTTTGGTCTTCGGTACTGGTGGGAGGGCTTCCTCTACATGGCGGCTTGGCCATCTGCGAAGAGTTTGGTGCGGGTACGAGGGGAAGTGAGTCAGGTCCTAAGGCGGGGACGAATTGAGCCATGGCCCGAGATTCGGGAGGAGCTCAATTCAATTCTGCGCGGTTGGCAGAGCTACTTCTGCTACGGGACACTGGCCGACGCGTATGGGGCGCTCAACGAGCATGTGCAGCGGCGAGTTCGGCACTTTCTGCAACGGCGGCATCGCCGGACACAGGGACGAGGGACAGTGAGTTGGCCGAAGGAAACCATCTACGGCCAACTGGGTGTCCACTGGCTGAGCCGTTCACAACGTGTGAGCCTGTCGTGAAGTCTGTCGGAAAGCCGGATGCGGGAGATCCGCACGTCCGGTTTGATGAGCGGGGATGAGAAACGGGCGACTGCCAGTAGGTCTCGCACCGCGCCCGTCCTCGACTCTACCCACCAAACCGGGCCGACCGTCGCATGTCTATCACGCCTACTGCATAGCGGCGCTGCGGATGGTGCTCGAAGTAGAAGTCCAAGCGGGCAACCAGACGGCACCCGAGTTTGCTCACGCGGGTCTGTTCGGCTGGCTCGACGCTCGGCCTCGCCAGCAATGGCCGACCCTCCTGCGCGGCGATGTGGCGTGGGGTACCGAGAAGACGATGGCCGAGGCAGAGAAGCGGGACCTGCCGTATTTGTTCAAGCTGCGGCAATCGGACGGAGTGAAGGAGTTGATGCGGCGCAGCGTTGGCCGGACCGCTTGGGCTCCGGCGGGTGGCGGCTGGCAGGGTGTCGAAGAGGTTCTGCAATTGCAAGGCTGGACCCGCCAACGGCGGGTGGTGGTGCTACGGCGGGCGCTGCCGCAGGATGTGGCCATGGTGGACAGGGAGACGGACGGCCGACAGGAGCGACTGGTAGGGATGGTGGTGATGAACCCCGCCAAGCCGATGTATGAGTACGCGGTGTTGGTGACGACGGCGGCGGTAAAGGACGTGCTGAGCGTAGCGCAATTGTACCGGGATCGGGCGGACGCCGAGAACATTTTCGATGAGATGAAGAACCAGTGGGGATGGAGTGGTTTCACGACGCAGGATCTGGCGCGATGCCAGTTGATGGCGCGGATCAACGCCTTGGTTTTCAATTGGTGGAGTTTGTATACGCGTCTGGCCCTGCCGGGGAAGCATACGGAGGCGACGACGAGCCGGCCGATGCTGGTGTACGGGTTGGGGAAGAAAACGCGACATAGTCAGCAAACCACGCTGACGGTGACGAGTAACCATGGGAGGGCGAAGAAGATACAGGCGATTTTGACGACGGTGGGCGGGTTCCTGAAGCGGTTCGCGCGAAGTGCGGAGCAGTTGAGCGGCAAAGAACGGTGGGCCCTCCTGCTGAAGATCATCTTGCGGGAGTTCTATCCGAAAAGGGCCGGACAAACGACCGGACAAACGGTCAATCCGGCCTTGGCATGAGGATCAATTGCCGTTTTTAGGATAATTCTCATCGACCGGAAAAAGTAGACGACGGTGCGCCGGGATGAGCCGACGAGGAGTCGCGGATGAAAGAGCCTTACGAGAAAGGAGAGGCGATCCACTCGGCCCCGGGTCTTGCGGCGGACATCGCGAGATGCGCGGCGAAGTGTAAGCAGGGGCATAGAGGGGCTGGATATCGTGCTTCGAAGAACTGCAATCGGAATGCCGACGCTGTCGTCAAAGCGGAACGCCGCATGAACCGGACCGGAAACGCGAGTTCTGGCACAGTCCTGCGTAGTCGCCAGGAGCAGGCCGATGCCGCCCAGACGTTTGTGCACCTGTCGGGCTTAATAGGAATGGCAGAGTTGATCGCCCGGAGCTTGGAGAACAACACGATCGTCCTGATGGAAACAAGGTGTTCTGGGACCCGTGATTCGCCATGGTCTGGTGCAGGGCCTTGCGCTGGGCCTTGCGCTGGGATTGGAGTAGGGCCGCCAGGAGGGCGAACTGTAGGGGATGCCTACCGTTCCCTACGACGTGCTCACGAACCAGTTCGGCCCCCTGCCCGCTTGGGTGTTGGATCGCGTTCGCTCCGCGGGTCGCGAAGAAATGCGCCCAAGGACCCTACGCGCCCATCGTGCTGATTCGATCAAAGCGGCGCGAAGCGCGCCTCTGCCCCCGCAAAATGGACCCCCCCTTCCCGAATACCGCCCGGCAATTCCTCAAACCTCTGCTTCTTCATTACCAAACTTTTCCCTGACAACCCTGGCAAGCTGCGAAACCTGCTTCGGCGCCAAATCCGTCGTCGCGCTCTTCGGATCCGCAATCAGCAGCGGGAGCAAATCTCTGCGCACCGCCCCGTCGTAGATGACGCGCCCCCCTCCGCCCTCACCGCGGGCTCCGATCGCAACGCAAACCTTCCGCATGCCACCTCCGCCAGGAATCAACGCGCCGACCTGTGGGTTCGCAGCAAGGCGAGACGGAAACACACCGTACTCTAGCCTCCCCGAGCAGGGCCATAATCGGCCTTGTGAACGTGGAGGTTTCGATCATCTCCATCAAGTTCCTTTTGCCGCCGTGGGCGTACAAGCGACAAGGCGCTTGGATAGCTGGCGATCGCGTGGTCCACAGCCCACCGCTTGGTCTCTACTCCGGTCAACTATCCCTCCCCGCAACATGACTCGTCCCCGGCAACAGCCGGACGCGCCAATCTCGCCTGGTCCCCAGGAGTTGGCTCAACCCCTACCAAAAACGGCTAGGCGGTCAACACCCCACCGCTTCCGTTCACAACGCTGTCCGCGCCATGCCCGCGAATCTCGCCAAACCGCGAGACCCGGCTCTCCGCGGGATCAAAGTCAGCCGAGCCCAATCCAACTGCCGCGTTCCGCCCCTCCTTGCCATGGCGCTTGAGTTCTGTCCAACCCCGGGTCACCGAACTCCCGGAATTCGTTTCCAGTTCGCTCTCCAACTCCTCAACGACCCCAAACGATGCCCCAACAGGAAAACCAGCGAGCCTCTCTCCCCGATTTCCCCGTCCGGCGGGACGACAAAAGCGAGCTATCGAGGAATACCGATTCCCAGACCGTTTCGATTTTTTTAATATCCCCTAACCCCCTCAATCCAAGACGCTTCTTCGTTCCGCCTCGCCTCCCTCGCCCGGAATGCGTTTGGCCCGCATGCTACGTTGCTAAGCAAAGGCGTTCCTCTTTCCCATTCGGAAAGCGGGACGCCTTTTCCCTTGCAACGTCAGGAAATTTCATCATGCCAAGCAAAGAACTGACCAGCGAGCAGCGCCAGCGCCGCGCTGAAATTGCCCCCCAGAACGGCGCCAAAAGCAAAGGCCCCGTCACCACCGAAGGCAAATCCCGTAGCTCCATGAGTGCCATCGCCACCGGCGAACACGTCGAACTCCACAAAGAAGATCTGCCGCCCTTCTATTTCCTGCTCTCTACTGACGACCGGTCAGCCTATCTGCGCGCCTTCCAAGCCCAAATGCGCCATCTCAAGCCACAGTCCGAGTTCGAACAAGGCCTCGTTCGGCGCATGGCCATCGCCCTGTTTCAACACGATCGACTCACCGCTTTTCATGCCGAAGCCTTGCCGCGCGAACTCGATACCGTCGTCCGCGAATTCCCGGCGCTTGGCCTGTCCGATCAATTTTTCCAATCGCACAAACGGGCGACGATCGAAAAAGAGGTCCAGCAGTTCGTCATCCGCGGCCAGCGTCATCAAATGGCCACCTTCCGCAGTCTGCACAAAACGCTGATCGACCTGCGCAAGCATCCGCCCATGCAGCCGCCCGAGCCAGTGGATATGACCGCCGACTCCAACCAGATTCACGACGACGATCCCGATCCGTCGGTCGCCGTCGAAGTGATCGCCCTCGCCGACCGCGCCAAAAAGGAACCCAGCTTCAACCTGCCGCAATACGCCATTAAGTTCCTGAAAAATAAAGGGTATATGGAGCGGCTGGCCCCCGGCTACGACGTCGGCGATCTGCTCGAACGCTTCGGCCAGATCCCGGTACCCAAGGCGGCCTGACACCTCGGATACCATGGGAGGGCATGAACCCCAACGGAATCGCAGGAAAAACTGCCGTCATCACCGGCGCCTCACGCGGCATCGGCGCCGCCACCGCTCGCTTGCTCGCCGCCGCCGGAGCGTCGCGCCTCGTCCTTCACTACTCCTCTTATCGTGAGGGTGCCGCGCAACTCGCCGCGGAACTCACCAGCTGCCAGGTCGACCTCATCGGCGCCGACCTCGCTACCGACGCGGGCCTCACCGCCTTCATCAACCAACTGAAGGCCACCGCGCCCGACGCCGACATCCTTATCAACAACGCCGGCCATCTCGTCCAGCGTGCCAAAATGCCCGAGTTCACCTTCGACCTCTACGACCGCGTCATGACCCTCAACACCAAAAGCGTCTACTTCATCACCCAGGCGCTCGCCCCCGGCATGATCGCCAAAGGCTCCGGCCACGTCATCAACCTCAGCTCCATTGCCGCCCGCAACGGCGGCGGTCCCGGCGCCACTATCTACGCTGCCTCCAAAGCCGCCGTGGCCTGCATCACCAAAGGCCTCGCCAAGGAACTCGCCCCTGCCGGCATTCGGGTCAACGCCGTCTCCCCCGGTACCGTCGACAACTACTTCCACGAAAAGTACTCCACCCAGCAGATGTTAGACAACGTCAAGGCGCAAACCCCCGCCGGCCGCCTCCAAACCAACGAGGAGATCGCCGCCGTCATCGCCTTCCTGCTCTCGGACGCCGCCAGCGGTATCCACGGCCAGACCATCGAGATCAACGGCGGCATGTACATGGTCTAACCGCCGCTCCCGGCGAAGGTGGAGGTTTTCGGCTACAATAGAAAGTTATGGCCAAAGAAAACCTCTACTCCGCCGAATACCTCGGCAGCGGTACTTTCATCATCTCCAAGCCCAAACGCTCCAAGCGCAAGCGCCGCCAGCAGGCTGTCCGCTCCCCCAAGCCCGGCATGCGCAAGTAGGCCGCCACCCGTCTCCCCGCCTTGGCATCTGATAAAATTGCTCAAACCAGATGCTAGACCCTAAACAAGCCTTCCACGGCGTGTTCGGTTTCCCCGTCACGCCCTTCCAGAAAGACCTTTCGCTCGACCTCCCGGCCCTCGAAAAGAACTGTGACTGGATGGCCGGCTATGGCTTCTGCGCCCAAGTCATCGTCGGCGGAACGGGAGAGATCTATTCCCTCACCCCGGAAGAGGCTGTCGAATGCGTCCGTGTCGCCGTCAAGGCAGTCAACGGGCGTATGCCCATTGTTGCCGGCGTTGGCTACAATGTCGCCCTCGCCGCTAAAATGGCCCGCGAAATGGAACAGGCTGGAGCCGAAGCGCTCCTGGTCATGCCGCCCTACTATATCAACGCCCCCGAATCCGGCCTCCTCGATTACTTCGAAGCCATCGGGAAAAGCTGCGGCCTTCCCCTGTCCTTCTACACCCGCGACTGGGCCGGCATGAGCCCCGCCCAGGTCCTGCGTCTGCTCGACCGCGTTCCCTCGCTCAAAATGTGGAAGGACGGCCAGGGCGACATCCGCAAGTACCACCGCATCATGCTCGAAGTCGGCGACCGCGTCGCCTGGGTCGGCGGCCTCGGTGACGACCTCGCCCCCGGCTACTTCGCCATCGGCTGCCAGGCCTACACCTCCTCCATCTCTAACATCGCTCCCAAACTCTCCCTCGCCATCGCTGAAGCCGGAGCCAAGGGGGACCGCGCCACCATGGACGCCCTCATGAAAAAGTACGTCCATCCGCTCTACGCCCTCCGCGATCGCATGAAAGGCTACGAAGTCGCCATCATGAAGGACGCCATGGAGATCCTCGGCCACCCCGCCGGACCCGTCCGTCCCCCGCTCGCTAACGTCACCGCGGCCGATCGGGCCGACCTCGAAAAACTCATGGCCGTCTACGCCGACGTCGTCTAAGAGCCGGATCGATGAAGCCTTCTCTTCTCCTCCTGCTCGCCGCCGGCCTGCTCGCCCAAACTCCACCCGCGGGGCAACCGCCCCGCGTCCCCATGGCCGAGACGCCCAACACCGACCTTTATTATCGCCTCGCCCCCGACGCGATGGTCATGGAGGGCGTCCCCCGCGGGGAGGTTCGTGGTCCCTTCACACTCCCGAGTGAAGTCTACCCGGGCACCCAGCATACCTATTGGATCTACGTCCCGGCGCAGTACGATCCCACCGTGCCCGCCAGCCTCATGATCTTCCAGGACGGTCAGGCCTTCATGAACCCCGAAGGCGACATCCGTGCCCAGGTCGTCATGGACAACCTGATCTACCGCAAAGAGATCCCCATTATGATCGGCGTCTTCATCAACCCCGGCCGCCGTCCCGATCAACCCGAACCCACCCCCCGTAACTGGGGCGACCGCGACACCAACCGCCCCACCGAGTACAACTCCCTCGACGACCGCTATGCCCGGGTCATCGTCGATGAACTCCTCCCGGTCCTCTACAAGGAGTACAACATCTCCAGGGACCCCGAACGCCACGGGATTGGCGGCTCCAGTTCCGGCGCCATCGCGGCCTTCACGGTGGCCTGGGAGCGTCCCAACCACTTCCGTAAGGTCTTGAGCAACGTTGGCAGCTTCACCAACATCCGCGGCGGCCACGCCTATCCCGACATCATCCGCCAGTCCGCGAAGAAACCCATCCGCGTCTTTCTCGTCGACGGTCGCAACGATGGCCGCGGCCTTCGCGCCGATGGCTCCTACGACGAAACCCGCGACTGGTTCCTCCAGAACGTCCGCATGCAGAAAGCTCTGGAGGAGAAGGGCTACGACCTCAACTACTCCTGGGGCGTCCAGCGCCACGGCCAGAAGATGCTGCAAACCGTCTTCCCCGAGATGATGCGCTGGCTCTGGCGAGACCACGGCGCCACTACCGACGTCTACGACATGGTCGGCCGCGGCTTCGCCCAGCCCGCCAGAAAGTAACCGCCCGCCGCCCCTCGTCGGCCCACTCAATCCAGCGCGCACCCGCCCAAGAGCCAGCCGCTCCATTCTCCCTGCGCCCACGCAACCACCGCTCACCCACCCGCCGAACGACCCGCCCCTCCGATCGCCCCGCGCCGACCCGCCGCCCTCCGCGCCAGCCCTTCCCCAACCACCGCTCACCCATCAGCCGAACGGCCCGCCCCTCCGATCGCCACGCGCCTACCCAACAACCGCCCCTAGCGCCGCGCCGGCCCGCCACCCTCCGCCCCAGCCCTTGCCCAAACCACCGCGCCACTCATCCGCCGAAGGACCCGCCGCCCCGTAACCCCGCGCCTACCCAACAACCACCCCCACCAGCAGCCCCAACGCCGCGCCGACCCAAACGTACCCAACGCCGGCCGGGAGCCTCCATCAACCCCCGGCCAGCCACGCGTCCACTCAACCTCAGAGCTTCAACTCCATCCCCGGCCGAAACGCCGGCTTCACATACTTATTCGCCTCCGCGCTATTGGTAAACCGCATCAGCTTGCTGTCCCAGTTCAGTTTCCCCGGCACCCGGAACGCAATCGCCGTCAACGCCAGCCACTCGGCGTAAGGCGCCGAAATCCGGAAGTCACTGCACGACTGTTCGCCGCCTTTACACGCCCGAATCCAGTCCAGCATATGGCCCGGCGACCGCGTCAACAGCTGCGGCGGCAGCTTGTACTCGGCCCAGCGCGCCGCCGGCAGCAGCCACACGCCTTCGCCCCGCTCCACCGTCGCCATAATCCCCTTCGAGCCGATAAACACCGCCCCGTTTCCCGTCAGCACGCCCGGCGCCGGACCGCCGCGTCCCGCGCCAAATACCTTCACGCCCGGACCACCCGCTCCCATCGGCGGCGCGTTCGCCGGCCGCGGCCCCCGGGGCGGACCATACATTCCTCCCGGCGCCCCCATCGGACGGCCCTTCGCCGTCAGGTTACTCGGCGGCGGCAGAATCACCTCGTTGTCCATGCCCGGCACCCGGTAAACGTCCGGATCCGTCGCGCGCGCCGAGTCGTGATAGTAGACGCTGACCGGCGGCATCCCCCCGCGCTTCGGAAAGTCCACCCGGATCGTTGCCCGGTCCGGAAACGTGTACTTGCTCTCGTTGGTCACCGCCACCCGCTCAATGCTGGTCGGCGCCCCCAACTGCAGCGCATGGTGCACCGGCCCGGCCGAATGTGTCGCCCAGTTGCCAATCTGCCCCGTTCCGAAATCGTAAAAGCCCCGCCAGTTGTAGGGCACATAGTAAGAGCTGAACGGACGCATCGGCGCGTTGCCCAGCCACGCACTCCAGTCGAGCGTCTCCGGCGCCGACTCCTCCGGCGGCAGCTCCTTCAACCCCGTCGGATGCGTCCCCGGCGTCGTCGAAACGTGGACCTCCGTCACATCCCCAATCTCGCCCGACCACAAAATCTCCGCCGCCACCCGGTGCGACTCGTGCGAATACCCCTGGTTGCCCATCTGCGTCGCCACCTTGTACTTCACGGCCGCGTCCAGCAGCAGACGCGTCTCCCACGGCGTCCGCGCCAGCGGTTTTTCGAGGTACACGTGCTTGCCCGCCTGCATGTACGCCAGCGCCACCGCCGCGTGCATGAAGTCCGGAATCGCAATCGTCACCGCGTCGATGTTCTTACCCTCTTTGTCGAGCATCGTCCGGTAGTCCCGGTACAGCGGCAGCTTCTCATAGCGTTTGATGGCGCCCTCACCCCGCTTCAGGTCCACATCGCACAACGCGACAATGTTCTCCGTGCGCGCGGCATCGTTCAGTATTTCGTTGCCGCGGCCCCCGCAACCAATGGCCGCCACGTTCAACTTATCGTAGAAGGGCTTATAGCCCAGCGCGCGCAGCGACGGGACGCTGCCATAGCCGCCCGTCGGCACGGCGCCGGCCAGCAGGGACCCGAAAAAGAAGTATCGGCGAGTAGTCATTGCAGGGAAGCGTACCCGCATCCCTGCCCGCCTGTCAAGGCTTTGCGCCCGCCACGTCCAAGAGCGTCTTGTAGATCAGATCCACCCCCGTCACGAGCGACGCAATCGGCACCCGCTCATCGTTGCCATGCATCCGCTTGAGATCCTCGTGGTCAATCGGGTAAGGATAGATCCCGTACACCGGAATCCCCCGCGACCGCCACGCCGCCGAATCCGTCCCGGCCTGAAACAGATACGGCGTCACCTTCGCCGTCGGATACACCGCCAGCGCATGCTTCACCAGGGTCTTGTATAGTTCGTTATCGAGCGGCGAAGGCTTCAGCCGCGACCGCATCTTCTGATACTCCAGCGACTGCTTCTTCTGCTCCGGCGTCATCGCCGTCCGCGACGTCGCAAACACTGCCACGTCCACGTCCACGCGCGGGTCTTCAATCACACCCTTGATCTCGTCAATCAAGTCCTCGGACGTCGTTCCGGGAATCGTCCGGAAGTTCAGTGTCACCTCCGCCGAACCCGGAATCACGTTGCCCCGGAAGCCTGCGTTCATCAGCACCGGCGCAATCGTGTCCCGCATGATCGCGTGCAGTAGCGTGTCTTCCGAAATCGCCTTATCCGCCGCCGCTACCTTCTTCGGGTCGTCCGCAAGCAGATCCCGGAAGGTCGACTTCATCGGCTCCGGACTCACCTCGGCCAGCGTCGAAAAGAACATCCGCGTCTCCGGCGTCAGCTTCACCTTCGTCTCGTAAGCGGATAGCTTCGACAGCGCCCGCGCCAGCGTATAGATTGCGTTGTCCGGCCGAGGCATCGACGAGTGCGTCGACGTCCCCCGCGCCGTCAGCGTCAGCGAGACGTTCCCTTTGTCCGCCGTCGAGATCGACACATAAGACGTCTTGCCGTCCTTGCCCTTGATGATCCAGCCGCCTTCGTTCAGCGCGAACTCGCAGTCGATCTTCTCCCACGCCTGCGTACCCAGCCACGTCGTGTTGTAGATGCCCCCCTCCTCGTCCGCCTCCGAAAGGAAGATCACATCCCGGTCGAGCGCCACCTTGTTGCGGGCCAGGTTCAGAACGGCCTGCGCAAACACCGCCAGGCCGCCCTTGAAATCAATCGCGCCCCGGCCGTACACGGCGCCGTCTTTCACCACCCCGGCATAAGGGTCCACCGTCCACTTCTCCCGCTCGACACCCACCACATCGGCATGCGCCGCCAGCAGCACCGGCCGCTTCTTGCCGTTGCCTTTCAGCCGCGCGATAAAGTGCGCCTTGCCGGCCACCGGCGTCGGAATGATGTCGATCGTAAAGCCCAGTCCGGCGAAGCGCTTCTCGAGAAACCGGGCCATCTTCTCCTCATTCCCCGGAGGATTCGACGTGTCGATGCGGATCAGCTCGACGAGCAGCTGAGCCACCTCCGGCAACTCGGCGGCGGCCGCCGGAACGGCCAGAAAAACAAGTGTCAGTAAGAGTCTGCGCATGGCGTCACCGCGCGGCCGCCAACTGGGCGGTCAAATCATAGTGGAACTTGACGAACTGATACAGCGACGACTCGAGAATCCGCTCCCGGTCGCTGTGCGCCCCGTAGCCCAGCGGGCCGTCTTCGACGTCAATCGCCGGGCCGATGCCGTAGCACTGCACCCCCTTCGCCCGCAGAAACGCCATATCGGTCGCGCCCGTCGACATCGTCGGCAGCACCGTTACCCCGTCGTAGTGCTTCTTCGCCATCGCCTCGATGGCGCGGAACGCTTCGTTGTCGAGCGCCGAAGGCGGCGCTCCCGGCCGCATCGAGGTGCCCGTCGGCACAATCTTCACCGCCGGATCGTTCACGATGCTCCGCAGCGTATCGTAGAACTTCGTCATGTCCTCGTCGGGCAAAGCGCGAATATCCAACTGCGCCGTCGCCTCGGACGGAATCACGTTCGTCCGGTAGCCGGCTTGAAACATATTCGGCGAAATCGAAGTCCGGATCATCGAGTTGTGCCGCGGCTCGTTCACTGCGAAATACTCCTGAATCGCGTCTGTCTTGTCCGGGTTCAGCAGCCCGTTGTAGCGGTCCTTCTCCTCGGGCGTCGAAATCGTCGCCAGGCGTTCAAAGTAAGCGCGTGTCGTATCGTTCAGCCGCATCGGCGGCTGCCAGTCGGCAACCTTCGCCACCGCCCGCGCCAGATGCGCCACCGGGTTCGACCGCAGCGGCACCGACCCGTGGCCCGCCACTCCCGAAGCCACCAGCCGCACCCCGCGCGGAATCTTTTCCGTCGTCTGCACCTGCACATACTTCAACTTGCCGTTGGCCCGCGCCGCCGACCCGCCTTCGGCCAGGCAGTACTCGGCATCGAGTTCGGCATAGTGTTCATTCACCAGAAACGCAATGCCCACCGCCGTGTTCCCCTCCTCACCCGCCTCGGCCAGGAAGATCACGTCGCGGTCCAGCGGGACCTTCTGCCGCTTCAGCAGAACGATCGACATCAGCGCGGCCGTCAGATTGTCCTTGTCATCCACCGTCCCGCGGCCGTAGATATGCCCGCCCGAACGCTGCGCCGAGAAGGGGCCGAAGTCGGTCCATTTCTTCGGGTCGATGTTCACCGTATCCGTGTGCCCGACAATCAACAGCGGCTTCTTCTTCCCGCTGCCCTTGAGCCGGGCGATGATGTTGGGGCGGATCACGGCGGGGTCGGCGAGGTTCGCCCGGGTGAAGACCTTGTACTCGATGCCCTCCTTGGCCAGCACGGCTTGCAGGTAGTCCACCACCGGCTTCTCCGATCCGCCCGGGTCGGTCGAATTGATCTGCACCAGGGCAGAGAAGTGCTTCAACGTCTCCTGGTCAATTTGCGCCCAGTCGAGTGGCTTCGATTGCGCCGGGACCAGCGTCGGAAGCAGGAAAAAGATAAAGAGCAAGCGCGGCATAAGCATGAGCGTACCAAACGGGCCGCTCACTGCGAACGGCTCACCACCTGCCGCAGCACGGCCTCCACGCTCTCCCGTCCAAACCGCGCCCGGCTCAGCCCATCCGCAAAACGCTCCCGCTGCCCAAAAACCTCAGCCGACACAAAGCCGGTATACCCACCGATCTCCCCCAGCAGTCCGGCCAGATCAATCACCCCTTCGCCCGGAAACTCCCGCTCCTCATCCCGCACCGCCTCCGGCGCCACCGCCGCGGCATCCGCCAGATGCACGTGCAACACCCGCAGCCCCCGCGGGCTCGGGTAGCCGCCGTGGTGCCAGTGCCAGCTATCGAGCAGGAAGCCGGCGTTTTCGCCAACCGCGCCCACGAACTCCCGGTAAGCCGCGAAGCTCTGCACGTAAGCGTACGGCTTGGCCAGACGCAGAGGCAGCGGCGTCAGCGCCTCAATCGCCAGGTCCAACCCGGCGCCGGCCAGCATCGCCGCCCACTCGCGGTACTGCGGCAGCAGGTCGGCCGGAGCGTCCAGCGCCGGAGGCACCGAACAGGTCAACGTCGACAGCCCAATCGCCGCGCAAAAGCCCGGAATCCGCGGCTCCAACTGCCCGCCCGGATACGCCGGCAGCCGCCCGCTCGCCGCCCGCAACTCACCCAGAGCATCCAGCATCTCGGCTGGTTCGATCCCGGCGGCGCCGCGGAGGTCGACATCCACGGCCCGGAAACCCGCCGCCCGCGCCAGCGCAATCTGCTCCCGCCACGTCTCCCGCCCCAGACCCAGCGTGTAGTGAAACGCCGGAATCACTTCCGGATGCGCCCGTCCCACCGCAGACCGCCCCGCCACAGCCGCGGCGCGCCCACGTTCGGCAACGGATTAAACGCCACCAGAAACTCCCGGTTCAGCAGGTTCTCCACCGTGAAGAACCCGCTCAGGCCGCCCGTCAGCGTCCGCCGGGCGGACATCTGCAGCGTCGCGTAGCCCGGCAGCCGGAACAGGTTCACATCGTCTTCAAACTGCATGCCGAAGCTCCGGATGCCCCCGCTCAGCAGCGTCTTGTTCCCCGCGCTCAACCACGTCAGAATCAGGTTCCCCTGGTGCCGCGGCACCTGCGGAATGCGCGCGAGCGTCGGCGCCCGGAAGCGGCTATCGGCAAACAGATAAGCGCTTTCGGCGCGCAACCCGCGCCAGCGATAGTTCAGGCTCGTCTCCACGCCCCGGGTCCGCGCCTCGGCCGCGTTCCTCCGCTGCCGGTCAATCAGCGTGGGCGATACCGAAACCGTCACGTTGGTGATCAGATCGGTCAACGCGTTGGAAAAGCCGGTCGTCTGCAGCGTCCAGTGCTCGCCGTACCAGTCGAATCCCAACTCGACGCCCCGGCTGAACTCCGGCCGCAGCGCGGCGTTGGCCCGTGTCACGGCGTTGCCCGCCCGGAACTCCCGGTACAACTCGTTCAGCGTCGCCGCGCGGAAACTGCGGTAGGCCGTGCCGCGCGCCCGCCAGTTCTTGCGTCCGTAGGTCACCCCGCCGCTCGGGTTCCAGAACGTGTTGCTGGCGCCGGCCGTGCCGGCCGTATTGTGCAGTCGCAGCCCGCCGAACAGTTTCCAGCCCCTCCACGCCGTGTCGGCCTGCACAAAGCCGCCCCGCTGCCACTGCACCCCGCCGCCCTGCCGGAACCCCGTGGGCAGCACCGTCTCAAGCGAGTAGCCCTCCACCCGCGTCAGATCGCCCCCTACCAGAAAATGGCTGTCCCGCGCACCGAAGCGGTAGAAGCCCGCTGCCCCGGTCGCCTCGCTCGGCACCGATTGTACCGACGTCAGCCGCTCGGTCTGCCGGTTGGCCGCAATCGAAGAAAAGTTGGCGTGGAACTGCTCCCGCGTATGCCAGCCGAGCACCGTGAAGTTCTCCCGCGAGTAGTTGGCGCTCAGGTTGCCCAGCGAGGTCGAATTGGTCTGCAGCACCGTCCCGTTCTCCCGCTGCTCGGCCAGCACGTCCAACTTCACGGCCAGGCGGTCCTTGCCGCCCAGATAGTTCAGCCGGATGTCACCTGCCACGAAGTCCACCCCGGCTCGCGTATCCACGGCACCCCGCCGATTGGCCGGCACGATGTAGAAGCCATCCGTGGCAAAGGCGCGGACGTTCGTGCTCAGCTCCAGCTTCGACCACAGATGCGCGAAGCCGCCAGACAACTGATTGGTGCTCCGGTTGCCACCCTCGTAGGCGCCGTGCAGCCGCCACGGCGTCGCGGCTTTCGAAAACAGCGAGAGCGAACCGCCCATCGCCCGGTCGCCGAACAGGCTTGTCGAAGCGCCACGGGCCACCTCTACCCGCTCCAACTCTTCGGCGTCCACCCGCGTCCAGTAAACCCAACCGCCAAACGGATCGTTGATCGGAATCCCGTCCCACAGCACCAGCGTTCGCGAAGCGCCCGAAGAGCCAAGCCCGCGCAGCGACAGTCCCTGCGTCGTCGGGTTGGCCACCAGCGACGACGAACGGCGGAAGAGGGAGAAACCAGGCACGGACCGGAGGCGGTCGTCCAAATTCACACCCGGATTGGCCGCCAGTTGGTCCTTATCTACCGTCGTAATCGCTGCGGGAGCTTCGGCCGAAAGCTTCTCGGAGATGGTAATGCGCGTCCGCAGCGGCTCCGGAGCCGGGTCGCTTTGCCCGAACGCCGCCAGGTGGCATAAGGCTGGAAGAAGGATCAGGTAACGCAATAACTAGAATATCCTAGTCGCTATGCTTCTATGGGCGGTAGGGCTCGTCATCCCCGCGCTGTTCTGGCTCGTGGGACTGCCTCTGGCTTGGGGTTGGGTGCCGCCGTTCCTCTCTTTGGACGGTCGTCCGGCGCGCGCCTTCGGAGGTGCCCTGCTGGCCGCCGGCGCGCTGGCCGCGGTGGCAAACGGCATCCTAATTCTCTGCTTCGGCGACGCCCCCCGCGCGCCCGTTCTGGCCTGGATCCTGCTTGAAAGCCTGGGATGGGGCATTCTTGCGCTGATTCCTTTCTGGTTGCTTTCCCGGCGCCGGTAAGTGCGTTACTCTGAGGGTTACCCCGATGAAGATGCGGCTTCTCATCGCCTCCGTCGCTACGTTAGCAGCCCTGGCCGCGTTAGTTGGATGCTGCCGCCCCGATTCTTCCTTCCCGCCGCCCCCTCCCATGCAGAAACTTCCCCTTTTTGGAGGATTGACCGTAACCCCGGACGAGGGAGGGGGCAAGTCCCAACTATTCACCGTCCGCCTCGATCAGGCCCCGAACCGGCCCGAACCTGTCTTTCTTGGCTTGCTGATCAACGATCGCGACTCCGGCGCCGAAGCCTGCTATCTGTTCGCCCATGTTCCTACCGGCCGCCCCCGCCTCGTGCACGATAGCGGCAGCGGCGCTCGCGAAGCCCTGGGCAAAGAAGTGGTGCCCAACCGCCAGTGTGAACTCCATGCGGACGGCTCCGCGATCACGCGGCAGGGCCCGGTCATCGAAGCACGCTTCCAGCTCGTGTTCCGGCCCGGTTTCGCTGGCCCCAAAAAGCTGTTTGTCGTGGCCGAAGACACCTCCGGCACCAGTACCGGAATTCAAATGGCGGGAAACTTCGTCGTCCAGTAGATCCATGTCACAACATCCCGCCGCCATCGTAGAATCCACCGACATTGGGGCCGGCACCCGCATCTGGGCCTTTGTCCATATCCTCCCCGGCGCCCGCATCGGGGCCGATTGCAATATCTGCGACCACGTCTTCATCGAAAACGACGTCGTCGTCGGCGATCGCGTCACCATCAAGTCCGGCGTCCAACTCTGGGACGGCATTACGCTGGGCGACGATGTCTTTGTCGGCCCTAACGCCACCTTCACCAACGATCCCTTTCCCCGCAGCCGGCATTACCAGGAACGCGTCGCGCGCACGCTCGTCAAAGCTGGCGCCTCCATCGGCGCCAATGCCACCATCCTACCGGGTGTCACCATCGGGGAACGAGCGATGGTCGGCGCCGCCACCGTAGTCACCCGCGACGTGCCCCCTGACACGATCGTCCTGGGCAACCCGGCCCGCATCGCTGGCTACGTCGGCGCCAAACCCAGCGTCTCGGCCCCACCCCGTGCCGTACCCGCTCGCCCGGGCTCCGCCCCCACCAGCGTCCGCGGTGTCACGCTCCACCGCCTGCCGCACGCCGAAGATCTCCGCGGCCAGATCAGCTTCGGCGAAGCCGAACGCCACATCCCCTTTCCCATCCGCCGCCACTTTGTCGTCTACGGCGTGCCGGGCGAAAACATCCGCGGGGAACACGCCCACCGCCAACTGCACCAGTTCCTCATCTGCGTCGCCGGCTCCGTGCGCGCCGTCGCCGACGACGGCGCCACCCGCGAGGAGTTTCTACTCAACGATCCCACCGTCGGCCTCCACCTGCCGCCCATGATCTGGGGCGTCCAGTACAAGTATTCGCCCGGCGCCGTGCTTCTCGTGCTGGCCTCGGACTACTACGACCCCGCCGACTACATCCGGAACTACGACGAGTTCCTCGAACTCACCGCCGGAGGTCGCTAGCGGTGCTCTCGCTGGTGATTCCGGTCTACCGAAACGAGGAGAACCTCGATCGGCTGTTGACCGAGTTAATCCGCCTGCGCCAAACTCTCCCGGATCTGGAAGTCGTCTTCGCCATCGACGGCAGCCCGGACCGCTGCGCCGAAATCCTGACGACCCGTCTGCCCGCCACGGGCCTCCGCGCCCAACTCGTGCAGTTAAGCCGCAACTTCGGCTCGTTTTCGGCGATCTGCGCCGGTCTCGAAGTGGGCGAGGGCGACCACTTCGCCGTCCTCGCCGCCGACCTGCAGGAGCCCCCGGCCCTCATTGCGCGGTTCGCCGCGATTCTTTCCTCCGGCAGCGCGGATATCACGTTTGGCGTCCGCAGCAAACGGGCCGACCCCTGGCTCACCGAACTCACTTCGAGTCTCTTCTGGCGCCTCTACCGCCGCTTCGTGCTCCCCGAAATGCCCGCCGGCGGCGTTGATGTCTTCGGCTGCACCCGCGAGGTGCGCGACCGCCTGCTCAGCCTGCGCGAGTCCCACACCAACATAGTCGGTCTGCTGCTCTGGCTCGGTTACCGCCAGGTGTTCGTCCCCTATGAGCGCCTCGCGCGCCGCGAAGGCCGCAGCAGTTGGACTTTCGCCAAAAAGCTGCGCTACTCCGTCGACAGCATCTTCAACTTTACGGACCTTCCCATCCGCTTCCTCCTTGCCGCCGGTCTGCTCGGCACCGGCCTGTCCGTGCTGGTCACGGTCATCGTGCTCGGCGCCTGGGCGTTGGGGGACATCGACGTTCCCGGCTACACTCCGCTGATCCTGGCCATCACCTTTTTCGGCGGGCTGGCCACCCTCGGCCTCGGCATCATCGGCCAATATCTGTGGCTCGCGCTGCGCAATACGCGGCAGCGGCCCAACTATCTCATCCGGACGATCGAGCGCTTCGCCGGGGAGACCCGCGCATGAAGCGGCACGCCCTCGTTCTATTGCTCTACGCCTGCTGCGCGTGGGTTCTCCACGCCGCCGGTTTCAATCTCACCCGCCATCTGCTCGGTGGCGGCGATGCCTATTCCGCAGGCTTCCCTGCCAAACTCTTCGCCGCTACCTTCTCGCCCTGGAATCCCTATGTTCAACTCGGGCAGTACACATTCGCCAACACCCAGTTTCAACCCGTCTATCCGCCCGGCCTTCTGCTGATCTGGCTATCACCGAACACCTTCGGCTACAACTGTTTCATCCTGCTCCACTATCTGCTCGCCGGCTACTTCTGTTATCTCCTGTGCCGCGAACTTACCCTGGACGAGGCTCCCTCCTTCCTTGGCGGACTCTTCTTTCTTGGCAGCGGCTTTCTGATGGCCCACAAAGGCCACCAGGCGATGATGTCCACCACCGTCTGGCTGCCGCTCATGCTCACCTTCGCCTCCCGCCACGCCCGCACGGGCGAGCGGCGCGAGGCGGTCTTCGCCGGGCTCGCCGTGACCGCCTCGCTGCTCGGCGGCTTCCCGCAGGCTACCGTCTACGGATTGCTGCTCGTCGTCGCCTTCTGGTTCTGGCGTGGCGGTCGTCGCGCTGTCGCCGGCCTCGCGCTCTGCGGCCTGTTCGCCTTTCTGTTCAGTTCGCTCCAACTGCTGGCCGTAGCCGAAACCCTGCCGTGGATCACCCGGCAGAGCCTCAGCCTGGCCCAGTTCAACGAGAACTCTCTGGCGCTCTCCCAGTTCTTTGCTTTCCTCATGCCCAACCTCCGCGGCGGCTTGCACAAAGTGCCCAGTTACGGGCCCGGCGCGGAGGTCGTCGAAGTCTTCGTCTACTGCGGACTGGCGCCGCTCGTGCTCGCCCTGGGGGCGCTACGCCGCCGCGAAACGTGGTTCTGGGCCGCCGCCGCCGCCGTCGCCGGCGGCTTGATGATCGGCTGGGAGCCGCTGCAGACCCTCCTGTTCCGCGTCCCTGTCTACAACCTCTTCCGCGCCCCGGCGCGTCATATGCAGGAGTTGCACCTGGCGCTGGCCGTCCTCGCCGCCTACGGCTGGGCCGAGCGGAAACGCATGGCCTGGCCGTTGGCGGCCGTGGGGGCGGCGCTCGCGCTCGCCATCGGGCTGGCGCACTGGCTGCCCGTGTTTCCCAACGCCGGCCTCACCCTGCATCAAGCCGAATATTGGCGTGCCACCAGCCTGCGCTGGCCGTCTCCTTCCCTGCTGTTCCCCGTCCTGGCCTTCGCCGCTACCGGCGCCTGCCTCCTCCTCCGCGCCCCCGGTTGGCTCTTCGGCCTCGTCTTCCTGCTCGACATCGGCAGCGTCCACCGCACCCTCTACGACAACCCGGATACCACCGACCTCTACGGCGCCGAACGGCGGGCTGAAGTCAGCTATCTCTACAGCCAGGGTCTCGATCCCCAAACCTATCGCATCCTGCCCCTGGATCTGCCGCTGTTCCACACCTACCCGCTCCTCAGCATGATGTACGGCCTCAGCACCGCCAACGACTATACCCCCATATGGATCCGCCGCTATCAGGCGCTCACCGGCTTCGATCTCAGCGGCGGGGGCGGGGAAGCCATCGTAGGGCACCGTCAGTTACTCTCGGCCTTGAGTATCCGCTATCTGCTGGCGCGGTCTCCGTTCAGCGCGTTCTCCGTCCGCCGCACCCGCCTCTACCAGGAACTGGGCAAATCACACGATGGCATCACCGTTTTCGGCAATCCCGCCGCGGTTCCCCGCTTCCGTTTCGCCCGCCGCCTGCTCCCCGCCCCCGACCTTGCCGCCGCCAAAACGCTCCTGCTCGACCCCGTCAACTTCGATCCCGCCCGCGATGCCATCGTCGAAGGTCTGGCTGCGGCCGAAACCGTTGCCGACGGACGCATCCTCCGCCAGGAAACCCGCAACAACGCGCTCGCCTGGACCGTCGAAACTCAGGGCCGCGCCTTTTTTGTCGTCACCGATACCTGGTTCCCTGGCTGGACGGCCGAAGTGGATGGACGCCCGGCTCCGATTGCCATTGTGAACGGCTGCGTCCGCGGCGTCTTCGTCGAAGCCGCCGGCCGTCACGAAGTGCGAATGCGCTTCTGGCCCTGGAGTCTATCGGCCGGCCTCGCCGCTACCCTCGCCGGTGTTCTGCTGCTGCCGTGGGCTGTCCGCCGGCGCCGGACGCCGAAATAAATCCTGCAGGCTGTTGAAACGGCTCTGGTGCAAATTGGGAGTTGCGACGATTTCGGCCGCGGTCGTTGTGTTGATCCAAGTAGTGTGGATCCAAGTACTGATCAGGCGGCCAACGCGGCTTGCCAGATCTCCTGAGGCATCGCTCGGCGCCCACCCAAC
>JAINDL010000100.1 GCA_019931245.1 Bryobacteraceae bacterium CoA2 C42
CAGCAGCTGAGGCGAGTTCCTCGCCCGTTGGTGCCGGGCCTGCGCGGCCTGTGCGCTCTTTTGAACACGCGCACAACGGACTCGCTTCGGCCCAGCAGCTGAGGCGAGTTCCTCGCCCGTTGGTGCCGGGCCTGCGCGGCCTGTGCGCTCTTTTGAACACGCGCACAACGGACTCGCTTCGGCCTGTGCGCTTTCAAGGAACGGGCGGGAGATCTGGCAGATTGCAGGGTATGTGCAGTCGGCAGGCAATGGACCGCTCGGCTGATTGGTTGACCTACCACGGCTCTTCCGCCGGCCTGCCCCAGAGCGGCCTACGCGTTGACGAACGCGCCGCTGGTGATCATGGACCAGGTGCTGATGGGTATGGCCGGGGGCGAGTTGGGAATCCGCGGGTTTCTGGCCGCCGACGATGCGCGGACGAGGCAGATGGCGTCGATTGCCATTGGGCAGGCGTTGTTTCCCTTCGGGCCGCGGGAGTAGGCTGGGTTGATGCTGCAAGGAAAAACGGCGATGGTGACCGGGGCGAGCCGGGGGATTGGACGGGCGATTGCGGAGCGGCTGGGCCGGGAGGGGGCGAACGTGCTGCTGCTGGCGCGGGACGCGGCGGCGCTGACCGAGGTAGCGGGGGGGATAGGGCGGGGGGCGGCGTGGCTGGCGGTGGACCTGCGGGAGGCGACGGCCGCGGCGGAGGGGGTGGCGCGGGCGGTGGCCGAGTTTGGCGGCGTCGACATTGTCGTGAACAACGCAGGGGCGACCAAGCGGGGGGAGTTTCTCGAGTTGACGGACGAAGACTGGGCCGATGGCTATGCGTTGAAGCTGCACGGGGCGGTGCGGCTGACGCGGGCGGCGTGGCCGGAGCTGCGGCGGCGGGGCGGGTCGGTGGTGAACATTGCCGGGACGGGCGGGCGGACGCCGGGGGCGGAGTTTACGATTGGCGGAAGCGTGAACGCGGCGGTGCTGTCGTTTACGAAGGCGCTGGCCGATGTGGGGGTGCGGGACGGGGTGCAGGTGAACGCGGTGAACCCGGGGACGGTGCGGACGGGGCGGTTTGAGAAGCGGATGGAGGCGCTGGCGGCGGCGCAGGGTTTGGCGCGGGAGGCGGCCGAGGGAGTGTTTGTGCGGCAGCAGCGGGTGACGCGGGTGGGCGAGCCGGAGGATATCGCCGGGCTGGTGGCGTTTCTGGTGGGGCCGGAGGGGCGGTTTCTGCACGGGGCGCTGGTGGACATGGACGGCGGGGCGACCAAGTCGCTATGAGCGTGCGGGTGCCGCGGGAGGAGTTTGAGCAGCTGGTGGAGCGGGCGCTGGCCGGGATTCCGGGCCGGTTTCGGAGCCGGATGGAGAACCTGTACGTGGTGGTGGAGCCGTGGGGGCCGAGCCGCGATCTGCTGGGGTTATACGAGGGGCGGCCGTTGACGGAGCGGAGCGTGAGCGACGGGTTCGGGCAGCCGGACCGGATTCGAGTGTTTCAGCGGGCGCACGAGGAGATGGCGCGGAGCCGGGGGGAGCTCGAACAGATTGTGGCCGATACGGTGTGGCATGAGGTGGGGCACTACTTCGGGCTGGACGAGTTTGCCATTGCGCGGGTGGAGGCGCGGCGGCGGCGATTACGGGCGCTGCGCGGGCGGGCATATAATCAGAGTCGATGATGAGAACAATCTCTGTATGCGCGCTGATGCTGGTGGCGGGTGTGAACCTGACCGCGGCGGACAAGGTGGAAAAGGGGTTCAAGTCCCTGTGGAACGGCAAGGACTTCACGGACTGGAAGAAGGCGGCCGAGAACGAGGACACCTTCACGATCAAGGACGGGGCGATCGTGGCCAAGGGTCCGCGGGCGCACCTGTACTACGTGGGCAAGGTGGGCAAGCACGATTTCAAGGATTTTGAGCTGAAGGTGGATTGCATGACGCTGCCGGTGTCGAACGGCGGCATCTACTTCCACACGGCTTATCAGGAGAAGAGCTGGCCGGACAAGGGTTTTGAGGTGCAGGTGAACAACTCGCACGGCGACTGGCGGCGCACCGGGGGCCTCTATGCGGTGGCCGATCAGAAAGAGAAGCTGGCCGAGGACGGCAAGTGGTTTACCGAGCACATTATTGTGAAGGGCAACACGGTGAAGATTTATGTGGACGGCAAGCTGTCTTCCGAGTGGACGCAGCCGGAGGGTTGGGTGCATCCGCAGTTCAAAGACCGGAAGCTGTCGAGCGGGACGTTTGCGCTGCAGGGGCACGACCCGAAGTCGACCGTGATGTACAAGAACATCCGGGTGAAGATCCTGAAGTAAGCGGCGGGTTGCAATCCGGCCGGAAGGAAGGTAGACTGGGATTTTGCGGCGCATTCGTGCGCTTGCGCGGGATGCGCCAGTTTGATTCCTTCCGGTCGCACCAAGTCCCGATGGTAATTCAACGAGAACGAGGACAGTCATGTACGCAGTTATTGAGACCGGCAGCAAGCAGTATCGGGTAGCTCCGGGCGAGACCGTCAGAGTAGAGACGCTTCCGGGCAACGTCAATGACTCGGTGGAGTTGGGCCGGGTGGTGGCCTTCGTCGGCGACGATGGAGCCGTGAAGACCGGGGCCGAGGCCGCCGGGGTGAAGGTGACCGGGACGATTGTCGACCAGGATCGTGGGCCGAAGGTGATCGTGTTCAAGTTTAAGCGCAAGAAGCAGTACAAGCGCACTATCGGCCACCGGCAGAACTATTCGGCCGTCAAAATCGAAGCCATTCAGGCGTAAGGAAGTCAGAGTAAACCATGGCATCAAAAAAAGGCTTAGGCTCCAGTAAAAACGGTCGCGATTCTAATGCGCAGCGATTGGGTGTGAAGCGCTTCGGTGGCGAGGTGGTGCCGGGCGGCTCCATTCTCGTGCGGCAGCGTGGGACACCCTACAAGGCCGGCTTGAACGTGGGCCGCGGAAAGGACGATACCCTGTTTGCCTGCATCACCGGCGTTGTCGAGTTCCGGGACCGGGGCCGGATGGGTAAGTTTGTTTCGATCAAGCCCCTTCCCGCTGAAGCGAATTAAGATTTCCCGCAAAGGATAACGAAGAAGCCGCCCCTCCGAGGGCGGCTTCTTTTTTTGTTGGCTGTTTTTATGTTTATTGATGAAGTAAAGATCTATGTGAAGGCCGGCGACGGCGGCAACGGCTGTATGGCGTTTCGCCGGGAGAAGTTTGTGCCGCGCGGCGGCCCGAGCGGCGGCGACGGCGGCCGGGGCGGCAATGTCATCCTGGTGGCGAGCGAGCATCGGAATACGCTGCTCGAACTACGCTTTAATCCTGAGCACAAAGCCGAGCGGGGGCGCCACGGCGAGGGTTCCAACTGTTCGGGCCGGCACGGGGCGGACCGGGAGGTGGACGTTCCTGTGGGTACGGTGGTCTACGACTGGCACACGGGCGAGCAGATTTACGACCTCACGAAGGCCGGGGAGCGGTTCGTGATCGCCAAGGGGGGCCGCGGGGGCCGCGGGAACCAGCATTTTGCGACGCCGTCGCACCAGGCGCCGACCGAGCACGAGTCGGGTTCGCCGGGCGAGGAGAAGACGCTGCGGCTGGAGCTGAAGATTCTGGCCGACGTCGGGCTGGTGGGTTTCCCGAACGCCGGCAAGTCGACGCTGATTTCGCGTATCTCCGCGGCGCGTCCGAAGATTGCCGACTATCCGTTTACGACGCTGGAGCCGCAGTTGGGCGTGGTGCCGATGCCGGACGAGCGGAGCTTTGTGGTGGCCGACATCCCGGGGCTGATTGAGGGCGCGCACGAGGGCCACGGCCTGGGCATTCAGTTTCTGAAGCACATTGAGCGGACGCGGGTGCTGGTGCACATGGTGGACGTGAGCGATGTGACCGGGCGGGACCCGCGCAGCGACTTCGAAATTATCCTGAACGAACTGGCCAGCTTCAGCGACGAACTACCGAAGAAGCCGATGCTGGTGGTGGCGAGCAAGGTGGACGCGGCGCAGGACCCGGAGCGCATTGCGGCCGTCAAGGAGATTGCCGCCGAGCATGAGATGCCGTTTCTGCAGATCTCGAGTGCGACGGGCGAGGGCCTGGAGCAGTTGAAGTTTATGCTGGCCGCGATTGTGCATCCGCCGAAAGAGGAAGAGCAGGCGGAAGAGGGCGAGTACCGGCCGTTCGAGCGACTGTAACTACTGGGCGGCGACGGCGAAGAACTGTTGGCTTGAGAGGTTGCGGTAGACGCTGCCGGCGACCTCGGCCGCCACGGGTCCGTTGACGGGGCGGCCGCCGGTGAGCAGAACGACTACAACCAGCTTATTGCGGCCGACCTCGTTGAAGCTGCCGAACCAGCCGAGGTGGGTGGGGGTGGCGCGGTCGGTGCAGGTACCGGTCTTGCCGAGGATGGGTTCGGAGGGGTCGTAGTTGGCGCGGCGGCCCGTGCCGTAGTCGACGGCGGCCATCATGCCGGGCTTGACGTCGGGAATCTGGTCCTGGATGTCGAGATGGCGCTTGACGCGGGGCGCGAAGTTGGTGATCTCCTCCTTCGTGCGGGGGTACTGCAGATGGTAGAGCGTCCCGCCGTTGGCGATGGCCGACAGGAGGGCGGCCAACTGGAGCGCGGTGAGTTGTATCCCTTCGCCGAAGCTGGTCATCATACCGACGCCGCCGAACTTCGGCGGTTCGGGGGTGAGGACGCCGGGGAACTCGCCTTCGATGTTCAGGCCGGCTTTTTCGCCGAGGCCGAGGAGTTTGGCGTAGGAGTGCACGCGTTCGAAGCCGAGGTCGGTGCCGACGCGGGCGAAGTAGGGGTTGTTCGAATGGGCCAGCGCGTGGGTGAGGTCCATGGTGGACCGGCGACCGAGGCGAAGCTGCGTGTTGCGCTCGATGATGCCTTCTTTCAGGCCGGCGATGGCGGTGACGATCTTCACGGTCGAACAGGGCTGGAAACCGCTGCCGAGAGCCAGTTTCTGGTTGACGATGGTCAGGATGCGGCCTGTCTGCGGGTCGGCCACCACCACGCTACCGTTGTAGGGGCCGAGAGCGTCGACAGCGGCGCGGCGGACGAGGAGATCCTCGCCGTCGACGACGTCGCCGAGGGTGGAGTCGGCATAGGTGGGTTCGCGCCAGGGGCCGCCGGCGATCAGACGCGATCCCCCGCCCCGCTTCGGGGACTTCTTGGCGGAAGCGGCCCGGGCGGCGGGGGCCTTTTTGGCCGGGGTCTTGGCCGCGGCGGCGCGCGAGGCGGCAAACTTCTTCGATTTGGACGCCGGGACGGCGGTCAGGAGATTTGTCTGAAGTAGAAAAATCAGAAAAATCAAAAAGTTACGCATTCTGACTATGCCCCTCGTCCGTGAATTGGATCAGATGGTACTGGGCCGACAATGCCGCTAGTATCCCGGAAGACCGGGGGTAAAGTCAACCCAGTGCTCTATAGCGCTATCGGCCGCGGCAGCGGTTTCCTTAAGCCGCCGTCCAGCCGCCGTCGATGGTGATGACGCTGCCGTTGACGAACGCTGCTTCGTCCGAGGCGAGATAGAGAGCGAGGTGGGCGATCTCTTCCGGCTTGCCGAGACGGCCGATGGGCTGGCGGGTATTGAGTTCGGCGCGCGTCTTCTCGATTTCGTGAGAGTGATACTTCTGCAGGTAGGCGGCGACGAAGGGCGAGTCGACCGTGCCGGGGCAGATGGCGTTGACGCGGATCTGGGTGGGGTAGTCGACGGCGAGTTGGCGGGTCATGGCGATGACGGCGCCTTTGGTGGCGCAGTAGGCGTAGCGGCGCTTGACGCCGATGAGGCCCGCGACCGAGCCGATGTTGACGATCTTGCCGCCGGAGGCGAGCAGCAGCGGCATCGCGTGCTTGGTGATGAGAAACGGCCCGGTGACGTTGACCTTCATCAGGCGTTCAAAGTCGGCGAGGCCGGTCTCTTCGACGTTGCCGACGAGGCCGATGCCGGCGTTGTTGACGAGGACGTCCAACTGGGGGAGGCCGGCGAAGACGGCCTGGACGGCGGCTTCGTTGGTGACATCGCAGTGGACGGCCTGGCCCGAGAGTTCCGCGGCGAGGGCCTCGGCGCGAGGGAGATCAATGTCGGCGACGACGACTTTGGCGCCGGCGCTCGCGAGGACGCGGCAGGTGGCTTCGCCGATCCCGCTGGCGCCACCGGTGACGAGGGCGACCCGTCCGTCTAATCGAAATGGTGTGCTCATGCTATCGCGATTGTACTGTATCATCGACCATAACCATGAGCCAGAAAAAGCATCAGCCGTACGTTCCCGAGAGTATGAAGATGACCGAATTCACCGTGGCGGCGGTGGGCATCGGGTTGGTGATGAGTATTATTCTGGGGGCGGCGAACGCGTACCTGGGCCTGAAGGCGGGGATTACGATCGCGGCGACCTATCCGGCGGCGGTGATAGGCATGGCGCTGCTGCGGGCCAAGCGGGGGACGATTCTTGAAGAAAACCTGGCGCGGACGGCGGGTTCGATTGGCGAATCGATTGCGGCGGGGGCGATCTTCACGCTGCCGGCGTTTGTGATTTCAAAGAGCTGGCCGGCGTTTGACTTTGAACACGCCTATCTCAAATCGACGGCGCTGATGCTGGTGGGCGGGGTGCTGGGCGTGTTGTTTGTCTCGCTCGTGCGGCGGGCGCTCGTGGAAGACGACGAACTTCCCTTCCCCGAGTCGGTGGCGGCGGCGGAGATTCACAAGGCCGGACAGACGGCTTCGGGCGCGGCGAAGTATCTGTTCTACAACATGGTGACGGGCGCGGGGATCTACTTTGCCGGGGTGACGAAGCTGTTTGAACCGGACCATACGCTGTTCTTTTCGATCGGCGAACTCGGGCGGGGCGCGCTGAAACTGGGCGGGGACCGGACGGTGGCGACGGGGGCCTACACGGTGGCGGCGGCGCCTTCGATCAGCCCGGCCTACATTGGCGTGGGCTACATTATCGGGCCGCGGCTGGCGGCGTTGAACTTCGCGGGCGGGGTGCTGGCGTGGGGGCTGTTCATTCCGATGCTGATGTACTTCCTGGGGCCGAACCTGGCGCAGTTCGTCCCGGCCGGCGAGATGGAGGGCGGCTGGACGGCGACGGCCAACGCGGTGTGGCGCTATATTGTGCGTCCGATTGCGGTGGGCGGCATGCTGGTGGGCGCGGGCTATACGCTGTTCCGGATGCGGAAGAACCTGCTGGGCGGATTGAGCCGGGCGTTTGCCGAGCTGCGGGGCGGGGGGCCGGACCCGGCGACACTGTCGCGGACGGAGCAGTACATGAGTTTCAAGGTGGTGTTTGCGCTGATCGGGTTGACCTTTCTGGCGATGGTGGGGGTGTACACCTACTTTGCGGGCGCGCTGTGGATTGCAGCGATTGCGGCGGTGGTGATGTTGGTTACGGGATTTTTGTTCACGACCGTGTCGGGGTCGCTGGTGGGATTCATCGGTTCGTCGAACAATCCGATTTCGGGCCTGACGCTGTCGACGCTGTTGATTGCGGCGCTGTTGATGGTGTCGCTGGGGGTGAACGGCGCGACGGGCGTGGCGACGGTGCTGGCCGTGGCGGCGGTGGTGTGCGTGGCGGCGGCGGTGGGCGGCGAACTGCTGCAGGATTTCAAGGCCGGCTACATTCTGGGCGGCACGCCGCGGACGATTCAATGGGTGGAGCTGCTGTCGGTTGTGATTTCGGCGCTGGTGATGTTTTTCCCGGTGATGCTGCTGCATCAGGCGAACATCAAACAGGGGGGCATCGGCTTTGGCGACGCCAAGCTGCCGGCGCCGCAGGCGGGACTGATGGCGTTGATTGCGCAGGGCATCGTGGGCGGCGAGATGGCGTGGCCGCTGGTGGTGATGGGGATCTTCATGGGCATTGGGATGATCATGCTGCAGGTGAAGAGCCCGATGCTGGTGGCCGTGGGCATGTACCTGCCGCTGGCGACCACGTTCGCGATTTTTGTGGGCGGCTGCATCCGGAGCATTACGGACTACCTGAGCACGCGGGCGGGCCACAACGAAGCGCAGAAGGCGCGCATTGAGAACACGGGCGTGCTGGTTTCCTCCGGCCTGATTGCGGGCGAGGGGCTGATGGGTCTGGTGGTGGCGGCGTTCGCGCTGTTTGAGGTTTCCCTGCCCGAGTTCTCGAAAGCGCCGAGCTACGCGGTGGGGCTGGCGATTCTGGGCGGGTTGGCGGTGATGATGATCCGGACGGCGCTCGGCAACGCCGGGCGGCCCGAGGACCCGGCGCCGCCGAGTGCGATGGTGTAGGGAACGCGGCTGATACCATATATGCTTGTCTCGCATCTCTTCCACCGCTAACTCTGGGCTACCTACGAGCTGGACCCAGGTCTACCTGGGCGTTGCATTCACCACGATGGCGACGCTGCTGCTCGAGCTATCGATGACGCGGATCTTCTCGGTCGTCTTCTACTACCATTTCGCGTTTCTGGCCATTTCGATCGCGCTGTTTGGGTTAGGGGCCGGGGGAGTGTTTTCCTACGTCGTCGCGGGGCGCCCGGGGAGCATGTTCAGCAAGCTGGGCTGGCTGTCGGCGGCGAACGCGGTGATCCCGCTGGGCAGTCTGATTTTCATTTTGACGCGCGGGACGGAGCTTTCGAACCTGACGCTGGGGGCGGTGTATTTTCTGAGCGCGCTGCCGTTTTTCGTGGCGGGGGCGATTGTTTCGCTGGCGATTTCCGAGACGATTGAACGGGTGGACAAGGTCTACTTCTTCGACCTGCTCGGCGCGGCTGGGGGCTGTCTGCTGTTGATTCCGCTGCTGAATACGTTCGGCGGGCCGAACACGGTGATCGCGGCGGCAATTCTGTTTGCCACGGGGTCGGCGGTGTGGTTCAACCTGGCCGGCGAGCGGCAGACGCGGGCCGGGGCGGTGGCGCTGGCGCTGGGGTTGGTGGTGCTGGTGGTGGCGAACGCGAAGGCGCCGATTATCGACGTGAAGTACGCCAAGGGCCAGACGCTCGACAACGAAGTCTTCGTGAAGTGGAACAGCTTTTCGCGGATCGCGGTGGCCAAGGAGCGGGAGAGCGGGCAGATGCAGGTGGTTATCGACGCGGACGCGTCGACCGGCATTGCGAACTTCGATCTGGCGAACCTGACGGAGCGGGACCGGAAGGATCTGACGCTGCAGGGGCCGGCGTTTCCTTACAAGATGCGGCCGGGAGCGAAGACGCTGATTGTGGGGCCGGGCGGGGGCTGGGACGTGACGCGGGCGCTGGCGCTGGGCAGCAAGGACATTACCGGCGTCGAGATCAACCCGATCATCGCCAAGACGGTAATGCAGGAGCGGTTCCTCGATTTTTCCCGGAAGCTGTATCAGCGGCCCGAGGTGCGGATTGAGATTGAAGACGGCCGGGCGTTCATCCGGCGGTCGCCCGAGAAGTATCAGGTGCTGCAGGCGACGCTGGTGGACACGTGGGCGTCGACGGCGGCCGGGGCGTTTGCGCTGTCGGAGAACAACCTGTACACGACGGACGCGTTTTATGACTATTTGAGCCACCTGACCGACGACGGCGTGCTGACGATTACGCGGTGGGGCTTTGAGCCGCCGCGGGAGTCGGTACGGCTGTTGACGCTGGGCCGGGAGGCGCTGACGCGGCTGGGCGAGAAGGAGTTTGCGCGGCACGTGATGGTGGTGCGCGAAGGTTCGACGCAGGGCTGGGGGGCGCGGGATACGGTGCTGATTGCGCGGAAGCCGTTTTCGGCGGCCGATGTGGAGCGGGCGCGCGCGATTGCCGAAGAGGCCAAGCTGCAGGTGGTGTATCTGCCGGGGATGGTCTCCGACAGCCCGTTTGCGCAGGTGCTGACGCTGCCCGATCTGACGGCCTACATCGCCGGGTATCCGTTTGATATTTCGACCGTGGACGACAACCGGCCGTTTTTCTTCTACACCGTGCAGCCGCGCGACTTGTGGGGCTTTCTCGTGAGTCCCGAGGGCAAGAGCGCCGACTACAAGATCAACAAAGCCGTGCCGCTGCTGTTTTCGCTGGTGGGCATCAGCCTGGTGGCGACGCTCGTGATTCTGGCGCTGCCGCCGGTGGTGCTGGGGACGAAGCTGCCGCGGGAGAAGGGTGTGCTGCGCTTTCTGCTCTACTTCCTGTGCATTGGCGTGGGGTACATTCTGATTCAGGTCGCGCTGATTCAGAAGTTCGTGCTGTTCCTGGGGCACCCGACGTACGCCCTCACGGTGATTATCTTCTCGATGCTGGTCTTCAGCGGCCTCGGCAGCTTCCTGAGCCGGCGGCTGGTGGGGGATAACGACGGCAAGCTGGTGGGGTCGCTCGCGCTGGTGAGCTTGTTTGTGCTGATTCTGGCGCTGAGCGCGGCGCCGCTGACTTCGGCGCTGGTGGGATGGCCGCTGGCGGCGAAGATGGCGCTGACGATGGCGCTGATTGCGCCGGCGGCGTTCTTCATGGGCATGCCGTTTCCGCAGGGTCTGGCGCGGCTCGAGAACTTTCACAAGCCCTCGGTGCGGTGGGCGTGGAGCCTGAATGCAGCGGCGAGCGTGCTAGGTTCGGCCGGGGCGATTTTCCTGGCGATCTATCTGGGCTTGCGGGAGACGCTGCTGGTGGGCGGGTTGCTGTATCTGGGCGCGATGGTTGTAGTGCGGAGTAGTTCGCGATATCTTCGGTCAACGTAAATGTCACTGGAATCTTTGTTTTCACTGAAGGGCAAAACGGCCCTGGTAGCCGGCGCGAGCCGGGGGATTGGATTAGCGATTGCGCGGGAGCTGGCCGCGGCGGGGGCGCATACGGTGCTGGCCTCGCGGTCGCTCGACAAGCTGCGGGCCGAGGCGGAGGCGCTCAAGGCGGCCGGGTATTCGGCCGAGGCGGCCGAACTCGACATGGCGAGCCGGGAATCGATTCAGGCCGTGGGCGAGGCGTGGGCGGACAAGGCCGACATCCTCGTGAACGTGGCCGGGCGCAACGTGCGGAAGCCGATGGAGACGTACTCGCGCGAGGAGTACGAGACGATCCTGCAGACCAACATCCATAGCATTTTTGAGCTGACGCAGCTGATCGGCAAAGGGATGCGCGCGCGGGGCACGGGCGGCAAGATTATCAACATCGGCAGTCTGATGTCGACGCACGGGGTGCCGTATTTGAGCGTGTACGCGATTTCAAAAGCGGGCCTGGCGGGGTTGACGCGGGTGCTGGCGGCCGAGTGGGGTCCGAGCAATATTCAGGTAAACTGCATTGCGCCGGGCTTTATCATCACCGACATCAACCGGGATATGTGGCAGCCACCGGAGATGCACGCCTGGCTCAAGGCGACGCAGTCGATTCCGCGGGCCGGCACGCCCGAAGATATCGCGGGCCTGGCGGTGTTTCTGGCCGCGCCGGCGTCGAACTACGTCACGGGCCAGTGCATTGCCTCTGACGGCGGCTGGACGACGACGGCGCGCTGGCCGTTTGAACCGGCGCAGTGACGCGGCGGGATCTGCTCCGGGCGCTGCCGGTGGCCGGATGGGCACAGGACGTGGAGTTTCTGTGCCCGATGGATCCCGAGGTGCGGGCCAAGGGACCGGGGCGGTGTCCGCGCTGCGGGATGCGGCTCGAGGCGGGGCTGCCGGAGCCGGTGGAGTACCGCGTCGAGATGACGACGCTGCCGGCCGAGCCACGGGCGGGGCGGACGGTGATGCTCGCGTTCCGCGTGTTGGATCCGCGGACAGGGCGGCCGGTGGTGGCCTTTAACGAGATCCACGAGAGGCTGTTTCATCTGTTCGTGGTGAGCGAGGACCGGACGTTTTTCGCGCATGAGCATCCGGAGCGGCGGGCGGACGGAGCGTTCGTGCTGCCGGTAGTGCTGCCGCGGGCGGGCATGTACCGTGTGCTGGCGGATTTTTACCCGCAGGGCGGGACGCCGCAACTGATTGCCAAGTCGCTGCTGGTGGGCGCGGGGCCGGCGGTGAGGACGCCGGAGGCACCGGGGAACATGGAGATCCGGTTGCGGACGGAGCCGGCCGAGCCGGTGGCCGGGCTGCGGACGATGCTGTTTTTCGATCTTGCGCCGGCCGAGGGGCTGGAGCCTTGGCTGGGCGCGTGGGGGCATCTGCTTGTCGCGAGCGAGGATCTGCTCGACATGGTGCATGTGCATCCGCGGTGGGAGTACCGGCCGGAGGTAGCCCCGACGGTGCAGTTCAACGTGATTTTTCCGCGCGCCGGGCGCTACCGGCTCTGGGTGCAGATGCAGCGGAAAGGCCTTGTAAATACGCGTTGGTTTGACGTGGCGGCGCGGGCTTTATAGACTGGCGCGATGGTATCGAGACGGTCCTTTCTTGCGGCGGTAGCCGGGGTGGGCGCGGCGGAGGCCGCGCTGCCGAAGATCAAGATTACGCGGGTGCGGATCTACGAGCCGCCGGGGTACAACCCGCTGTTCAACCAGAGCAACATGCTGGTGACGGTGGAGTGCGACAACGGTACGGTGGGCATTGGCGAGGGCGGGGCGAAGGATACGCTCGAGCAGTGCGCCGGCACGCTGATCGGGCAGAATCCGTTCCGCATTGAGGCGCTGTGGCAGGAGATGTACATCGCCTGGTTCTATCCGCCGGGCCGCGAGAAGATTCACGCGCAGGGGGCGATGGACCTGGCGCTGTGGGACATCAAGGGCAAGACGCTGGGCCTGCCGGTGCACGAGATGCTGGGCGGGACGGTGCGGAACCATGTCGAGTGCTACGCGACGGGCGGGGCGCCGCGGCCGCCGGGGGCGCCGCCGTTGTCGCTGCGGGACCGGGCGCGGGCGACCATGGACGCCGGCTACCGGGCGTTTCGCATGGGGGCGGCCGACACGCCGTCGAACACCACGTTCAACACGCACGAGCGGGTGCGGAAGGTGGCGCGGGACTGTAAGGAGGTGCGCGAGGGCGTGGGGCCGGACGGCGACTGGTGCATCGACCTGCATCAGCGCTTCGACTATGCCGACGCGCTGCGGGCGTGCCGGTTGATGGAGGAGTTTGAGCCGTACTTTGTCGAAGACCCGGTGCGCGACGAGCATGCGCATCAGGACATCCCGAAGCTGCGGCAGATGACCTCGGTGCCGTTGACGCACGGCGAGGAGTGGGGACAGCGGTGGGACTTCCACAAGCTCGTCGAGAACCACGACATCGACTACATCCGGGCGACGCTGCCGAACGTGGGTGGGATTACGGAGATGATGAAGATCGCGGCGCTGTGCGAGACGCACGCGGTGGGGATTATTCCGCACTTCACGGGTCCGGTGGCGACGGCGGCGCTGGTGAACTGCCTGTCGACGTTCCCCGGGACAGTGATCATGGAGTACAACTACGGGGGGCGGCCGATTCCGCATCTGCCCGAATGCCTGGACTTCAAAGACGGCAAGGCGTACCGGAACGACCGGCCGGGGCTGGGGGTGACGGCGGATTTGTCGAAGTGCAAGCTGATTGGCGAGGTGACGCAGCCGGGGCGGAAGAACGTCTATTTCCGGCCGGACGGCTCGCTGACGCACTGGTAGGAGGAGAGCGATGTTGACCCGACGGGCCTTGTTGGCCGCGGCGCTGCCGCCGGCGAAGATGGGTGCGGCGGTGAAGCCGCTGGTGGAGGCGGTGGCTGCGGGACAGCTGCGGGCGGCCGTGCTGCGGGTGACGCAGGGGGAGGATGTTTATGAGCAGGCGTTTGGAACGGCGACGGTGCGGTCGCCGTTTCTGATCGCCTCGATCACCAAGCCGATGACGGCGGCGGCGGTGATGACGCAGGTGGAGGGGGGGCGGCTGGAGCTGGACGCGCCGGTGGCGCGGATGCTGCCGGGGGTGGACGGGCGCATCACGCTGCGGCATCTGTTGACGCACAGCTCGGGGCTGCCGGATATGCTGCCCGAGAATATTGCGCTGCGAAAGCGGAACGCGCCGCTGCGCGAATGGGCGAAGCTGGCGATGAAGACGCCGCTGCTGTTTGCGCCGGGTGAGCGGGTGAGCTACCAGAGCATGGGAATTCTGCTGGCGGCGACGATGGGGGAACTCGTATCCGGCGTGGCGATGCCGAAGCTGCTCGAGCAGCGGATTTATGGGCCGCTGGGGATGAAGGACACGTATCTGGGGCTGGGGCGTTACCGGATCGAGGAGACGGTGCAGAACCAGACCGAGCATGCTGATCCGGTAGGGGAGAAGCACTGGGATTGGAACAGCCGGTATTGGCGGACGCTGGCGGCGCCGTGGGGCGGGGCGCACGCGACGGCGGCGGACATTACGAAACTGCTGCGGTACTTTATGAAGCCGGGCCAGGGGCCGCTGCGGCCGGAGACGGCGAAGCGGATGGTGACGGCGCAGAACGCGCAGTACGGGCTGGGTTGGCGGTTGACGCCGGGCCAGTTCGGGCACGGGGGATCGACGGGGACGCTGTGCTGGGCGCATCCGGGAAAGGACGTGACTTTTGTGCTGCTGACGAGTCTGCCGGCGCGGGTGTCGCAGCAGACGATTCTGGATCCGGTGTCGAAGGCCGTGCAGGGGGCGTTGCTGGGATAACTACCAGCCGACGGGTTGGGTCCAGGCGCGCTTGGTGGGGAACTCGTCGCTGGGGACGGCGGGCTTTCCCGTTGAGGTGATGACGGCGCGGACGTAGAGATCGGCGGGCTGGAGCGTGTAGGCGGGAGCCAGGCCCTTGACCTCGGCGAGCACTTCGCCGGCCGTGCCGTTGCGGCGGACGCCGATGAAGCGCGTGGTGAACGCCTCTCCCGCCACCGGCTCGATGCGGAGGCTGAGGCGGCGGTCCGGGGCGGTGTAGGCGATGTCGGTGAGCGTGACTCCCGTCGAGGAGTAGAAGTCGCCGGCGCGGAGGGCGCGGACGATGGAGTCGGCGCTAAGATGCGGGGCACGGACCATGACCCAGGCGCGTCCGGGCAGGGCGCGGGTCTTGTTGTCGTGATGATCGTGGGTGTCGTCGGTGGCGAGGCCGTAGAGCGGCGGCGCTTCATAGCGGGTGAGGCGGAGGGCGTTGGCGATGTCCCACATGGCGTCGGTGGAGGGGCGCTGCGCGTCGCCGGGGTCGTTGTCGTTATCGACGCCGTTCCACACCTCGAAGAAACGCTCCTGGACAACGCTGGCCAGGTCCTCGGCGGTGATGCCCCATTTGTAGTTGGGGTGATTGACGTGGAGCAGGACCTCGCGGCCGGTGCGGGCGGCGTACTCTTCCACCTGTTCGAGATTGCGAACCATGCTTTCGGCGATGGTGGCGCCGCGGCGGAAACTGAGCGAGGCGGCGAGGTTGGTGGCGTTCATGTGCAGCGAGCGGCCGTCGCCGGCCATGCCGGTGAGTTCGACCGAGGGGATCATGAGAAAGCGCCGCGGTTCGTCGACCATGGCGCGGACCTCGTCGAGGGTCTTGAGGCGGATCTCCTCGCTGCCGTCGGCGGCCTGGCCGCGGGACTCGACCCAGCGGGGGCCGAAGCGGGCGCGGTAGCGGGCGACGGCATCGACACCGGCGCGGCGGTTGATGGCGCGAGAGGGCATCCAGCGCTCGGACTGAGCGAACAGGTTGTGCTCGGAGAGCGCGAGAAAGTGGTAGCCGTGGTCACGGTACCAGGCGGCGACCATGTCGGGGAAGCCGTCGCCATCGGACCAGAGGGTATGGGTGTGGAGGTTGCCTTTCCACCAACGCAGGCCAGCGGCGGGTTCCGGTCGGGGGGCCTGCGCGGCGGCGAAGCCGAGCAGGAGGGCGGCCGCGGCGCAGGCGCCGGCGCGGAGGAGGAGCGGAGAAGGCATGGGGCTATTGTTTCAGACGCAGGTTGCGGTACTCCACCTTCATGGGCGGGCCGACGTGGACCTGGACGCCGATCAAGCCCTGCGTGGCGCGGCCGACGGGGTCGTCGTCGATGACCATGCTCATCAGCTGGCCGTTGATCATGTGGATGAGCGTGTTGCCGCGGGCGATGATGTGGACGCTGTTCCAGCCGGGGGTGAGGTGCTCTTTGGGGTCGGCGTGCGTGGCAAGGATCTGCGGCTTGCGGTCGCCGAGGACGCGGGTGGTCTGGCCGCGGAGGGCGAGGAAGAGGCGGCCGCGCTCTTCGTAGTTCTGGCCGGTGTAGGCCTGTTTGCCGTCGATGTCGCACTGGTAGCCGCGGAGGGCGTAGGGGCGGTCGGCGAGGAGGCTGCTGCGGTAGTTGACGCCGGAGTTGCCGCCGGCGGTGATGCGGTAGTCGAGTTTGAGTTCGAAGTCTTTGGGTTGGCCGCCGCGCCAGATGAGGAAGGTGTTGTTTTTGAGCAGCGTTTCCGGGGTGACTTCGCCGACGATGGCGCCGTCTTCGACGCGCCAGTATTTGGGGTCGCCGTCCCAGCCGGTCAGGGTCTTGCCGTCAAATTGCGAAACGAAGCCAAGCTCGTCGGCCGGGGAGGGGGCGGGTTCGGGGCGGTCGCTTTGCTTGGGGACGTGGGCGACGGGAGCGGGGGTGAGGCAGCTTTGCTGGACGCCGACGGCCCAGCGGCGCTGGAAGCCTTTGAGTTTGCCGTCGAGATAGGCGCGGCGGGATTCGTCGCCTTTCAGGTGGAGATCGAGGAAGGCGGAGACGAAGTGCTGGTTGATGGCGTTGAGGCGGTCTTTGCGCCAGACGGGTTCGTCGAAGCTCTCTTTGGTGGCGAAGTCGAGGGGGAGGGCGGGCGGGGGGTTGCCGCCGATGTTGTGGCGGGCGCCTTCGTAGACGAGAAGGCAGCGGGGGGAGTTGACGGCCTGATAGTAGGCTTTGCGGACTCCTTGTTCGAAGCCGGAGATGTCGTCGTGGTCGCCGGCGAGGAAGAGGGCGGGGACCTTGATGTTGGCGAGGGCGGCGGGCTCCCAGAGGTTGACGGGAGGCTGGGCACCCCAGGGGGCGATGGCGACGACGGCCTTCAGATTCGGGTTGGGTTCGTTTCGCAATTTGGCGCCGGGCGGGGTGCGGGAGGGGAGGGCGCCGGCGCTGATGAGGGCGCCGTAGCCGCCCATGGAGTAGCCGATGATGGCGACGCGGGCGGGGTCGATGTTGGGTTGGGAGGCCGAGAGGGATTCGATGGTGAAGTGCTGGTCGTTGGAGCGATTGGCGAGGGTGGAGGGGAAGGGCTTGACGTTGCCGAAGACGGAGTCGGTGTGGTCGATGGCGGCGACGACGTAGCCTTTGGAGGCGAGATTTTCGGTGAGGTAGGCGAGGAACGTGCGGGAGCCGGGGTAGCCGTGGGAGACGATGACGAGGGGGAAGCGCTGGTTGGGAAGCGGGGCGGCGTCGCGGAGGGCTTTGCCGTCGATGGTGAAGGGCCGGGGGTTGCGGCCGGGGAGGGTGCTTTCGTAGACCGTGCGGGCTTCGGCGCCGGCGGGGAGGAGGGCCGGGTACCAGAGTTCGACCTTGAGGGGGCGGTCGCGGAGGGGGGCCTGGTTGGTCTCTTTGTTGAAGGCGAGGACGTCGGGTTGGGCGGGGTTGACGAGGTCGAGGGTACGGACGCCGACGGGGTGGGGGCCCCAGGCGGCGAGTTCCGGGGCGTCGACGCCGGGGACGCTGAAGAAGGCTTGGAGGAAGGCGAGCAGGAGGACGGACATCCCGCTAGCTTACCCGATGGGCGGGGGTCAGTAGCCGAGGAACAGGAGTAAGAGGGCGACGTAATAGGCCGGGCCGATGACGTAGGCGGAGACCTGCCAGGCGATCAGCATACCGAAGATCTGATAGGCGCCCATGGTCATCTGCCATTCGCGGAGCTTGGCGGCCATGGACTCGGGCAGGAGGAGGCCGATGGCGGTGAAGCCGTCGAGCGGGGGCAGGGGGATGAGGTTGAAGACGCCGAGCAGGATGTTGAGCGCGAACATGATGCTGAGCAGGGTGGCGATGGCTTCGGTCGCGGCGGGGGCGCTATCGGCGGCCTGGATGATGTCGGTGAAGCGCATGGTTGTGCCGGGGCGGAAGAGGCCGGCGAGGAGGCCCACACGGATGAGGACGGCGGCGATGGCGGCGAGGATGAAGTTGGCGACGGGGCCGGCGAGGGACATCCAGGCGGCGCGGCGGGGGTAGCGCATGGCCCAGTAGGGATCGTAGGGGGCGCTGGCCCAGCCCATCATCCAGCCGTTCATGAAGAAGGTGAGCCAGGGGAAGACGAGCATGCCGAAGGGCTCGCGCTGCATGTGGGGCAGGGGGCTGAGGGTGACCTGGCCGAAGTGGTAGGCGGTTTTGTCGCCGCCGCGGAGGGCCATCCAGGCGTGGGCGGCTTCGTGCGCGGTGGCCGAGAGCAGGAAGACGACGAACCAGATGACGCCGACGGCGATGAGCTGAGGATCAAACATTTTGTTCGCCCAGGATAGCAGGAGGACGGCGGTCGGCGAGGAGCCAGACGGCCATGCCGGCGAGGGGGAAACAGGCGGCGAGCAGGAAGGAGGCGGCGTAGAGCTGCTGATCGAAGAGGCGGCCGAACAGGGGCATGACGAGGGCGACGAGGGCGGACCAGGCGCCGGAACTGAGGCCGCCGACAAAGCCGGCGTGTTGGGCGCCGAGGACGGTGCGGCCGTAGGCGACGCCGCCGATGATGAAGCCGGCGGTGATGAACATGGAGAAGAACATGACGGCGAGCGGGGCGACGAGGCCGGGGAGATGGGGGACGCTGGCGAGGGGGAGGCTGAGGAGGGTGAGCAGGGAGAAGACGCCGCGGAAGGAGGGTCCGGAGCGGTCCATCCACCAGCCCCAGAAGAAGTAGCCGATCTCCCAGCCGAGGGGCGGGATCCAGAGGAGTCCGGCGATTTGGATTTGGGTGAGGCCGAGCGAGCGGAGGTAGAGGGCGGCGTAGTAGAGGATGAAGCCGAGAGGGAGAGAGCCGCAGGCGTAGATGAGGGCGAAGGCCCAGAGGCGGGGGTCGGCCAGGCGGGGGCGTTCGCCGGGTTGGGGGGTAGCGGCGGGGCTCTGCATGGAGGGGCGGCGGCTGACGAGTTGCCAGAGCAGGAGCCAGGCGAGACCGATGAGGCCGGTGAACCAGAAGGCGCCGCGCCAGCCATAGGCCTGGAAGACGGGTTTGATGATGAGCGGGGTGATGATGGCGCCGAGGGCGCCGCCGGAGAAGGCAACGGCGGTGCCTTTCGAGCGGTGTTCGGGGGGGAGGGTCTGGACGGCGGTGCGGAGGCCGCCGGGGAAGGTGGCGCCTTCGCCGAAGCCGAGGGCGAAGCGGGCGGCGAAGAGCGAAACGAACCCAATGGCAAAGACGTGGGAGACGCTTGCGAGGGTCCAGAAGGCGACGGCGGCGGTCATGGCGAGGGGCAGGCCGTAGCGGTCGATCCAGCGGCCCCAGGCGATGTTCGAGGCCATGTAGGCGAGACTGAACCCACTGACGACGTAGCCGTACTCTTCATTGGACAGGCGGAGCTGTTCGAGCATGGCGGGGGCGAGGATGGCGAGGGTGTTGCGGTCGATGTAGCTGATCAGGCTGACCAGGGTCATCGTGCAGGTGGGGATCCAGTCGTGGCGGGGTCGCACGACTCAGGATACGAAAGATTGGAGCGGCCGGAGATGTAGAATCGGGCAGATGATTCTCTACGCTCTTTTACTACTGCTGACGTGGGACGTGACGAAGCTGTTCGAGACGCCGCGGGTGTTTCCGGCCGAGACCGCGGAGCCGGGGGTGAAGGCGCTCTATTACGAATCCGTGCCGTGGCGGGGCAAGCCGACGCGGGTGTTTGCGTATTACGGCGCGCCGGCAGGGAAGAAGCTGCCGGCGATGGTGCTGATCCACGGCGGCGGGGGCACGGCGTTTGCCGAGTGGGTGCGGATGTGGAACGCGCGGGGCTACGCCGCGATTGCGATGGACACGGGGGGCATGACGCCGGAGCGGGCGGCGGCCGATAAACTATGGAACCCGGCACGGGCGCATCACGAGGGGGGCGGGCCGGCGGGCTGGGGCGGGTTCAACGCCGTCGACGAGCCGAAGGAGGACCAGTGGACCTACCACGCCGTGGCGGCGGCGGTGCGGGGGCATTCGCTGCTGCGGAGCATGCCGGAGGTGGACCCGGCGCGGATAGGGGTGACGGGGATTTCGTGGGGCGGCTACCTGACGAACATCGTGGCGGGGATTGACGGGCGTTTCCAGTTCGCGGCGCCGGTGTACGGGTGCGGCTATCTGGGCGAAGACTCGGCGTGGCTGAAGAATTTTGCCGAGATGGGTCCGGAGCGGGCGGCGAAGTGGCTGGGGTGGTGGGACCCGTCGGTGCACCTGGCGGGAGCGAAGATGCCGATGCTGTGGGTGACGGGGACGAACGACTTTGCCTATCCGCTGCCTTCGCTGCAGAAATCGTACCGGCTGCCGGCGGGGCCGCGGACGCTGGCGGTGCGGGTGCGGATGAAGCACGGGCATCCGGACGGGGCGAAGCCGGAGGAGGTTTTCGCGTTTGCCGGGGCGATGCTGCGGAAGGAACCGGCGCTGGCGCGGGTGGTGGCGGCGGAGCGGGACCGGGTGCGGTTCCGGGGCCGGATTGTGAAGGCGGAGCTGAACTATACGAAGGCGGGCGGGAAGTGGCAGGAGCGGCTGTGGGAGACCGCGCCGGCGGAGATTCGGGGCCGGACGGCGCGGGCGGCGGTGCCGGAGGGGGCGACGGCGTGGTACTTCAATCTGTTTGACGCGCAGGGCCGGGTGGTAAGTTCGGAGCACTTCGAACGAAAGTGACCAGGGCGAGGGTGGCGAGCAGCGGCACGGCGGAGGCGGCGAGCAGGACCGGGGCGAAGGAGTAGCGGTCGGAGACGATGCCGGTGAGGAGGGTGGCGGCGATGGTGCCGATGCCGGCGCCGGTGCCGCTGAGGCCGCTGACGGAGGCGACGCTCGGGGAGGGGTAGAGGTCGCCGGGGAGGGCGAGGACGATGGTGGAGAAGGCGGCGTAGGAGAGCGTGGCGAGGGCGAAGAAGCCGATCATCGAGACGTAGGAATCGAACAGGACGGCACCGGCTAGCGTGGACATGCCCAGGCCGGAGACGATGGCGACGAGGCGGCGGGAGCGGAGGGTGGTCCAGCCGCGGCGGATGAGGATGCTCGAGATGCCGCCGCCGGCGAAGTTGCCGATGTCGGCGGCGAGGAAGGGGATCCAGAAGGCGAGGAGGCTCTGTTCGGGCTGGTAGCCTTTGGCGACGAGATAGATGGCGAACCAGTCGGTGATGAGGTACCAGACGGGGTCGGTGAGGGCTTTCGACAGGACGATGCCCCAGGTTTGGGGGAGGCGGAGGAGGATGCCGTAGGGGAGGGGCGGGGCGTCGGTGGCCGCGGTGCTGGAACGGTTCGTGAGGATGTCGGCGCGTTCGGCGGGGGAGAGCCGGGGGTGGGATTCGGGGGGGTGGTAGAGCCAGCGGAACAGGGGGATCCAGAGCAGGCCAAGGCAGCCGGTGACGAAGAAGGCGGGGCGCCAGTCGTTGAAGACGTGATAGACGCTGAAGACGAGCAGGGGGGCGATGGCGCCGCCGAGGGCGGAGCCGGAGTCGTAGAGGGCGACGGCCCAGCCGGTTTCGCGGCGGGGGAACCATTGGGCGACGGTTTTGGCGGCGCCGGGCCAGTTGGCCGATTCGCCGGCGCCGAGCAGGAAGCGGCAGGCGGCGAGGCTGGCGAAGCCGCTGGCAAAGCCGGTGGCCATGGCGGAGAGGGAGTAGAAGGCGACGGCGAAGGGGAGACCGCGGCGGAGGCCGGTGCGGTCGAGAAAGCGGCCGGAGAGCGACTGGCCGACGGCGTAGGCGACGCGGAAGGCGACGATGAGAAGGGCGAAGGTGGTGTTGTCCCACCGGAACTCGGCCTTGATGTAGGGGGCGAGGACGGAGAGGGTCTGGCGGTCGATGTAGTTGATGACCGTTGAGAGGAAGAGAGCGGCTCCGATGTACCAGCGGAGGCGGAGGATAGGCTGCGGCATCTGCTCGTGTGAAGATAGCGCATATGTGGATGGTGTTGATGCTGGCTTCGCTGGTGGACGTTTCGGCGGGGAGCAGGTTGACGGCGAAACTGGAGAACGGTGGGACGCCGGAGAAGCATCTGCCGGAGACGATGGTGGGCGGGGTGGCGCTGTTGGACTATGACCGGGACGGGAAGCTGGATGTGTTTCTGGCCAATGGCGCGCCGCAGCCGAGCCTGAGGAAAGACGGGCCGCGGTATTGGAACCGGCTGTACCGGAACACGGGGGGCGGCCAGTTTGTCGACGTGACGGAGCGGGCGGGGGTGCAGGGGGTGGGGTTCGATATCGGGGCGGCGGCGGGGGATTTTGACAACGACGGGTTTCCGGATCTGTTCGTGGCCGGGGTGCGGAGCAATACGCTCTATCGGAACCGGGGGGACGGGACGTTTGCCGAGGTGACGGCGCGGGCGGGGCTGCGGGGGACGGGCAAGTGGGCGGTGGCGGGGGGATGGTTCGATATGGACAACGACGGGGATCTGGATCTGTTCGTGGTGAACTACGTGCAGTGGGACCCGGCGCGGGAGTTGGCGTGCGGAGAGAAGGCGCGGACCTACTGCCATCCGAAGCACTATGCGCCGGAGCCGAATACGCTCTACCGGAACAACGGGGACGGGACGTTTACCGACGTTTCGGCCGAGAGCGGGATTGCGGCGCACGCGGGCAAGGGGATGGGCCTGGCGTTTGGCGACGCGGACGGGGACGGGCGGCTGGATGTGCTGGTGACCAACGACACGCTGCCGAACGCGCTGTTTCGCAACGAGGGCGGCGGGCGGTTTCGCGAGATGGGGGGGCCGGCGGGGGTGGCGTTCAACGACGACGGGCGGGCGCTGTCGGCGATGGGGGTGGACTTTCGCGACTGGGACAACGACGGGCGGGAGGACCTGTTCATTACGGCGTTGACGAACGAGACGTTTCCGCTGTTCCGCAACGCGGGCCAGGGGCAGTTCAGCGACCGGACGTACGCGAGTCAAGTGGCGCGGGCGACGCTGCCTTTGAGCGGGTGGAGCGCGGGGATTTTTGATTTTGACAATGACGGTTGGAAGGATCTGTTCGCGGCGTGCGCGGATGTGCAGGACAACACGGAGGCGTATTCGGAGCGGCGGTCGCGGCAGGCGAATCTGTGGTTGCGGAACGGGGGGGACGGGAGGTTTGCGGGGGAGGCGGTGGGGCGGGCGGGGATGCACCGGGGGGCGGCGTTTGGGGATGTGGACGGGGATGGGCGGGTGGATGTGGTGGTGACGCGGATTGGGGAGGCGCCGTTGTTATTGAAGAACTCTTTGGGCGCGGGGCGGCATTGGCTGGGGGTGCGTTTGCGGGGGACGCGGAGCAACCGGGAGGGGATTGGGGCGCTGGTGACGGTGACGGACGGGAAGGGGCGGCGGCAGTGGAACCGGGTGACGACGGCGGTGGGGTATGCGAGCGCGAGTGAGGCGGTGGCGCATTTTGGATTGGGGGCGGAGGGGGCGGTGAGCGAGGTGGAGGTGCGGTGGCCTTCGGGGGTGGTGCAGAGGTTGGGGGCGACGCGGGGGGACCGTTACTTGGAGATTGTGGAGCCCTGAAGGGCGAGGGCGGAGTGGCGGGCGGCCTGGGTGGGGTCGCCGAGGCGGTAGTAGACGCGGCTGAGGAGGCCGTGGGCTTCGGGGTAGGCGGGTTGGAGGGAGACGGCGTTGCGGAGGGCTTCGGCGGCGGGGGCCCACTGTTCCTGCTGGGCGAGGGCGCGGCCGAGTTGGTAGTGGTAGGGGGCGAGGCGGAGGTAGGCGGGGGGCGCGGCGCGGAGGAGGGCGAGCGATTCGGCGAGGCGGCCCTGGCGGGTGAGGAAGGCGGCGAGGCTGAGGCGGGGGTCGGGTTCGGCGGGGGAGTCCGCGAGTTTGAGGGCTTGGCGGAAGGCGGCTTCGGCCGCGTTTTGGGCCAGGGCGTCGAGGGCCTGGCCGCGGGCGGTGAGGGAGCGGGCGGAGGGGGGAGAGGGGTCGCGGTCGAGGGCGGCGAGGGAGTCGGCAAAACGGTCGAGGGAGTAGAGGGCGCGGGCCCAGAAGTAGCAGGCGTCGGGCTCGCGGGGGTTGGCGCGGCAGGCGCGGGCGAGGTGGGGTTCGGCGCGGCGGGTATCGCCGAGGGCGGCGTAGACGATGCCGAGGGATTTGGCGCAGAAGGCGTCGGGTTGTGATTGGACGGCGGCTTCGAGAAGCTGGCGGGCGGGTTCGAGTTGGCCCTGGCGGAAGAGGGCGGCGCCCTGTTCGCAGGGGGTGAGGAGGAGGAGGAGGGCGATCATTTAGGGAAGCCCGGGAGGTGGCGGAGGAAGCGGCTGGGTTCCTGCAGGCGGCCGAAGGCGTTCTGGCGGTGCCAGGTGAAGAGGAGACGGCGGCGGGCGCGGCTGGCGCCGACGTAGAAGAGACGATGCTCTTCGGCGAGGCGGCCTTCTTTTTGGGCGAGCCAGGCGGGGAACTCGTTGTCGGTGGCGGCGGCGAGGATGACGGTGGGGAATTCGAGGCCTTTGGCCTGGTGGACGGTGAGGAGGAGGACGCGGTCTTCCTGGTGGAGGTAGCGGTCGGCGTCGTTGCCGAGGGAGGAGATTTGGAGGACCTCTTCGATGGCCTGTTCGGGGGGGAGCGAGGGGTCGTCGTAGCGTTCGAACATGGCGCAGAGGTCGACCAGGTTTTGGACGCGGACTTCGCCGTTGTCCTGTTTGCGGTACCAGTCGACGAGGCCGGAGGCGGCGAGGATTTCGCCGAGGGTTTCGTGGGGGCGGCGGCCGAGGGCGGCGGTGCGCCAGTCGGCGAGCTGGCGGGCGAGGGGGGCGAAGTGGCTGCCGTGGGCGGCGATGGCTTCGCGGCGCTGGAGGGCGTGTTCGCGCAGGGGGACGATGAGGCGGGCGGTGAGCTGGGCAGTGGCGAGGACGTCGCCGAGGGCCTGGTGGGCGTTGACGAGGGGGATGCCTTTGGTGGCGCAGATATCGCCGAGGCGGTAGGAGGGGAGGGTTTGGAAGCGGCGGGTGATTTCGAGGGTGTCGAACCAGCGGTTGGGGAGACAGTTCGGGAGCATCTCGCGGCGGAGGGCGGCTTCGACGGTGCGGATATCGAAGACGACGTTGTGGCCGACGAGGACGCAGCCGGCGATGAAGCGGGAGAAGGCTTCGAGGGCTTCGAGGGGGGCGACGCCGTGCTGTTTGAGATGGGCGTCGGAGTAGCCGTGGATGGTTTCACTGAGGCCGACGGGGCCGCGGGGTCGGACGAGGAGTTGGAGGCGTTCCTGTTCGCCGGCGGCGCCGGTGCGGATGGCGGCGAGGTCGACGATTTCGTTGTTGGCGGTGTCGATGCCGGTGGTTTCGGTATCGAAGACGACGACGCGGTTTTCGGCCCAGGCGTCGAGGAGGGGCTGGTAGGGGTCGCCGTGGAGGTGGGTGAGGTGGTCGGCGAAGTCGGTGAGGCGGAGGCAGAGGGGGCGGGGGAGGGTGCGGATTTTTTCGAGGGTGGCGGGGCCGATGCCTTTGGGGGGGCGTTGGAGGACGCGGCGGAGGCTGTTGCCGTCGTAGGGATTGCGGATGAGGCGGAGGTGGGCGACGGCGTCGCGGACTTCGGCGCGGTGGAAGAAGCGGAACTGTTCGGCGAGGAAGTGGGGGATGCCGGCTTCGACGAAGGCTTCCGAGATGTTCATGGCAGCGTTGTTGCTGCGGGTGAGGATGGCGATGTCGCGCCAGGCGCACTGGTCTTCAGCGCGGAGGGAGATGGCGCGGCGGGCGAGCCAGTGGGCTTCGGTGGCGGCGGTTTGGGCTTCGTGGAACTCGACGGGGGGGCCGGTTTCGGCCGAGTGGCATTCGAGGGCGCCGGTGATGGCGCCGGGGCATTGGTGGATGATGGCGCGGCAGACTTCGAGGATGCGTTCGGTGGAGCGGTAGTTGCGGACGAAGTGGATTTCGCGGACGGGGGCGAATTCGGCACGAAAGATATCGAGGATTTTGCGGGGGTTCGAGTGGCGCCATTCGTAGATGGTCTGGTCGACATCGCCGAAGAAGGCGAGGTGGCGGGAGGGGCGGGCGAGGGAGGAGAGGATGGCGTATTCGGGGAGGTTGGTGTCCTGGACCTCGTCGACCTGGATCCAGCGGAGGCGGTCCTGCCAGCGGGCGAGGGCGAAGCTGTTTTCGCTGAACAGGAGGCGGACCATGGAGATGAGGTCGGCGAAGTCGACGGCGTGATTGCCGCGGATGTCGCGTTCGTACTCTTCGAGGATTTTGGCGATGGGGAAGGGTTGATTGCGGCTCGTGTTTTTGAGGTTGATACGGTCGAGTTTGGCGCGGAAGTGTTCTTCGTAGTCGGTGTGGATGAGGCCGAGTTTGGCGTCCTGGGTGACGCCGGCGAGGAGGCCGGCGAAGCGGTCCTGGTCGTGGTGGTCGATTTCGAGGTTGCGATTGGCGCAGACGCGGAGGGCGGCTTCGCGGCAGTCGTCGTCGTCCCAGATGACGAAGTCGCGGTCGATGCCGAGGACTTCGCTTTCGGCGCGGCAGATGATGGCGCAGAGGCCGTGGAAGGTGCGGGCCTGGATGTTTTGGGCGACGGCGCCGAGGTCGGATTGGAGACGTTCGCGGATCTCTTTGGAGGCGCGGTTGGTGAAGGAGACGCAGAGGATGTGTTCCGGGGCGACGCCGGAGGCGATGGCCTGGGCGGCGCGGGCGACGAGGGTGCGGGTTTTGCCGGTGCCGACGGGGGCCATGACGAGGACGGGGTCGAAGACGGCTTCAGCGGCGGCGAGTTGTTCCGGGTTCAGACCATCGAGCAGCGCGGATTTCACAGTCACAGGCTAGCAGGAGCGCATCAGAAAGGGGGGAAGCGATGATTGAGATTCTGGCGCTGTTTTCTTTTGTGCTGATGCTGGGGCTGGTGTTGCTGGCCAAGGATTGGGCGGCGGCGTACCGGACGCGGCGGCGGCGGCGGTATTTGAACGCGCTGGTGGGGCGGCTGAAGGGGCGGCCGCTGGGGGAGGCGAACGCGGCGTTGGGGGAGCCGACGGAGTTGGCGGCGGGCAGCGAGGGGCGGCTGTTGTCGGTTTGGAAAGATCCGGCGGCGGGGGGGATTCCGGAGGCGGCGGAGTTGGTGATTGTGACGATTGTGTCGGACGCCGAGGGGCGGATTACGAAGGCGGCGTGGGAGTCGCGTTAGTCCTCTTCGAGCGAGGGGTCGAAGTCATCGAGGTCGGCGGCGTGGGCGGAGAACTGTTTGAGGGCTTTGCCGGCGGCGGTGGGGGAGAAGCCGGCGTAGACGAGTTTGCGGAAGGCGCTTTGGAGATTTTTGGGGTCTTGGAAGTGGGCGGCGGGGTCGGGGACGCGGATTTTGCGTTCGAGGTGGGCGAGGGCGAGGGCGGTTTCGTCGATTTCGGCGTAGGCTTCGCGGATGGAGGCTTCGGCGAGGGGTTTGGCGATTTGGCGTTGGGCGAGTTCGCGGCGGACGCGTTGGGGGCCGAACAGGCGGAGGTCGCGGCGGGCGTGGGTGAAGGATTCGGCGAAGCGATCGTCGTTGAGGAGGCGGGATTCGGTGAGGCGGGCGAGGATGGCGGGGACTTCGGCGGGGTTTTCGGCACGTGCGGTGAGTTTGCGCTGGAGTTCGGCGGTGGTGGAGGAGCGGAGGCTGAGGGAGCGGAGGGCGAAGTTCATGAGCTCTTCACCGGCGTAGCGTTTGGGGGGATTGCGGCGCGTGGCCATATGGAAATAGTCTGCAACAGTTTTGGGGGCTGGCTACGTCTTAGTTTGAGAGATCCTGCTGTACACTACAAACGAGGGGCCGAAAATGGACGAAGATAAACGCATTCCGTATTTCTTTCTGGGTGTGGGCATTGGCGTGGCGATTGGGATACTGTTCGCTCCGAAGTCGGGCGAGGAGACGCGCGGGCTGATTCGCGCCAAAGCCGACGAGAGCAAAGACTTTTTGAAGCGGAAGACCGGGGACCTGCGGGAGCAGGCGGTGGAGGCGGTGGACAAGGGCAAGTCGTTATTGCAGCGGCAGAAGGAGCAGTTTTCGGCCGCCGTGGACGCGGGCAAGCAGGCCTACCGCGAGAGCATTCAGGACGACGCCGGTTTGACGGCTGACTAGGTTATCACTGAGCAGATCTCCCCTCTATATGAATCAGGATTTGTTACTTGTGTTGATGACGGTGTTCGTGGGCATCACGGCGCTGTCTTTTGTCGCTCAGGCGATCGCGTCGATCAAGATGGCCCGGACGGCGGGGGAGATCAAGAAAAGTCTGGACGGGTTTTTGCCCAAGGCCGAGGCCGCGCTGGCGAATGCCGAGCGGACGTTGAACGAATCCCGGGAGCAGATTACCGGGGTGACCAAGCGCGCCAATGAGGTGCTCGATCTGACCAAGACGCAGCTTGTGCGGATCGATACCTTGATTGAAGACGCTTCCGGCCGGGCGCGGCAGCAGATGGACAAGGTAGAGGTGTTGCTGAACGACACGATGTCGCGGGTGCAGAGCACCGTGAACGGGGTACAGAGTTCGATTGTCCGTCCGCTGCGGGAGATTACGGGTGTAGCGGCGGGGGTGCGCTCCGCCGTGACGCAGTTGCTGAAGGGTTCCCCCGCGAATGTGGCGCAGGTTACGGCCGACGAAGAGATGTTTATTTAGGCTCGGCTGCCTGCTGGGGGCGGCGACGGGGTTGCTGGGGGCCTCGGCCGCCGAGACGGCCACGGCGTTGCGCGAGGCTTCGTTTGACGGGGCGCGGTGCTACCGGGTGCGGGATTTGAGCCTGATCCGGGAAGACGTGAAGCTGTTTTTGACCGATGGCTATCTGATCCTCGCCAAACCGGTGGCCGGGGCGCCGGTGGCCGCGTTTTTCAGCGCGGAGACCGAGCAGGGAGACGGCGAGGTGCTGCTGGTGCCGCCGACGGCGAGCGAGCGGGCATCGCTAGCGCGATTTACGCAGGCGCCGACCTTGAACGAGCATTTTCGCGGAGCGCTGCTGCTGTTTACCGATGGGACGGGGGCGGAGATTGAGGCGTATCTGGCCGAACGACAGCCGAAAGCGGCGCCGGAGATGGGGGCGCTGCTGGCGCAGCAGTGGACGCCGGTGCTGCGCAATCTAACGGTGAGTTTTGAGACGCGGCTGCTCGAAGATCTGGCTGGGGAGGCGGCGCGGGAGCAGGGGCTGTTTTTCGCGGCGCTGGCGCAGACCAAGCTGGGGAGCTTCGATGTGATCTACGACCCGCAGGCGCGGGAAGAGGTGACGGTAGGGCACCTGACGAGCCGGGACAATCGGAGTTTTTACGACATCTGGACGAGTTTTCCGGGGCGGCGAACGCGGCAGGGACGGCCGAAGGGATCCGAGTTGGATTTCACGGTGCAGCATGTGAGCATCGCGGCCTCGCTCGGGGAGAACCTGCGGTTGCGGGCGACAACGAAGCTGCGGATTGTGATGCCGCCGGTGGCGGAGCGAAAGCGGCCGGGGGCGGTGGTGGCGCTGGACATTTCGCGGCGGATGCGGGTAAGCGCGGCACGGGTGGACGGGCAACCGGTGGAGGTTTACCAGCGGGAGAGCGAGCGGAGCGCGCTGCTGCGGGGGAGCGATAATGACGCGTTTCTGTTGAGCCTGCCGGCGTCGCTGGCGGCCGGGACACACGAGATTGCAGTGACGCACGAAGGGGACGTGGTGAACGCGGCCGGCAACGGGGTGTACGCGGTGAGTGCGCGGGGGACGTGGTATCCGCACCACGGGGTGCAGTTTGCGACGTATGATCTGGCGTTTGACCATGCGCGGGCTTTGACGGTGATTGCGAGCGGGGAGCCGGCCGGGGAGCGGGAGGGGGTGGAGGCTGGGCGGGTAGTGAGCCAGTTTCGGTCGACGGCGCCGCTGCGGTTTGTGGGGTTCAACGTGGGGGAGTATCAGCAGACGGTGGTGGAGCGGGCGGGGCTGCGGGTGGAGATTTACGCCAATCAGGCGGTAGAGACGGCGCTGGCGCCGCGGCGGCAGGAGTTGCTGATGGCGCCGCCGGCGTTGGGTCCGGCGCGGGGTACGGGGCCGCGGCGGGCGATGGAACCCGTGGTGGCGCCGCTGCCGAACGCGCCGCCGAGTCCGGCGCTGACGATGGAGCGGCTGGCGGGCGAGGTGGTGGAGACGACCGAGTTTCTGGGGGCAGTGCTGGGGCCGCCGCCGCTGAGGCGGCTGGCGGTATCGCCGATACCTGGGACGTTCGGGCAGGGGTTTCCGGGGTTGATTTATCTTTCGACGCTCTCCTACCTCGATCCGCGCGACCGGCCGGCGTTTGCGAGTGACCCGTATCAGCGGATCTTTTTTTCGGACATTCTGGTGGCGCACGAAGTGGCGCATCAGTGGTGGGGCAACCAGGTGGCCAGCACAGGCTACCAGGACGAGTGGCTGATGGAGGCGCTGGCGAACTACTCGGCTCTGATGCTGCTCGAGAAGCGGAAGGGGCCCAAGGCGGTGGATGAGGTGCTCGAGATGTTCCGGGAGCATCTGCTGGCCAAGACGGCGGCGGGCAAGACGGTGGAGGCGACGGGGCCGATCCGGCTGGGGCTACGGCTGGAGTCCTCAGAAGCGCCGGGGGCATGGCGGACGATTACGTATGAGAAGGGGACGTGGATTCTGCATATGCTGCGGCGGCGGTTGGGGGATGCGGCGTGGAATCAGTTGCTGGGCCGGATTGCGCGGGAGTACCGGGGGAAGCGGTTGCGGGTGAGAGAGTTTCTGGCCGAGGCGGCGGGGCTGCTGCCGGCGACGGATCCGGACCCGCGTCTTGAGAACTTCGCGGGGACGTGGATTGAGGGAACCGGGATTCCCACGCTGCGGCTGATACCGGGGAAGGTGGCGGGACAGGGGGTGATCGAGCAGTCTGGGGTGGACGAGGATTTCTCGGTGGACGTGCCGGTGGAGATTCAATACCGCGGGGGGAAGAGCGAGACGCGGTGGGTGCGGACCGAGGGCGCATCGACCTCCTACCCGTGGAAGCTGGCGGGACCGGTGCTGCGAATCACCCTGGATCCGCAGTCGGCGGTTTTGGCGATCAAACAGCGGTAGGAAGTCTGCAGGGCAGGTGAATTCACCCAGGTGTTCGCTAAGGCGGAAGGCTTAACCAGTACTACGATACTGGGAGTCATTTCCAATTGGCCTATTTGTTGCGATGGAAATCCCTGTGATACTGGGGTCGTCAAGAGGACCCTTTATGGCAACGGAGAAGCGTTTCACAAGTCGCACTGGGCTGAACCGTTCGATCCGCGTGAAGTGGATTGACGCGGCCGGTCGCAATAGTTTTGCGCAGGCGGAGGTGCAGAACCTCGGTCGGCGCGGGATGGGAGTTTTGTTGCGGGAGCGATTGCAGCGCGGCTGTACGGTTTACCTGGCCGAGCGGGATCTGCAGCTGGTAGGCAAGGCGGTGGTGCGTTATCAGGAGGACCGGAAAGGCAAATACTACACCGGTCTTGAGTTTTGCGGGGGGCTGCTGGCCCCACTCGAACTTCTCGATGGCGATCAGCCGGCGGAGGGGTAGAAGAGGGTCAGCAGCCCGATGAGGGTGGCCGTGAAAGAGCGTGACCTCGTCGGCGGGTTTCATGCCGGTGACGGTGGCGGCGATGCTCTGGAGGCTGATCAATTTGCCCATGAAGCCACGCCGGGGCTCTTGGTGGTGACGAGCTGCCGATTGCCGAACAGGGCGTTGGCAGAGGTATCCGAACGGGTGAGGAAGACGCTGAGCCAGCCGAGCATGGCGCTAAAGAAGGGGACGGTGGAGCTGGTGGAGGCGAGGGCGAGGCCGAGGATGGTGGTGGCGCCGAAGTAGTTCCTCCTCTTACCTGACCTGACTTTCGCATTTTGCCTCGCGAAGCCAGCCTGCGTCCCTTCGAATTAACCGAGCGCTCCGCCCGGTGTTCGCCACAGAGGGCGCGACTTCAAGCCGACTGCCCGACCGTGGCCAGGGCGGTAATCCGGGGCGGAGACTGCGCCGGTAGCGTCAAGCCGATCCTCGCCAGCAACGCAGCAAGGTTTTTTCCGGCTGCGTGGAGCGAGGCAGCATCAGATGCCGCCCATCCATCGTCGGAATCCACACGTCGATTATCGGAATACTCGCCGACTTCTCCATCACCGCGATCGGCGTCAATCCTGGCGCATCCATCGGCAACCGATTCTTGAGCGTCACCGGCTGGGCATACGCCAAAAACGCCACCAGAATGTGCGGATCGACCCGATGACATCCGCACGTCCTCCACTGCTGGGTTGGATGACCAAAAGGTTAAATCCAGGCTCGCCTGGCTTGTAAAGACGATCTCGAACCACAATTTGGTCTGATCGAGAAGTTCCCTTCCGTTGGGAAGTGAAATAGGGGAACGTCAAATCCGACGAGACGGTCCCTGGGCAGTCCGATTCCGCCCGAAGAGGGACCCTGGTTGGATGCGGTGCGGCCGGAGGCCACGAGAGAGGCGGAACTGTTTTCCGCAAGGGCGCTGAAGCGAGGCAAGAAGGGCCGCGTGATCCGGAAAAACGGCAGCAGATGAGCGGTCACGCAACTCGGCTATTCAAACACTCGAAAGCAAAGGTGGAATTCTGTGGGGCGAAGGCTGGCGACCGGAAGATCGCCGCGCCGGCCAAGCTTATCGACCTTACTCGCGAGGGCATGGCCGGGAGCGCGACTGATTTATGAAAGAAAGAGCGGCGACAGGCCCGGACGGCAGCGCAATCGTGCCGAACCAGCGGGAGCGAGAGGTGGATGTAGAGGGGACTCGGGTTCGGGGGGCTGCTGCCCCCCTGGAACTGATCGAAGGCGATCAGCCGGCGTAGGCGTAGAGGACGGTCAGCAGCCCGATGAGGGTGGCGAGGAAGACGCTGTGGCGGAGGGTGAAGCGGAAGAGCTTGGCTTCGTCGGTGGCTTTCATGCCGGTGGCGGCGGCGGCGACGGCGATGCTTTGGAGGCTGATCATTTTGCCCATGACGCCGCCGCTCGAGTTCGATGAGGCCATCAGGACAGGGTCGAGGCCGAGGCTGTTGGCGGTGACCACCTGGAGGTTACCGAACAGGGCGTTGGCGGAGGTGTCCGAGCCCGTGAGGAAGACGCCGAGCCAGCCAAGCATGGCGCTGAAGAAGGGGAAGGTGGAGCCGGTGGAGGCGAAGGCGAGACCGAGCGTGGCCGTGGCGCCGGAGTAGTTCATGAGGAAGGCGAGGCCGAGGACGCTGGCGATGGTGAGCAGGGAGAGGGCGAGCTGGCGGGTGGTGGTGGCGAGCATGCCGCCGAACTGTTTGGGGGTGACGCCGAGGCAGAGCGAGGCGACGAGGGCGGCGAACAGGCAGGCGGTGCCGGAGGCGGAGAGCCAGCTGAAGGCGTAGACGGCGGCGTAGGGCGCGGGCTGGGGCACGGTGGGGGCGACGCGCTCGACGAGATTGTGCAGACCGGGCCATTGCACGTTGATGGTGTAGGAGTTCAGGTAGGCCTTGATATCTTTCTCGCCCCAGATGAGGACGAAGACGATCAGGAGCAGGTAGGGCAGCCAGGCGCGGAAGAGCTGCTTGCCGGTGTGGTGCTTCTTTTCGGGAGCGGCGGCGACTTCGCCTTCGAGGTGGAAGGTGTCGGAGGGCTTCCAGACCTTGAAGAGGACGACGAGGGAGCCGATAGCGGCGAGGGAGCTGGCGATATCGACGAGTTCGGCGCCGAGGTAGTTCGAGACCAGGAACTGCAGGCCGGCGAAGGCGCCGCCGCATAGGAGCGCGGCCGGGAGCACGCCGCGGAGGCCACGCCAGCCGCCCATGACGAGAATGAGATACGAGGGGACGAAGAAGGAGAGCGGGGCACAGAGGCGGCCGACCTGGGCGCTGAGGGCGCCGACGGGGAGGCCGGTGGTGAGAGCGAGCGTGGTGACCGGGATGCCGATGGAGCCGAAGGCGACCGGGGCGGTGTTGGCAAGCAGGCAGATGCCGGCGGCGTAGAAGGGGGAGAAGCCGAGGCCGGTGAGCATGGCGGCGGCGACGGCGACGGGACTGCCGAAGCCGGCCGCGCCTTCGATGAAAGCGCCGAAGGCGAAGGCGATGAGTAGGGCCTGCAGGCGGCGGTCCGGGGTGAGGTTGCCGACGGAGTCCTTGACGACTTCGAAGTTGCCGGTTTCGAGCGTGATGCGGTAGAGGAGGATGGCGGAGAAGACGATCCAGCCGATGGGGAGCAGGCCGAAGGCGGCGCCGTAGGTGACCGCGCCGATGACGGCCGAGGCGGGCATGCCGTAGACGAAGAGCGCGACGGCCATGGCGGTGGCAAGGCCCGTGAGGCCCGCCATCCAGGCGGGTTTGCGCAGGACCCCGAGCATGAGGAGAAGCGTGAAGATGGGGAGGCCCGCGACGAGCGCGGAGGCGGCGAGGCTATCACCGAGCGGGATATAGTTCTGTTGCCACATGCGGAGGACCTCAGATATTGTACGCGGATCGTTTGGCGAATGGGGCGCCGGGCAGAAGGCGGCGATTTCGCGCGATGCTAGAGGCTTGAGGGGATAACGGATTTGGTGTTCACGATGGAGAGTCTGCGGGACGCGCACCGCCGGAGGTGGGGCGGGAGCAGCGAGGAGGTGGCGGTGTACGGGGCGCCGGGGCGGGTGGTGCTGCGGGGAGGGTCGTCGATGGCGGCGCTGGACGCGGTTTGCTTTGTGACACGCAGCCGGAACGCCGCCGGGGAGTTGCGGGTGATTTCTGAGAATCTGGGCGAGGAGCGGCGGTGGCCGTTGTCGGCGCTGCCGGTGGTGCAGGCGATGGGGGATTGGAGCGATCTGGTGGTGGGCGCGGCGAAGGAGCTGTTCCGGGCCGGGTATGGGGTGGAGCCGGCGAATCTGCGGGTGCATTCCGGGGTGCCGGTGGGAGCGGGGTTGGGGGCGGGGGTGGCGCTGACGGTGGCGGCGGCGCGGGCGCTGCTGGATGGCCGAGCGGTGGAGGAGGCCGAGTTGGTTCGGGTGTGCCGGCGGGCGGGGAGCCGATTTGCGGGACAACCGTGGGGGGAGTTGGACCCGTGGGCGGCGGTGCGGGGCGGGTTGGTGGGGGAGTGGCCGGAGGAGGGGGCGGTGGTGGTGGTGGTGGAGGGCGAGCAGGGGGAGGGGATTGCGGAGATGGTGCGCGGGACGGCCGGGGTGCGCGAGGCGTGGGGGGTCGGGAGCGGGTGTTTGGTGGTGGTGACGGACGCGGCGCGGGCGCCGGGGGTGGAGGAGCAGATCCGGGAACGCTACCGGTTGGCGGGCGGGGTTGAGCCGCGGGTTTACCGTGGCCCGGCGGCGGGCGGGGCGGGCCGGCAGGGGTAGGGAGATTTCGCACGATAATGGAAACGGCGGCGGTTTTTGCGGTATCGAATGAGACAGGAGAGTGACTTATGCGGCAAGGCTGGTTGTGGTTGGCCCTGGCTACGGCGTTGGCGGCGCAGGTTCCGGATCCGGATGTGCCGTTAACCACCTTCAAAGTAAACGTAGTCGCCAAGACGGCCAAGGCGGTGAACTACCGGCACCGCAGCGGAGCGACGAAGATCGACTTTGCCGGGACGGCGGCGCTGGCGGAGGCCAAGGGCCAGGCGAAGGTGGAATCGAAGCAGGGTTACATCGAAATTGAGGTGGAGTTTACCAACCTGGCGCCGGCGACCAAGTTCGGACCGGAGTATCTGACGTACGTGCTGTGGGCGGTTACGCCCGAGGGGCGGGCGACGAACCTGGGCGAGGTGCTGCTGAACGGGACGCGCAGTAAGTTGAACGTGACGAGCGAGCACCAGGCGTTCGGGTTGATTGTGACGGCGGAGCCCTATTTCTCGGTGACGCAGCCGAGCGACGTGGTGGTGCTCGAGAACGTGATCCGTCCGGACACGGTGGGCAAAGTCGACGTGATCGACGCCAAGTTTGAGCTGCTGCAGCGGGGCAACTACGCCAACATGATTCCGCAAAAGATGGTGGTGGATCCGAAGGTGCCGCTCGAGTTATACGAGGCGCGGCAAGCCGTGCAGATTGCGCGGGCGGTGGGGGCGCCGAAGTACGCGAGCGATACGTTCAGGAAATCGACCGATCTGCTCGCGCAGGCCGAGGGATATCTGACGCGGAAGGCGGGGATGAAGCCGGTGGCGATGATCTCGCGCGAGGCGGTGCAGACGGCCGAGGACGCCCGAGTGATCACCCTGAAGCGGCGTGAGGAGGAGGCGCTGATGAACGAGCGGGCCGCCGCCGCCGAGCGGGAGGCCAAGGCGCAGGCCGAGGCGGCAGCCGAGGCCGAAAGGGCGCGGCTGGCGAGCGAACGGGCGAAGCTTGAGGCGGAGAACGCGCGCCTCGAAGCCGAGCGGCGCCGGCAGGCGGAGTTGGACCGGCAGGCGGCGGAGAAGGCCAAGGCCGAGGCCGAAGCGGCGGCGGCCGAGGCGCGGAAGCTGAAGGCGGAGGCCGAGGCCGCGCGCGCGGAGGCCGAGAAGGCGCGGGCCGAGGCCGAAGCGGCGCGCAAGGCAGCGCTGGAGCAGCAGCAGGCGGCGCTCGCCGACCTGGAGCGCGCCAAGGCCGCCACGGCGGAAGCAGAAAAGGGGCGTCTGCGCGCGGAAGAGGAAAAAGCCGCGCTGCGGCAGCAGTTGCTCGATCAGTTCAACCTGATCCTCGAGACGCGCGATTCGGCGCGCGGGCTGATTGTGAACCTGTCCGATGTGCTGTTCGACTTCGGCAAGTTCACGCTGCGGCCGCCGACGCGGGAGAAGCTCGCCAAGATCTCCGGGATTGTGCTGGCGCACCCGGGGCTGAAGCTCGAAGTGGAGGGGCACACCGACGACATCGGCAGCGAGGAGTTTAACCAGAAGCTCTCCGAACAGCGGGCCGATACGGTGCGGGGCTACCTGATCGAGCAGGGTCTGAATGGCGACATGATCACGGCCATGGGGTTTGGCAAGACCATGCCGGCCGCACCCAACACGAGCAGCGCCAACCGGCAGAAGAACCGGCGGGTGGAGATGGTGGTCAGCGGCGAGATTATCGGGACGAAGCTGACCGGCAAGACGCCGGCCAGCAACTGAACCTACAGGTGGCGGAGAGCGTGTTCGAGCGCCTCGACGAAGAAATGGTCGCCCCAGATGACGCTTTCGTTCACGCCCAGTCCTTTGTGGATGTGATAGACGCCGCCTTTGAGGACGCCCTCCCAGCCCTCGTCTTTGTCGGCGAGATGCTTGTCCGATAGGGTACGGAGGATGCGGAGGCCGGTGTTCCAGTAGAAGTGGCCTTTGACGGGGTCCTGCAGCAGACGAGAGAGCCGGAGCAGGCCGGAGGCGGCGATGGCGGCGGCGGAGGTATCGAACTGCTTGCGGCTTTCGGCCGGGGCGTTGAAGTCCCAGGGAGCGACGCCGTCGGCCGGGGAGTGGGTGATGTAGTAGTCGGCGCAGCTTTCGGCGGTTTCAAGAAAGTGCGGATCGCGGCTGTACTCGTAGCAGGTGCCGAAGCCGTAAAGAGCCCAGGCGAGGCCGCGGGACCAGCAGGAGTCGGCGCGGTAGCCCTGGTGGGTGGCCTGGCGGAGGAACTCGCCGGTGCTGATATCGAACAGGCCTTCGTGGGCGGTGGAGCCGTCGCCGCGGACGAGGACGCGGCGCGTGGTGAGGGCGTGGCGGAGGGCGACCTCGCGCAGGTGCTTTTCGCCGGTAGCGCGGGCGGCATAGAAGATTATGCCGACGTTCATCATGATGTCGATGAACAGCGAATCTTCGCTCACGAACGAGCGCAGGTATTGGCCTTTGTCCTGAAAGCGCATCGCCAGCGTTTTGCCGGCCTCGATGAGGACGGCTTCCTGGTCGGGGTGGCGGTCGACCTGGAACCAGCGGTAGTAGGTGGACAGAAAGAGGAAGCCGTGGTCGTGGACTTCGCGGTCGGTTTTGCGGGGTTCAAGGGGCTTTGAGTAGCGGATGGCCTGCTGCTTCCAGAAGTCGGCATCCGGTCCCTTCCGCTCGGCTTCGTAGCGCCGGAAGACCCACATCATACCCGGCAGAAATCCGTCGCACCAATGGGTCCAGGCGGCGCCTTCGTGCTTCCACCTCCCGTTGCGGGTGTACATCGGAGAGAAACCGGGCGATTTCTCGATCAGCTTCCGGACCTGTTTCTGGCCGAAGCGGAGGGCGCCTTCAAACAGGGCTTTGTCAGTCTCAAGTTGAAATTGAATCACGCGTATGTCCAATTTCAGGGTATCACCCGGAGTTGCAGCAGGAGTCCTTTGAGCAGGCGGGGCGGGGTGCTTTTGACGTAGATCATCGCGGGGCGCTGGGGCGAGGCCGGAAGCAGGGCGTAAAAGCTGGTGCGGAGCGAGACCGAGCCGCCTTCGACCACTTCGGCGTTGAGGGGCACAATCTGGCCTCCGTGCTCGATTTCGATGGGTTGGATACCGATGCCCATGGTGTAGCCGCGGAAGGCGCGGCGGTCGATGCCGGCGACGCGGGCGCGGAGACGGGCGCCCTTGGGGATGAGGGTCGTTTTGCGATGGCGGGCGTCGCGGTGGACGGTGAGCAGGAGGGGGTCGCCGGTGACGACCTTTTCGATCAGGATGTTTTCATCGAGGGAGGCTTCGATGAGGAGGTCGGCGGGCAGTTCGGTGGCCAGGCGAGGGACGGTGGGGGCGGGGGCGGGCTCTTCGCCGGAGGGTTCGGGGTCGTCAAAGCGGACGATCGAATCGCCCGAGTACTGGCGGCAGGCGGAGAAGGTGACCTTGTTGCGGCTTTCGGCGCCATCGAGGCCGACCATGGTCATCTCCGAGGAGACGGGCAGCAGGTAGGCGGTGTCACCGATCGGCTGGCGTCGGTAGTGCATGAAATCGCTGGCGCGCTGGAGTTTCAACTGGGGCGGCAGATCATCGGCGATGACTTCAAGGTCGATGAGATCGAGCGTGGCGGCATCGACAAGCACTTGGCCGTGGTAGGGCACAACGGCCGTGACATCACCGACGCGAATCTGGTAGCCGCTGAACTGCACGGGGACATCGTAGGTGAAGCGGGCCACTTCCCTGCCCTGGCGCTGCTCGCGGCCCTGATAGGTGAACCGGACAGCGTTGCCGCCGAAGACCGATTTGGCGTGGAGCGCGAAGTTGCCGTTGCCGATGGCGCCGCCGGGGGCGAGTTCGCGCAGGTCGCGCTCCTTAAACTGCCGTTCCCCGGGCCAGGAGAAGAGCTCTTTCCCGTCGACGACGGCGACTTCAAGGCGGAGGGCGTCGACGAGCGTGGCCCGGCGGGATTTGGGGGCGCGGACGGAGCGCTCGATGGTTTCAAGGCAAGTGTAGTTGGGGATACGCCGGAGCGTTTCCACCATGTGGTACCGGGTGCGGCCGAGGAGGATGGTTTCCGGCGCCAGTGGCTGGGCCAGGCCGAGAGCGGCGACAAAGAGCGCAACGACCGAGCGACCCATGGCATCATTGTAAGCAACGCATGGCATCCAAAGTCACAATTTTCAACAACGGTCCGATTCGGATTGAGGGCGATTTCACCATCGTCGACGCAGCGGGAAATGAGTTCGGCCTGGCCGGACGCGCGGCAATCGGCCTGTGCCGCTGCGGTTTGAGCGAGAACAAGCCGTTCTGCGACGGCGCGCACGCCAAGGCTGGTTTTTCGAGCGTGTGCGAGGCGCGCGAGCTGCCGCCGCCGAAGCCGAAGGCTTAAGCGCCTTCGCGCAGGATACAGATATCCTTCAGGCCTCGGTACTCTTCGTTAAAGTCGAGGCCATACCCCACGACGAACTCATTGAGAATCGGGAAGCCCCGGTAGGCGACGGGTACGGCGAACTCGCGCCGCTCTTCCTTATCGAGAAGAGCCGCAATCTGCACCGATTGCGGCTTTTCCTGTTGGAGGAGATGGACGAGGGCGTGCAGGGTGCGGCCGGTGTCGACGATGTCTTCGACAATCAGCAGATGGGCCCCGGTGATGTTCATGCCGAGTTTTTTGGTAACGGCGACCTCACCCGAGGAGACCGTGCCGCTGCCGTAGCTGGCCATGCCCATGAAGTCGATTTTGACGGGGCGGTCAATGGCGCGGACGAGGTCGGCGAGGAACAGAAACGAGCCTTTGAGGATGCCGAGGAGGATGAGTTCACCGTCCGGGTAGTCGCGGGTGATGGCGGCGCCGAGTTCGCGGATGCGGGCCTGAATCCGGGCTTCTGAAATGAGGACCGAGGTCTGGGGGTTTTTCATGCTAGTCGAAGCTGGGGAGGCGGAGGCTGGGGGGGCCGATGTGGATGTGAGGGGCGGTGGCCTGGCCGCGGATGGAGGAGCGGAAGGCGAAGTAGGGAATCATCGCTTTCTCGAGGTAGGCGGTGAGCCAGCGGCCTTCGGGGTCGTCGGGATTGAGGGCGATATCGACGCGGTCGCGATGGTCGAAGCCCAGGGTGCGGTGGAGGGCGGTCTGGCCCTTGGCGCTGACGGGGAGTTTGCGGTCGAACTGCTTTTCGTAGGCGAGCAGGATGTTTTTAAAGTCGTTCGCGAGGGTGAACTTCATGCCGCCGGCAAAGCGGGTGACGACGGGCATGGGTCCCTGCACGGGGCCCGGTTCGGGCTGGCCCGCGGCGGCCTGTTCGACGTGGATCTGCGCGATGAGTTCGTTGACGGTGCGGGCGCGCTCCTCGGCGGAGGAGAGGGTGCGCCGGGCGCGGTCGACGTTGTCTTCGAAGGGGAGCAGCGAGGAGCGGGGCGCGACGCCGGCGCTGACGAGTTTGGCGGCGCCGGCCAGGGCCTCCTGTTCGCGGGCGAGACGGCGGCGCGCGGCGGCGGTCATGGCGGCGGCCTGCTCTTCGGTCAACTCTTCGAGAGCGAGTTCGCCGTAGACGGCGGCGTCGATCAGGGCATCGTCGAGGGCCTGCGCCACGGCGGCCTCGGCCTGCTGCAGTTGCCGCGCCGAGACGGCCCCGGCGGCAAAGAGCTTCCGTAGAGTAGTCAGGCGTGCGCGGGCGCGCTCGACAGCCGGCGGTTCGGCAGCGGGCAGAAGAGTGGCGACAGCCAACACGATGGCCACAAGGCGCCGAAAATGCACGATACTAGTAGTGTACGATACCGTCAGGAGTTGATTTGCAGGCAAAAGTAACGCGGAAACCACCCGTGAGCGTGGATGCGGAGGCCGAGGTGGCCCTGGTGCAGGAGGAAGAGTCGGCGGAGAACCCCAGTTGGTTTTTGGCCGCACAGGCGGCGCAGAGCAAGCAGGCCGTGGATCTTGTCGCGCTCGATTTGCGGGGCATTACGACGATGGCCGATACGTTTCTGATCTGCCATGGCCGGAACAGCCGCCAGAATCAGGCGATCGCCGACGAGATCGAGAGCGTGCTCAAGAAGGAAGCCGGGGAGCGTCCGGCCAGCATTGAAGGCTACCAGACGAGCGAGTGGATTCTGATGGACTACGGCGACCTGGTGGTGCACGTCTTCTCGGAGAAGGCGCGGGCGTATTATGACCTCGACCGGCTCTACCGGGAGGCGAAGAAGCTTGCGCTGCCGGCCGATGAGCAGGCGGCTCAGTAGTTCGTACTGACGCTGATGGAGCCGCCGGCGGCGGTGAGTTCTTCGAGCGTCCGCCGGGCTTCCGCGGGGTTGAGTTCCCGGATGGCGTCGGCCACGACGGTGACCTGCTTGCCGGTGGCGAGCAGGCCGCGGATCGCATGGCGGACGCAGATTTCGGTGACGACGCCGTAGACGACGTAGTGATCGGCCCGCAGTTCGGCGAGCAGCGGTGGGAGGGCGGCGCTGGTGAAGCAGTCGACGTGCTGCTTATTCAGGAAGTACTGGCGGCCGCGCGATCCGGCGAGGGTGGCTTCGGGCTTGCGCTGGCCGAGGCACCCGGCAACGCAGTGGTGGGGCCAGGCGGCGAACTCGGGGTCGGCAGGCGAGTGAGCGTCCAGGGTGGAAAGGATGGGAATGCCGTGGGTGGCGGCGTAGGTGGTGAGCCGGGCGAGGATGGGGACGATGGTTTCGGCGCCGGGCACGTAGAGGGCGCCGGCGGGGTAGAGAAAATCGAGCTGCGTATCGACGTCGAAGAAGACGGTGTTCACGGGGTGTTCTCCTGCAGGCGTTGTTTGACGCGGGCGTCGAGCGAGACCAGCGCGGGAGAGTAATCGACGCGCCACGGGTGGTGTTCGGTGGCGTAGAGGCTGCGCAAGGCGTGGGGCAGGCGCTTGATGTTGTCCTGGGCGGTGCGGCGGGCTGCGTGGGCATCGGGAAGCGGCGCGAGCAGCTGGCCCTGCGCGAGGACGGGGCGGAGCAGGGCTTCGGCCGGTTCTTCGTCCGGGGGGCACTCCCAGGCGCAGCCGATGAGGTCGCGGTTCCGGTAGCGGAACACCTGCTTGGCGCCGGGGCGGGTGTGTTTCTCCTCGCTGTATTTGGCGGTATAGCGTTTGACGCCATCGGCTTCGAGTTCGACGAGCTTATAGACGGCGCCGAGGCTGGGGCTATCGGCCGAGGTGGCCAGATCGGTGCCGACGCCGTAGAGGTCGATGGGAGCGGCGGCGGCGGTGAGTTCGAGAATGCGGTACTCGTTCAGGTCGCTGGTGGCCATGATCTTCACGTCGGCGAGGCCGGCCTGATTGAGGATGGCGCGAACGCCGCGGGAGAGTTCGAGCAGGTTGCCGCTATCGAGCCGGACGCCGGCGATGGGCCGCCCGAGGGCAATCGCTTTGCGGGCGCCTTCGAGGGTGTCGTAGCTGTCGATGAGGTAGATGGTGCCTTCGCCGAGCAGCTGCTGGAGTTGGCGGAAGCTTTCGGTCTCGCTCGAAAAGCTCATCACCCAGGAGTGGGCGGAGGTGCCGTAGACGGGGACGCCGAACCGGAAGCCGGCTTCGACGTTGCTTGAGCCGGTGCAGCCGCCGATGTAGGCGGCGCGGGCGGCGAGCACGCCCGATTCGGGCCCGTGCGCCCGCCGGGTGCCGAACTCGACGACGGCGGCAGAGGCGGCGGCTTCGACAATGCGGGCGGCTTTGGTGGCGATGAGGGTTTCAAAGCCGATGGTGGCCAGCAGATAGGTTTCGACGAGTTGGGCTTCAATGAGCGGGGCCCGCACCGTGAGAATGGGTTCATTCGGAAAAACGGGGGTGCCTTCGGGCATGCCGAACAGGTCGCCGGTGAAGCGCAGGTTGGCCAGATAGTCGAAGAAGCCGGGCGCGGCGCGGGAGAACTGCGGCAGACCACCGAGCCAGGCGATCTCTTCAGCGGTAAACCGGAGGTGCAACAGGTAGTCGACCGCCTGGGCGAGGCCGGCGGCCAGATAGTAGTTCCGGTTGTAGGGCAGGCGGCGTACGAACAGCTCAAACGTGGCGATTTCACGGTGCTTGCCGGCCGTGTAATAGCCGGCGGCCATGGTGAGTTGGTAGAGATCCGTCAGCAGGGCGTTCATCGCAGCGTTTGGACGCTGGCCGCAAGCTGCTTGACGTCATCGACGGTCTGCCGGTTGAGTTCGTAGACGGTGGAGTCGCCCGAGCGGGTAGCGAAGAACTTACCGCCGGCTTGGGTGACGGTGACCTTTTCGGCCGGTTTGCCGGCCGGGGTAAGGATGTATTCGGCAAAGGGCTGACCGCCGCCGACGGGGGGGAAGCCGGTGGCGGCCAGTTCGCGCAGCTTGTCGACGATCTGCTGCACGGAGCCGGGATCGATCTTCTTGCCGCCGGCCCTCCATTCCGCGCCGGTTTTGTTGAAGTCCCAGGCGGTTTCGCCGTGCTTGACCTGCACGCGGGCCAGTTCGGTAAAGCCGAACTCGAACAGCTTGCGGCCGCGGAAGTCGTCGGCTTTCTTGCCGAAGCTTTCGACGGCATCGGCCGGGAGCCGGAAGACGCCCGCGACGGCCGTGGACCTGGCGTAGAAGGCGCCCTCTTTGTCTTTCCGGATTTCGAGCTGCTGGGTACCCTGGTCGTCGGTGACCTTAGCGAGGGCGTAGGGCGCGGCGCCGGCGAATTTGCCGGGGAAAGCCTGCTCCTCGTCCTCGGGAACGACCTCCATTTTGGCTTCGGTCAGTTTGCGGACGAGGTCTTCGACCGCGAAGTTATCGGCGCGCCAGGGCTGGGGCCGGGTCATTGCCCAGCGGTCGCCGGTTTTGGTGAAGGCGAGGGTATTGAGTTCGACGGTGCGGAGTTTGGCGTCGTAAAAGGTGAGGAGGCGACGGTCGCGGAGGTCCTGCCAGACTTTATCGAGGGCGCCGCGGGTGGCCGTCGAGATGGTGTAGAGCCGGGGGTCGCCGGCCACCTGGGCGTAGACGGAGGTGCCGAGTGGAGAGTCCTCGCCGAGCAGCAGCTTATGCTGCTTGCCGTCCTTGCGGTTGATCGTGATCTCCAGCGAAGGCGAAGCGAATCCGTACGGCATCCGATCGCCGGGCTTGTCGTCGAGAACGCGTTCCGAGGATACCAACGCGAGAGCCGTCACCAGGCTTTGCACGGCGCGGTCGTCCACGGGTAGGGGCTGCGGTGAGGTCAGTTTCCAGCCGGCGGGTAAACGTTCAACGACGGCGCCCGAGCCGTCCCGGCGTTTGATGGTGAGTTTGACGAATTGATCTTCCGGAATCTCGAGCAGTTTCGGCGGGCCATCGGCGGAGGGAGCGGCGGCCTTTTTGGCCTCCTCCTGGTTGGACCAGTAGATTCCCCCGGCCATAAGCGCCAACAGCAGCGCGGCGACCAGCAATCCTCGATTGGGCATGGCAGTTACCTCCGGCGCAACCAAACCATCACGCCGCCGATGATGACGAGGACCGGCGGGAAGAAGCTGGCGAACGGGAAGATCCAACCCTGGCCGGGCCGGACTTCGAGGCGGCGGTCCTCCGGCTCTTTCGGGCGGATGGAGATCAACTCTTCATCCGAGGAGAGCCAGTTGAAGGCGTTCAGGAACAGGTCGCGATTACCCGGGAAGCGAAAGAAAGAGTTGGTGGCCCAGGAGATGGAGCCAAACACCACGATGCGCGCCTTGCCGACGGTGGTGGCGGCGGCGATGGTGAGCGGCCCCTTGGCGCCGGCCGGAGGGGTAGCGGTCAGCTTCTTGAGGTCGAGTTCTTTGGTGGCTAAACTCCCGGCGGGCGTTGCGAGCAGCTTTTCGGCACGTTCCCGGGTGGTCAGCGTGCGGACCAGCGGCAGAGCCGCGGCCACCTCCCGCATCTCGCGGACAATGGGGTGGGCCTCGTATTTATCGAGCACGAAGACGAACTTGTTGTAGCCGGCATCGCTGCCGCTGCCGCTCTCGTCGATGGCGATATCGTTGTTGACCGTGATACCCCAGGAGTCGAGCAGAGCAGTCAGCTTCTCGTTAACCGCTCCGTCTTCCTTCTCGGTTTTGAGCGCGGGGCCAAGCAGGAACAGGGCATGGCCGCCTTTTTCGACGTAGGTCCGGATGCCGGCGATGACCGTATCGGGATAGTCAAAGCGCGGTCCGGCGACGAGGATCGTCGTGCATTCGGCCGGGATCTCGGGCTTCTGGAGCTGTTTGATCACCTGCGTCTTGTAGTTGTAGCGCTCGAGTGCGGCCTTGGCGAGGCCGATGCCATCACCGGTCATCTCGTCAAAGCCGGACTCCCCGGCGCCCGAGAAGGCACAAACCATCCGTTCGCCGGTCTTCAGGGCTCGGATGATGGCGCCGGTCAACTCCTCTTCGCTCAACATTCGCGCCTCTTCCCGCTTGGCGCCGTTCTCAACGAAGACCTGGCCGAAGCTGCGAGCACCGACGGCGCGGGCCATCTGCGGGCTCTTCTCCGGGTCGATGTACTCCACTTTCAGCCGGGTGGAGAGGTTGGCGTAGCGGTCGAGCAGGTCGCGGGCGGCGTTGAAGCGCTCGGTGCGATCGACGACAACAATACGGACGTCGTTCGACAGGCCCCTGACGATCTTTTCGGTCTGGCCGGAGAGCGAGAATCGCTTGTTGGCCGTAGTATCGAAGGACTTGTTGTAGCGATTGGCCAGGAAGTTGATGCCGGCGAGAATGGCCACGAAAACGATGACGTAGGCGCCGGCGTAGGCAGTGTAGCGAACCGAACGGCTGGCCATTATCCCCTCCACCGCAGCGACTCGAGCGACCGCGTGGTCAGGAACAGCCCGAGCACGATCACCGAGACGTAGAAGATGACATCTTTGGAATCGATCACGCCTTTTGAAAACGACTCAAAGTGAGCCGTGAGCGAAAGATACGCCAGCACCTTGGCCCAGGCATCGGACTTGAAGCCGGTGAACCAGTCGAAGGTCCACATGAGCAGGGAGACCCCGAAGGTCATCGCGCCGGCCATGATCTGGTTCCTGGTCGTATTCGAGATGAAGGTGCCGAGCGCCAGCAGGCAGCCGCCCTGCAGCAGCATGCCGGCAAAGCCGGTGGCGATGGGCCGCCAGTCCGGACTGCCGAACAGGAACAGGACGCTGAGATTCACCGCCGTCAACGCGAGGATGCAGGTGTACATGACCAGCGCTCCCAGCCATTTGCCCACGACGATTTCATAGTCGCGGACCGGGGAGGTGATGAGGAGTTCGAGGGTGCCGGAGCGCTTCTCTTCGGCGAACAGGCGCATGGTGATCATGGGGATCAGGAACAGGGAGATGACGCCGACGTTCATGATCACCGGGCGGATCACCCACTCATTGACGTCCATCGGGCCGCCGCGGCCGGCCATGGCGCCGATGGAGCGATCAAGGAAGTAGCCGACCGCCACGTAGCTGAAAAAGCCGGAAACGATGGCGTAGATCGCCATGAGCGCATAAGCGATCGGGGAGACAAAGTAGCTTTTGATCTCTTTTTGGCAGATGGTCAGGATGTTTTTCATGCGGCAGCCTCCGTCGCGGTGAGTTGGAGGAAGACCTCTTCGAGGCTGAGGCTCACCTGCCGCAGTTCGGTCAGGTTCCAGCCGGCGTCGACGACAGCGCGGGCGAGGTCGGCCTGGACGCGGCGACCCTGCAGACTCTCAATCTCAAAGGAGTGCGCGCCGGTAAAGGATTCCTTGAGGATGACGCGGCTGACGCCAGCCACGCGTTCGAGCTTTTCCTGCACGGGCCGGCAGTCGATCTCGGTCTCCACGGTGAGGCCGATGACGTGGGAGCCGTGCATGCGGTTTTTGAGGTTCTCCACGGTGTCGGTGGCGACGAGTTTGCCCCGCGAGATGATGACGACGCGTTCGCAGATCTGTTCGACTTCGGGGAGGATATGGGTGCTGAGGATGATGGTGTGTTCGCCGGCGAGGCCCTTGATCAGGTCGCGGGTCTCGTGGATCTGTTTCGGGTCGAGGCCGGAGGTGGGTTCGTCGAGGATGAGCACGTCGGGATTATGGATGATGGCCTGCGCCAGGCCCACGCGCTGTTTGTACCCTTTCGAGAGCTTGCTGACGAGCTTTTTGCTGACGTCGGCGACGTTGCACTTCTCAGAAACTTCGGCCACGCGCTTCCGCAGTTGGTCGCCGCCCAGGCCCTTCAGTTTCCCGACGAAATGCAGGTACTCGGCCACCTCCATTTCCGGGTAAAGCGGGGGCGTCTCGGGCAGGTAGCCGATCCGGCGCTTGACTTCGAGCGGCGCGGCGAGGACGTCAAAGCCCGCCACGTGGGCCGTGCCCGAGGTAGGAGGCATGAAGCAGGTCAGAATGCGCATCGTGGTCGTCTTCCCCGCCCCATTCGGACCAAGGAAGCCGACAATCTGTCCTTTCTCGACTTCGAAGGAGATGTTGTCGACCGCAGTCTGTCCTGGATATCGTTTCGAAATCCCTTCGACTTTGATCATAGTGATTGCTTACAGACCCATGATTTGAAATCCGGCGTCGACGAAGATGGTGTTCCCCGTCACGCCGCGGCCCAGACTCGAGGCGAGGAACACGGCCGTGTCCGCCACCTCCGCCGGGTCGCAATTCCGTTTGAGCGGGGCGTGGGCGGCCACCGCATCCAGAACCTTTGAGAAATCCTTGATACCGCGGGCCGAGGCGGTCTTGATGGGCCCCGCGCTGATGGCGTTGACGCGGATGTTCCGGCTGCCGAGTTCAGCGGCCAGGTAGCGCACGCAGGCTTCGAGGGCCGCCTTGGCGACGCCCATGACGTTGTAGTTTTCGACGACGCGGGTGGCGCCGAGGTAGGTGAGCGTCAGGATGGCGCCACCGTCACTCATGAGCGGCGCGAGGGCGCGGCTCATGGCGACGAGCGAATAGGCGCTGACGTTCTGCGACAGCAGGTAGCCGTCGCGCGAGGTCTCACTGAAGGGCCGGCTCAGGTCTTCCTTGTTGGCGAAGGCGATGCTGTGGACGACGGCGTCGAGCTTCGGAAACTCGGTCTGCAGCACCGCGACGAGCGCTTCCAGTTCGGCGTCGTTGGTGACGTCGCAGTTGAGCACCCGGGCGGCGCCGAGTTCGGCGCCAAGCTCTTCCACCTGGCCGCGCACGCGCTCCCCCTGGTAGGTGAGCAGCAGCGTGGCGCCTTCCCGGCGAAACGCGGCGGCAATCGAATACGCAATCGACCAACGGTTGGCAACGCCCGCTACGAGAGCGGTCTTTCCTGCAAGCAGACCTGACATAAACCTATAGTTTACCCCGATCTACTGCAGTTTCACGGGCCGGCCGCCCTGCGCCTTGCTCTTCTGCGCCGCTTCCATGAAGGCGAACATCTCCATGGTCTGCTCGACGGGCACCGGCGACTGGCCGGTTTGAAAGAACTTGACGATCTGGCCGAGCATGGGCGCGTAGTTCACCTTTACTTTGGCCGGGCCGGGAACGACGCTCTTGTCTTTAAAGAGCAGCGCGCCGAAGTCGCCGTAGGGCCGCAGCAGATGGAGCGTGCCGGTGCGGCCGTCCTTCCACTTGCCGACCACCACGTCATCGCCGGAGGCGACGCGGGTGACTTCGACGCAGCCGGTGCCCATCATGGCGTAGAGCATCTCGACGGCGTGGATGCCGTACCAGGTCATGTCGAGCTTGTGCGTGGGGTCCATCGGGCCGGGGCCCCAGACGACGACGCCCTTGGCGTCCTTGGCGTCGAGGATGCCGTCGCTCCAGCGGAGGCTCGAGGAGGTGAACCACTTTACGCCGTTGGCCTGGGCCAGCTTTTCGATGGCGATGGCGTCGGCGCGATCCGCAGCGAGGGGCTTGTCGATGAAGACCGGCTTCTTGTGTTTGAAGATCTCTTTGGCCTGGGCGAGATGGACGCGGCCGTCGACGCTCTCGAGCAGAATGGCGTCGACCTTCTCGCATAGCGTCTTGATGTCGGGCACGATCTCGACGCCCCACTTATCGTGCAGCTCCTTGGCGTAGCCTTCGACGCGATTGCGGCTCGATTCCAGATCCTGACTGCCGCCCTTGTATGCGGCGACGATTTTGGCGCCCGGCTGATGGTCGGGGTTCTTCGGGTCATTGAGAATCTTCACGAACGCGATGACGTGCGAGGTGTCCGTGCCGACGATGCCCACGCGCAGGTCAGCGGCCATACCGACGATAGCGGAGAATAGAAAGAGAATAGAGGCCTTCATAACAGGGAATTGTAGCGTAAGTGAATCTTGAAACCCCGCTCGTATACGTGAAAGGCGTGGGACCGCAGCGGGCGGCGATGCTCGAGACCAAGGGTCTCGTCACGGTGGCCGACCTGCTGCACTACCCGCCGTTTCGCTACGAAGACCGATCGAACCTGAAGCGTATCGACCAGCTGGCCCCCGGCGAGATGGCGACCGTGATTGTCGAAGTGCGCGCGACGAGCCTGCCGCAGTTGAAGAACAAGCGGGTGGGGCTGTTTGAAGCGACGCTGGGCGACGCCGGGCGCCTGCCGCTATACGGACGCTGGTTCAACGGCGGCTACCTGGCCAAGGTGCTCGCCGAGGGGATGCGGCTGGCTGTGTATGGCAAGGTCGAGTTCGACACCTACCGCGGCGAGCTGCTGATGAAGAATCCCGAGTTTGAGATTCTGTCGCAGGACGACGAAGAGGGCGATGCCACGCTGCATACCGGGCGGGTAGTGCCGATCTACGAAGCCGCGCAGAAGGTGAGTCCGAAGCTGCTGCGGGTGCTGATGCGGCGGGTGCTCGATTCGCTCGCGCCGGTCGAGGACCTGCTGCCGGCGCGGATCTGCGAACAGTTGAAGCTGCCGTCGCGGTGGGCGGCGATTCAGGGCATCCATTTTCCGGCCGAAGACAGCGATATCCGTCTGCTGAACGGCTTCCGGTCGCCGGCCCATGTGCGGATGATTCTCGAAGAATTCTTCTGGCTCGAGTGCGGGCTGGCGCTCAAGCGCAACAAGGCGCGGGAGGCGCGGGGCATTCAGTTTGCCTTGACCAACCAGGTGCGCGAGAAGATCAAGGCGATGCTGCCGTTCAAGCCGACCGGGGCACAGAAGCGGGTGCTCGGCGAGATCGCCCGCGACATGGCGGCGCCGCAGCCGATGAGCCGCCTCGTGCAGGGTGACGTGGGCAGCGGAAAGACGCTGGTGGCGGCCGAGGCGGCCATCATCGCCATCGAAAACGGATACCAAGTGGCCGTGCTCGCGCCCACCGAGATTCTGGCCGCGCAGCACTTCGCCTACTTCAAGAACCTGTTCGGCAAGCTGGGCTATGAGTGCGCGATGCTGTCCGGCTCCTTCAAGGCCAAGGAGAAGGAGGCGATCCGGCGGCTGATCGCGAGCGGCATGGTGCACGTCGCCATCGGCACGCACGCGCTGCTCGAAGCCGACGTGCAGTTTGCCAAGCTGGGCCTGGCGATTGTCGACGAGCAGCACCGGTTTGGCGTCATGCAGCGGCTGAAGCTGATGGAGAAGGGCCAGACGCCGGACGTGCTGGTGATGACGGCCACGCCGATTCCGCGGACGCTGGCGCTGACCGTCTACGGCGACCTCGATACCTCCGTGATCGACGAGCTGCCGCCGGGGCGCCGGCCGATTGTCACGACGCACGTCAACGCGAGCCGGGTTGAGGAGGTCTGGTCGTTCCTGCAGACGGAGGTGGCGGCGGGCCGGCAGGCCTATGTCGTCTATCCGGTGATTGAAGAGAGCGAGACACAGGCGATGAAGGCGGCCGAGCAGATGTATCTGCAGCTTTCGCAGACCGTGTTTCCGCACTTCACGGTGGGCCTGCTGCACGGCAAGCTAGCGCAGACGGACAAAGAGGCCGTGATGGCGGCGTTCAAGCGGGGCGAGACGCAGATTCTGGTGGCGACGACGGTGGTGGAGGTGGGCGTGGACGTGCCGAACGCGACAGTGATGGTGATTGAGCAGGCCGAGCGGTTTGGCCTGGCGCAGCTGCACCAGCTGCGGGGGCGCGTGGGCCGGGGCGGCGAGCAGAGCTACTGTCTGCTGGTAACCGATAAGCTGAGCGAGACGGGCAAGGAGCGGATCCGGACGATGGTGGAATCAAACGACGGCTTCTACATCGCCGAGATGGACCTGCGGTTGCGCGGCCCTGGCGAGTTTTTCGGAACGAAGCAGAGCGGGCTGCCGGCGCTGCGTTTCGGCAACATTCTGCGCGACAGCGAGTTGCTCGAGATTGCGCGCAACGAAGCCAACGCATTCATCGACCATCCACCGGACGAGGCGACGCTGCGGCAGGCGGTGGCTTATCTGCGGGAGCACTGGCAGCGGCGCTACGGCTTAGTATTGGTAGGGTAACCATGCGCGTTATTGCTGGAGAGTTTCGCAGCCGCCGGCTGCAGAGTGTGGAAGGGACGGAGGTGCGGCCGACGCCGGACCGGCTGCGGGAGTCGCTGTTCAATATTTTGCAGACGCGGCTTGCGGGGATGGTGTTTGTGGACGCCTACGCGGGGACCGGAGCGGTGGGGCTGGAGGCGTTGAGCCGGGGGGCGCGGCGAGTGCTGTTTATCGAGCGCAACAAGGAAGCCCTCCGCGTGCTGTTTGAGAACATACAGTCGCTGGGGGTGCAGGGGAGGACGGCGATCATCAAGCGGAAGGCGAGCGAGGCGCTGCGGACGATAGAGGCCGATATTGTGTTTCTCGACCCGCCGTTTACGGTGCCCAAGGAGTTTGACGCGGCGCTGACGGCAGTGGCGGAGACGGCGGTGGCGCTCGTGATCGTGCAGCATCCGCCGCGGCAGGTGCTGGCCGACGAGTACGGCCCGCTGCGGCGGAGCCGTATCGTCAAGCAGGGCGACAACTGGCTTAGTTTCTACGAGCGGTAACGGGCTGCGATTCGCCGGCGCTGTTGGTGAGGCGGACGACGATCGATTCGATGGCGCCGGCCTGACCGGTGACGGTCAGGGGCAGGGTGAGCCGGAAACCGCCGCCGAAGGGCTGCGAGGCCGTCGAACCGAACCACGCGTTGAAGGCCGCCGTGACGGGCACCGTAAGGGTGGTGGTTTCGAGTTGGCTGCCCGCGGCGGGGTTGAACTGCAGGGTGACCGTCGAGACTTCGCGGGTGTTCGAGACACCTTCGACGGTAAGCGCTAGGCCGGACGGGGTCGAGAGCAGCGAAGCGGAGTTGATGACGGGCGCGGCGCGGGGGATGGGAACCGTGGCGGCCGGGCCGGGCGAGGGCTGGCCGCCGAGCGGGGTGACGGTGGTCTGCAGCTGGACGCGGCCCGCGATGGTGCCGACCTGGAAGCGCAGGGGATTGAGCGGGAACTGCGCGGCGGTCTGGCCGGGCGGGATGGTGAAGTCCAGTTGACGGCCGCCGGAGGCGAGCTGGACGGCAGGGTCGTCGACGGGGTTGCTCGCATCGGGGGTGAACAGGAGGGTCAAGGTGCCGGAGATGGGCAACGGATAGGGCGCGGCGAGTTGGAGCGTGACGGTGAACTGCCGGCTGGACTGGAGGAAGGAGACGAGCAGCGGCGGCAGGGGCGGCAGGGCGATGGCGAGGTCGAAGGCGCGGGTGGCGCGGTTGCCGAGCGAGTCGGTGACCTGCAGGGTGAAGCGGAAGCTGCCGGCGGCGCCGGGGGTGCCGGCGAGGACACCATCGGAGGCGAGCGCGAGGCCGGGGGGGAGGGCGCCTTCGACGAGCGCGAAGCGGTAGGGCGCCTCGCCGCCGGTGGCGCCGAAGCGGGCGGAGAGGGCGAAGCCGGCGATGCCGCCGGGCAGTTCGAGGGCGTTGACAGCGAGCGCGGGGAGGACGCGGAGGGTGGCCTGGGCGGTGGCGGTGTTGCGGAGAGAGTCGGTGACGGTGACACCGAAGTTGAAGACGCCGGCGGCGGTGGGCGCGCCGCTGAGGGCACCACTTGACGAAACGAAGCCAACGCCGGGAGGCAGGGCGCCGCTGGTGACGGCCCACTGGTAGGGGGGCTGACCGCCGGCCGCGGCGAAGCCGCCGCTGGCAGTCTGGGCGACGAGGACCGGCGTGAGGCCCGGGGGGGCGATGATGGCGATGAGGCGGTTGCGGACCGTGAGGGGCAGGACGCGGGAGGCGCGCTGGCCGCGGCTGTCCGTGACCGCGGCGGAGACCGAAAACGAACCCGCGGCGGTGGGGGTGCCGGAGAGGGCGCCATCGGCGCCGGCGGTGAGGCCGGGCGGGAGGCCGCTGAGGGTGAAGGCGTAGGGCGGGACGCCTCCGGCGGCGGCGACCGGGGCGCCGTAGGGGGCGTCGGAGACGGCGTCGGGCAGGGCGGTAGTGGTGATTTCGAGGGGGCCGAGGATGTTGACGGTGAAGCTGCGTTCGGCGCGGACGTTGCGGGCGTCGGTGACTTCGCAGGAGAAGCGGAAGGCGCCGGGGGCGGTGGGGGTGCCGGTGAGGGTGGCGTTGCTCGTGAAGACGACGCCGGGAGGCAGATTGCCGGTGACGGCGAAGCGGTAGGGGGCCTGGCCGCCGGTGGCGCCGAAGGCGGCTGAGTAGGGCAGGTTGACGCTGCCGCCGGGCAGCGAATCGGGCGTGAGCAGGAGAGGGAGAACGGGGGCCGTGATGACGATGGTGAAGAGCTGGCCGGTGAAGCGGCCGCTGCTATCTTCGGCCAGGACGCCGAAGGTATAAGCGCCGGGGGTGGAGGGGGTACCGCTGAAGGCGCCGGCTCCGTTCATGATGACGCCGGGGGGGAGGCTGCCCTGGTAGAGACGGAGGATGTAGGGCGGGACGCCGCCGGCGACGGTGAGTTGGGCGGCGTAGGCGGCGCCGGCGATCCCGTTGGGCAGGTTGGCGGGCGAGAGGCTCAGCGGAGGAGGAGGGGGAGGCACGACGTTGAAGAGCAGGGTGGCGGTGGCGGTCTGCTCGAGGGCGTCGACGGCCCGCATGGTGACGGCGAACTGGCCGATGGGGGCGCTGGTGGTGCCGCTGAAGGTAGCGGTGGCCGGGGTGAAGCCGAGGCCGGGGGGTGGGGCGCCGGAGACGATGGCGAGTTGGTAGGGCGGGCGGCCGCCGAAGACAGCGACGGTGGAGGAGAAGAACTGGCTCTGTTCGACGGTGAAGACGTGGCTGGTGATGCCGAGCTGGGTAAGGGTTTCGAGGGTAAGCGGACGGTCCGCGGTGGCGCCGGTGTTATCGGTGACGCGGACGGTGAAGTTGGTGGTGCCGCCAAGTTGGACGATGCCGGAGAGGGCGCCGGTGGCGGGGGTGAGGGTGAGGTTGGGCGGCAGCGTGCCGGTGAGGATGGACCAGCGGTAGGGGGTGACGCCGCCGGTGGCGGCGAGGGTTTGGCTGTAGGGGAGGCCGGCGGTGGCGCGGGGGAGCGAGGCGGTGGTGATGCCGAGGGGGGAGAGGTTGACGGTGAGGGTGAAGGTTTTGGTTGCGTTGCGTTCGGCGGGGTTGGCGGAGTCTTCGGCGCGGAGTTGGAAGGAGCTGGCGCCGAGGGTGGTGGGGGTTCC